>NZ_JBEOSA010000011.1:5516-155979 GCF_040302625.1 Kitasatospora sp. NPDC097643 | reverse complement strand
CCGGTGGAGCGGATGATGCGGGACGCGAAGATCACCCAGATCTACGAGGGCACCAACCAGGTCCAGCGCATCGTCATGGCCCGCAACCTCCCGTAGCGGAGGCCTCGCCCGGCCGTTCGGTCGAACGGCCGGGCACCCCGGCGTTGCCCGCCCCCCGTCGATATATGTTGCGGGAATGAGCGAGAAGGAAGAGCAGGACCTGCCCATGACCGACGGTCCCTCGAAGCCGGCGATGCGCGAGGCGCTGGTGGCCGCCGCCTTCGAGCTCTTCCTGGAGCGCGGCTTCGAACAGACCACCATCGACGACATCGTCTCGCTCGCCGGGGTCGGCCGACGCTCCTTCTTCCGCTACTTCCCGGCCAAGGAGGACGTGGTCTTCCCCGACCACGAGCGCGGCCTCGCCGAGATGACGGAGTTCCTGGAGTCCGGCACCGGCGAGGAGGACCCGGTCAAGCACGCCAGCGACGCCGCCCGCCTGGTCCTGCGGATGTACGCCGAGCAGCCCTCCTTCTCCGTCCAGCGCTACCGCCTCACCCGCAAGGTGCCCGGCCTGCGGGCGTACGAGCTGTCGGTGGTCTGGCGCTACGAGCACACGCTCGCCCACTACCTGCGCGGCCGGTTCGCCGACCGCCCCGACGGCGCGCTGCGCGCCGACGTGATCGCCGCCGCCGTGGTCTCCGCGCACAACCACGCGCTGCGCACCTGGCTGCGCTCGGGCGGCGAGAGCGACTGGGTGGCCGAGGTGGACGCCGCGATGGCCTTCGTCACCGGCACCTGGAGCGACCGTCAGGCCGAGGCCGGCCCGGACGGCGGGGCCGGGGCCGACGACGTGGTGGTGCTGGTCGCCAGCCGCCGGGCGCCGCTGTGGCGGATGGTCCAGGGCATCGAGAGTGCGCTCGGGGACGCCCACCGGGTCTGAGCACGTTCCCGGAGCACCCTCCCGCTTCACCCTCCCGCTTCACCCGTGCGGCGCAACTCGGCTGGTCCGGGGCGCGGTTGACGGACCGGGTGCCGTGCGCGGTGATCGGCCCCGGGCCACACTCGGTCGCAGGACGGGGAGCGAGCGGCCCCCCGGAGCGCGAAGGAGCGGCGATGCCGGGGACGAGTCCGGGTGCGGCGCCAGGGACCCAGCAGCAGGGCGACGGCCCGACGAGCCTGCGGGCGGTGCTGTTCGGCCGGGGCTACCTCGTCCTGCTGGTGGTGTCCGCGCTCGTCGGCATCCCGGTCTCGCTGGCCGCCTTCGGCTTCGTCAGCCTGGAGCACGAGCTCCAGAACTGGATCTGGGAGAGCCTGCCGGACGCCGTCGGGCTGGACCGCGCCCCCTGGTGGTGGCCGCTGCCCGTCCTGCTGGTCGCCGGACTGCTGCTCGCCCCGGTGGTCATCCGGATGCCGGGGCACGGCGGCCACATTCCCGTCGACGGGCTCGGCGGCCCGCCCACCCCGCCCCGTGCCGTCCCCGGCGTGGTGCTCGCCGCGCTCTTCTGCCTGCCACTCGGGGCGGTGCTCGGCCCGGAGGCGCCGCTGATGGCCATGGGCGGCGGCCTCGCCCTGCTCGCCGTCCGGTCCGCGAAACGGACCGAACACCCCCAGCTGGTGGCGGTGTTGGGCGCGGCCGGCGCGGCGGCGGCGATCTCCACCATCTTCGGCAGCCCGCTGGTGGCCGGAGTGATGATGATCGAGGCGGCCGGCCTGGGCGGGCCGCAGCTGACCGCCCTGATCCTGCCCTGCCTGCTGGCCAGCGGCGTCGGCGCACTGGTGTTCACCGGCTTCGGCCACTGGACCGGGCTGTCGATCGGCGCGCTCTCGCTGCCGCAGGTCCCGCCGAGCAGTGTCCCCGACCCCGGCGACTTCCTCTGGGGCATCCCGCTGGCCGTCGCGGTCACCGTGATCCTGCTGGCCGGGAAGGCGCTCGGCCGACGGGTCAAGACCTTCGTCGCCCTCGGCTCCCGGCCCGGGCGGACCGCCGTCCGCACCGTGGTCTGCGCCCTCGCCGTCGGCGGCTGCCTCACCGCGTACGCGCTGCTCACCGGCCGTACGCCGGTGGAGGCCGCGCTCTCCGGGCAGGCCACCCTGGGCACGTTGGCGGCCGACCCGGCGGCCTGGCCGGTCGACGTGCTGCTCGCCCTGGTGCTGTGCAAGGGGGTCGCCTGGGGGATCGCCCTGGGCAGCCTGCGCGGCGGGCCGATCTTCCCGGCGCTCCTGCTCGGTGCGGCGCTCGGCATCGCCTGCGCGGCGCTGCCCGGCTTCGGCAGCGCCGCCGCCCTGGCCGCCGGGCTGGCCGCCTCCGCTGCGGCCGTCACCCGGCTGCCGCTCACCAGCATGGTGCTGGCGACGGCCCTGCTGGGCGGCGACGCCGGCGACGAGACGCCGCTGCTGATCGTCACCGGGGTGACGGCCTTCATCGCGGGGGAGCTGATCCGGGGGCGGCTCGGCCGCACCCCGGCCCCGGCTCCGGCCGACCCGGGCCGCGCGCCGACCGGCTGAGCGGGCCCGGCCCCGCACCGTCCGGGCCGGCCCGGTGTCAACGACCGGAGGACGTTCCCACCCCCTCGGGGGACGGCAGGTGAACATCCGTCGAATCGCCACCACCTGCCCGGACGACTGCGCGATAACGGAGGCGACCAGCCCCACCGACCCACCACGAGGGACCGCACCCATGCCGATCCGCGACTACGGCGTGCTCGCCGCCACCGCCGTCGACCGGCGCCGCGAAGGCGCCACCGACACCCCGCACTACCAGATCCACCTGCGCGACGCGCACGGCACCGACTACCGCGCCGCGGTGAACGTCCTCTCCCAGCAGGCCCCCGCCGACCTGCGCTACCTCGTCGACGAGGACTTCCGGCACCCCGTCACCGCCCTCCTCCCGCCCGCCGGCAGCGGCTGGAACCCGCTCCCGTCCCGCCCCGGCACGGCGAGCCTGGACTTCGTCCGGGGCCACCTCTTCGACCCCGCCGCCCTCCGGCTCCTCCCGCCCGACGCCCCGGGCCCCGACAACGACCTCGCCGACCTGCTCGACCGCCACGTCCAGCACGCCATCGCCGACCCGACCGCCGCCCTCTACGTCTTCGGCCAGCGCTTCGGCCCCGAACCGGGCATCCCCGACAAGGTGTTCGGCTTCCTCCCCGGCAACGGCGTCCACGACATCCACCTCAACCAGGGCAACAGCGGCCGCTTCCGCGCCGACGACGGCGTCTACCAGGACGGCGCCCTCCTCATCCACCGCCCCGCCGAGGACCGCTGGACCGCGATCTTCCTCGCCTTCCAGTCCCAGTCCTGGCACACCGACGACCACACCGGCCACACCGTCCCCACCCCCGTCCCGCGCCAGCCCACCCCCCACCCCCACCGGCCGGGGACCGTGCGGAACAGCTGACGCCGCGGACAACGCAAAAATCCCCCCGGAGCTCTTGCGAGCCCCGAGGGGATTTCTCTGTGTCCGAGGGGGGACTTGAACCCCCACGCCCGATAAAGGGCACTAGCACCTCAAGCTAGCGCGTCTGCCATTCCGCCACCCGGACGGGGTGTCGTCCTCGCGGCTTCCGATCTCTCGTCCGTCGCGCTGACAGATGTAACTGTAGCAAAGATCCGCTTGGGCTCCCAAAACGGCTCCGGGCGGGGGAGCGGGGCAGGTGGCGGGGGCAAGGGGGCGGCTGTGACGGGGGCGTGACCAGGGGGTTTCGAGGATGCGTGGGGGGTGGCTCCGGGTGGGGGGCTGGGGGGAGGATGGACGGACGTGCTCGTACGGCCCGGGTGCAGGTCCTGGGGGTGGCGCGCTGGTGCGTCGGTGCGGGCCAGAGACGAGGAGTGACCGTGAGCGAGCGGAGCGAGTCGACGGCGCCGAAGGTGACGGCTGAGTCGGAGGTCGCCGGGATCTGTCGCGATCTGATCCGGATCGACACCAGCAACTACGGTGACGGCTCCGGCCCGGGCGAGCGCAAGGCGGCCGAGTACGTGGCCGAGCAGCTCGCCGAGTTCGGGCTCGAACCGCAGATCTTCGAGTCGGCCAAGGGGCGGGCCTCGACCGTGGTCCGGATCGAGGGCGAGGACCGTTCCCGCCCGGGCCTGCTGATCCACGGCCACACCGACGTGGTGCCGGCCAACGCGGCGGACTGGACGTACGACCCGTTCGGCGGGGAGATCGCGGACGGCTGCGTCTGGGGGCGCGGCGCGGTCGACATGAAGGACATGGACGCGATGACCCTCGCGGTGGTCCGCGACCGGCTGCGCACCGGGCGCAAGCCCCCGCGCGACCTGGTGCTGGCCTTCCTCGCGGACGAGGAGGCCGGCGGCACGTACGGGGCGCGGTTCCTGGTGGACAAGCACCCCGGCCTGTTCGAGGGCGTGACCGAGGCGATCGGCGAGGTCGGCGGCTTCTCCTTCACGGTCAACGACCAGGTCCGGCTGTACCTGGTGGAGACGGCCGAGAAGGGCATGCACTGGATGCGCCTGACG
The DNA here is from genome assembly GCF_040302625.1 of Kitasatospora sp. NPDC097643. Taxonomy (NCBI): domain Bacteria; kingdom Bacillati; phylum Actinomycetota; class Actinomycetes; order Kitasatosporales; family Streptomycetaceae; genus Kitasatospora; species Kitasatospora sp. NPDC097643. Next base: position 151,524 of record NZ_JBEOSA010000011.1, on the reverse strand, counting down.
GTCGAGGGCCGGGCCGGCCACGGCTCGATGGAGAACGACGACAACGCGATCACCGAGCTGTGCGAGGCGGTCGCCCGGCTCGGCCGGCACAAGTTCCCGCTGCGGATCACCAAGACCGTCCGGGCCTTCCTGGACGAGCTGTCGGACGCCCTCGGGGTCGAGCTGGACCCGGAGAACATGGACGAGACGCTGCGGGTGCTCGGCGGCATCGCCAAGATGATCGGCACCACGCTGCGCAACACCGCCCAGCCGACCATGCTCGGCGCCGGCTACAAGGTGAACGTGATCCCCGGTCAGGCCACCGCGCACGTGGACGGGCGCTTCCTGCCCGGCTACGAGGAGGAGTTCCTGGCCGAGCTGGACAGCGTGCTGGGCCCGCGCGTGAAGCGGGAGAGCCTGCACTCGGACAAGGCGATCGAGACCGGCTTCGACGGCGCGCTGGTCGAAGCGATGCAGACCGCGTTGCGCGCGGAGGACCCGATCGCCCGGGCCGTGCCGTACTGCCTGTCGGGCGGGACGGACGCCAAGTCGTTCCAGGACCTGGGGATCCGCTGCTTCGGCTTCGCGCCGTTGCAGCTGCCGCCGGAGCTGGACTTCGCCGGGATGTTCCACGGCGTGGACGAGCGGGTGCCGGTGGACGGGCTGAAGTTCGGCGTGCGGGTGCTGGACCGGTTCCTCGACGCCTGCTGAGCGCGGCCCGGACCGGGCGGACGACGGCCCGTCCCCGGGGTGCCGGGGGCGGGCCGTCCGCATTGTCCGAGCTCATGATTATGGGAGGGCGTCCGGAAGATCGAGAGAAACGATTCTTCCCGGTATTCGGCGTAGAGCGCGTGTGCGAGTCATCACCGTTGCGGGTGAATGGCAAATCTGTTCCGTACCCCGTTTGCCACACCCTCGTTCATTCCTGTGCAGCCCGCCGAACGGGTCGCGTTGTCCATACAGGAGGAATGATGAAGGTCAAGAAGATCGCCGCCGTTGCCGCCGCCACCGGTGGTCTGGTGCTCGCCGCGGCCGGTGTCGCGTCCGCTCACGGCGGTGCCGCCGCCGAGGGTGTGGCCGCCGGCTCCCCGGGTGTCGTCTCGGGCAACCAGGTCCAGATCCCGGTGCACATCCCGGTCAACGTGTGCGGCAACACCGTCAGCGTGATCGGCGTGCTGAACCCGGCGTTCGGCAACCACTGCGCCAACTTCTGAGTCGACCGGGTCAACCGGGTCAACCTCCGAGCCGCTGAGGCTCGTTGAGCCGACTCACCACCTCGCCCCCGGGCGGCGGACGCGCCGCACCGGGGGCGGTCTGCGTTCCGGCGGAGATCCGGTGGCCCCCCGCGGGGGCGCTCGCGCCGTCAGCGGCGCCCCGAAACGATCGCTCGATCGGGTGAAGCTGGTTCGTTCGGCTCAACCTCCCCTTCGCCGCCTCGTTGACTCGTGTGCAGTCGAAGACCTTGCCGGATATCCGCATTGCACATTGGCGGAAATTCCGATTTTCGGAAGGTCGTCACGTCGTCTCGATACGTCAGGGGAAAATATGAGGAATGTAGCCAAGAAGGGGATCCTCACGGCCGTGGCCACCGGCAGTGTCCTGGCCTCGACCGCCGGCTACGCCTACGCCGGCGCCGAGGCGCAGGGGGGAGCGGCCGGATCGCCGGGGGTCGCCTCCGGGAATTCGGTGCAGGTGCCGGTCGAGGTGCCGGTCAACGCCTGCGGCAACACCGTCGACGTGATCGGCGCGCTGAACCCCTCCTACGGCAACCACTGTGCCAACGTGAGCGGTCACCGCGAGGCCGGTAGCGGCGCCGACGGCGGGCACAGCAGCACCGACGGCTCCGGAGAGGGCGGCGGCCGGTCCTCCGCCTCGGGCGCCTCGGCCTCCGGCGCGGCCGCCAACTCGCCCGGTGTGGCCTCCGGCAACAGCATCCAGGCCCCGGTGCACGTCCCGGTCAACGCCTGCGGCAACTCCGTGGACGTGGTCGGCGTCGCCAACCCGGCCTTCGGCAACTCCTGCGGCAACGTCGCGCACCCCGCCCCGGCGCCGACACCGAAGCCGACGCCGAAGCCGACCGACGACTGCCCAGAGGACCACGGCCCGACCACGCCGCCCGCCACCCACCCGTCCACCCCGCCGCGGACCGGTGGCGAGACCACCCCGGGCGGTCCGCGCACCGGCAGCCCGTCCACCGGCACCCCCGAGACGGGCGGCAGCACCACGACCCCCGTCACCACGCCGGTGTACAACGGCGGCACCACCAGCCCGCAGGCTGTCCCGGCCGCGGCCCGGACCACCGCCCCGGCCGCCACGGCGCCCAGCACCGCCGGCGGCCAGCTGGCCTCCACCGGCGCCGGTGACGTCGAGCTGCTCGGCGCGGCCGGCCTCGCCCTGCTGCTCGGCGGCGGCGTGCTCTACCGCCGGGCCCGCGCCGGCGCCCGCTGAGCCGGCGCCCGCTGAGCCGGCGCCTGTTGGGCCGGCGCCGGTGGGGCCGTAGGCCGCTCGGCCCGCCGAGCCCGGGCCCGCGGACATGACGACGCGCCCGCGATCACCCCAGGAAGGGGTGGTCGCGGGCGCGTGAATGCTCGGTGTGGATCCTCTGCCGGGGCGCGCGGGCCCCGCCCGTCACCAGCTCCGGATCTGCCGGATGATCCGCCGCCGCAGCCTGACCGTCCGGCTGCCGTCGGGGAACAGCCTCAGCCGGTCGAGCTCCCAGTGCCCGTACTCGGCGTGCTCGGTGAGCAGTTGGCGTGCCGCGTTACGCGTCGTGCCGCGCGGCATGCGCAGCGACTGGTACTCGTACTCCGGCTGCCGGACCGGCTTCGGTGGGGTCAAAACGCTCCTCCTGAGGATCACCTGCACGCAAGCCTACGGCCTGCCTCGGACAACCGGCCCGGGTATTTCCGGCCGTCCTCCCGACCGGACGGACCGCCCGGGCGCACCGGATCACGACCACTCGGCTGACAGTGCATCAGTTCTGTTGCTCGTGTGGACGGGATACCCCGATCCGGGCGCGCGAAGCGGCACCCGATCGGCCCCGTGCGGTCCGTCACACGCCCCGCGCGCCGCCCGTGCGCGGGGACAGAACCACCTGGATCGGACATCAGGGGGGAAGTTGCGGTGAAATCGCGGGTGTAGGTGACAACCGCTGTGCGTACCGGCGCCGCGGGGAGATAGCGTCTGCACCATGTCTGATGCCGCGCAGCCCACCATTGCCGAGGTACGCGCCGCCGCCGAGGCGGTCAAGGCCGCCATCGACCGTCATCTGGAAGCGGTGTCAAGCCCCAGCGCAGCGGACGATCCCGCTGTGTCCGCCGCCTACGAGCAGCTCGCGACGGCGGCGATCGCCTACGACCAACTCCTGTACGAGGTCTACGACGAGGTCACCCCCTTCGAGGTCCCCGGGGACGAGGGCCCGGGCGGCTACCACGGCCCCGAGCAGCCCGAGGCGATCAGCGTGCTGATCCGCCGCGACTACCACATCGTCGATCCCAAGCGGCTGCGTGCCCAGGCCGAACGGCTCGACGAGACGCTGACCCCCGGCGGGGGCGGCGACGGTGGCGTCAACGCCGCGATCGGGGTGCTGTTCGGCGAGTACGAGCCGGACGAAATCGCCGCCCGCAGCGAGGAGTTCGGCCTGGAGGAGGCGGACTCGACGCTCTGGGTCGCGGCGGCCGAGCCGACCGAGCCGGGGGAGTGGCTGCCGGAACCCTTCGACCACGCCGATCCGCAGCTGCTGATCTGCCGGTTCGACGTGAGCGAGGTCTACGACGACGAGGACCTCGACGACTGACGACCCCGTGACGTGCCGCGACGGGCGGGCCCCTCCTGCTGGGGGCCCGCCCGTCGCGCGTCCGGACGCGTCCGGAACCGGTACCGGCAATCAGTACGCCGCGGCGGCGTTCTCCGCGAGGACGGCCCGCAGCCGGGTGGTGCGCGGCTGCGCCGGGCGCTCGGTGACGGCCTGGGCGAGCGCCGGGCCCGCCGCGTGCACCACGGACAGGTGCCGCTCGGCCCGGCCGAACGCGGTGTAGACCCACTGCCGGGTGAGCTGCGGGCCGGCGTCCTCCGGGAGCACGACCACCGCACCCGGCCAGCGGCGGCCGAGCGCCTGGTGGACGGTCAGCGCCCAGCCGTGCCGCAGCCGACCGACCTCGCCGGGCGGGACCGTCCGGCGCGAGCCGTCCGGGTACTCCAGGTGCAGGCCGGTGGCGTCGCCGTCGAGCACCCGGGCCGGGTGGGTGACGCCGGGGGCGGGGGAGTCGACCACCCGGTCGCCCGGGTCGAAGCCGCCGAACCGGCCGGGGCCCGGGTTCAGCCGGGCCTTGGCGGCCGCGTTGAGCGCCCGGGTACCGGCCGGTCCGCCGTGGCCGGGCGTCAGCAGCACCACCTGTTCGGCGGGGATGCCGAGGGCGCGCGGGATGGAGTCGGTGAGCAGCTGGACGGCCCGGTGGACGGCCTCGCCGCCGTCCTTGGCGGTCAGGATGACCACCTCCTTGTCCGGCGCCTCGACCGGCTGGAGCTCGCCGATGCCGACGCCGGAGACCAGCTCGCCGATCGGGCCGAAGTCCGGGGTGCGGGAGGCGACGGCCGGGCAGACCTTGGCGGCCAGCAGGTCGGCGAAGAAGCGGCCGGGGCCGGGCGACCAGAGCTGGTTCGGGTCGCCGCTGAGCACCAGCCGGGTGCCGTCGGCGAGCGACTCCAAGACGGTGGCGGCGAGTTCGACGTCCAGCAGCGGCGCATCGAGCAGGACCAGGACGTCCAGCGCGAGCATGCCGTCGGAGGCGCGGCCCGGTCCGGCGGTGCCGGAGAGCAGGTCGGCGAGCGTCACCACGGGGACGGGCGCGTCGCCGCCGAGCGCGGCGAAGGACTCCCGGCCCTGGTCGGTCCAGGTCGCGGCGCAGGCGCGCAGCCCGAGGCCGACGGCGGCGGCGAGCAGCGCGGCCGGCTCGGCGCGGGCGGCCTCGCCGCCGGTGTGCAGCACCAGGGCGCTGTCGGCGACGGCCTGGATCAGCGCGGTCGCGGAGGAGGACGGCGCGGCCTCCGCGGCGGCCGCCCACGCGGCCGGACCGGGGGCGCCGAGGGGCGTCGGGCCGGTCGGCTGCGCCTCGGCGGTGTCCTCCTCGGCCCCGTCCTCGGCCTCCTGGGTCTCGGCCTCCTCAGCCTCGACGCCGTCCGCCTCGCCGTCCTCCTCGGTGTCCTCGCCCGGGACGAAGGTGGCCATCAGCTGGAGCAGGCTCTCTGCGAGGGTGTCCTCCGCCATGGCCAGCCGCTCCAACGCCAGCAGCGTCCGGGTCGGCGGCTCGTCGTCCTCGTCGCCGGCCGCGTGCGCCTCGGCCCCGGTCAGCTCCTCCTGGAACGGCAGCACCCGCCCGTCCTCGACGGCGGCCTGGACCGCGGCGACCGGGTCCGGCATCCGGAGCCGGTCGAGCCCGGCGGTGACCTCGGTCAGGTCCAGGGCCGAGTGCCCGCGCAGCGCCGCCTGTTCCAGCAGCCACGGCACCAGCACCTGGGCGCGGCGCTTGTCGCCGGGCCCGGCCTCGGGGCCGAGCAGCTCGCGGGCGAAGCGGTCCGCGTGCTCGGGGCGGACGCCGGGCAGGCCGAGCACCGCCCACGGGTCCTTGCGCAGCCGCTCGGCGGCGTCCTCGCCGAGCTCGGCCACGGCGGCCGCCGCCAGCGCGGCCGGGGCACCGCCGGCGGTCAGCACCGCGGTGGCCTCCTGGATCGCGTCGCCGCGCGGCCCGTCGGGCGCCGGGACGGTCGGGGCGGCCACCGGAGCCGCAACCGGGCCGGCCTGCCCGGCCGGCTCCACCGTCCGCGGAGCCGGAGCCCCAGCCGGAGCCGGAGCCGGAGCCGGAGCCGGAGCCGGAGCCTGAGCCGGAGCCTGAGCCTGAGCCGAGGCCTGAGCCGGGGCCGAACCCGAAGCCCCCGGCCCCGGAACCCGCGGTCCCGAACCCCGCGGCTCCGAACCCCCCGCCCCCTGCCGCTCGATGTCGCGGATCCGCGCCGCCAGCTCCGCCACCGCCGCCGCCCTGTCGGCCGGGGTGGCCGTGGTCTCCTCCGGAGCGCCGTTCCCCGTGTCACTCATCGTCGTCCGCTCCAAAGGTCACTCCACTGCACGTTCAGCTCGATGATCCGGCTCGGGTGGCGCGGGCTACAGCTCGCTCCACCCCTGGTCCGGGTAGCGGTGCACCGGCGACGAGATGTCGTCCAGCGCACCGCGGATCTCACCCGGAAGCGTAAGGGCCTCCACCGACAGCGCCGCTTGCAGCTGTGCCACCGTCCGGGCCCCGACCAGCGCGCTCGCCACTCCGGGCCGGTCCCGGACCCAGGCGAGCGCGACCGCGAGCGGGCTGCTGGCGAGCCCGTCGGCGGCGGTGGCGACGGCGTCCACGATCCGCCGCGAGCGCTCCCCGAGGTACGGCTGGACGAACCCGGACAGGTAGGGCGAGGCCCCGCGCGAGTCCTGTGGGACGCCGTGCCGGTACTTGCCGGTGAGCACCCCGCGCCCGAGCGGCGAGGCGGCGAGCAGCCCGACCGCGGCGTCCAGCGCGGCGGGCAGCGCCTCGCGTTCGATGCCGCGCTGGAGCAGCGAGTACTCCAGCTGGGCCCCGGCCAGCGGCGTCCGCCCGGGGTGGGCGCGCTGCCAGGTGGCGGCCTTGGCGAGCTGCCAGCCGCTGAAGTCGCAGACCCCGACGTAGCGGGCGCGCCCGGAGGAGACGGCGATGTCGAGGGCGCTGAGCGTCTCCTCGACGGGCGTGCCGGGGTCGAAGGCGTGCACCTGCCACAGGTCGACGTAGTCGGTGCCGAGCCGGCGCAGCGAGGCGTCCAGGGCGGCGAGCAGGTGGCCGCGCGAGCCGTCGAAGCGGCGGGCCGACTCCGGGACGCTGCCGGCCTTGGTGGCGATGACGAGGTCGGAGCGCGGGACCAGGCTGTCGGTGAGGCGGGAGATCAGGTACTCGGCGCCGCCGTCGGCGTACACGTCGGCGGTGTCGACCAGGTTGCCGCCGGCGTCGACGAACTCCTTGAGCTGCTCGGCGGCCTCGTGTTCGTCGGTGTCGCGGCCCCAGGTCATGGTGCCGAGGCCGAGCCGGGAGACCTGTAGGCCGGTACGGCCGAGGTGACGCTGTTCCATCGGACGGGCCCTCCACTGGCCGGTGCCACCGGGCGCCCCGGTAGCCCTGTAAACGCGCAGGTGGGAGAGTGCTCCCCACGTCGGCTGAGCGTAGCGGCCGGTCACCGGGCAGGTGTGCAGACCCGCAGAACGATCACTGGCCGCCGCGGGCCCGCCCGGTGGCGGGACTGTGAGCCAGACCACCACTACCCGTCAGTAGCATGACCGGTGAGTGCGCGGTTACCCTCGCCACCAACCCACCGACTGGAAGGTTCGGCACATGCGACTCGGTATCAACCTCGGCTACTGGGGGCTCGGCATGGATGCCGACAACATCGCCGTGGCCCAGGAGGCGGACCGGCTGGGCTACTCGGTCTGCTGGGCCGCCGAGGCCTACGGTTCGGACGCGGCGACCGTGCTGAGCTTCGTCGCCGCGAAGACCGAGCGGATCGACGTCGGCTCGGCCATCTTCCAGATCCCGGCCCGCACCCCGGCGATGACCGCGATGACCGCCGCGACCCTGGACACCCTGTCCGGCGGCCGGTTCCGGCTCGGCCTCGGCGTCTCCGGTCCGCAGGTCTCCGAGGGCTGGTACGGCGTGAAGTTCGACAAGCCGCTGGCCCGTACCCGCGAGTACGTGGAGATCATCCGCAAGGCGATGTCCCGCGAGCGCCTGGTCCACGAGGGCGAGCACTGGACGCTGCCGCTGCCCGGCGGCCCCGGCAAGCCGATCAAGCTGACCGTCCACCCGGTGCGCGAGCAGATCCCGCTGTACATCGCCGCGATCGGCCCGAAGAACCTGGAGCTGACCGGCGAGATCGCCGACGGCTGGCTCGGCATCTTCTTCTCGCCCGAGCACTCCGCGCTCTCCCTCGACCCGCTGAAGGCCGGGCTCGCCAAGGCCGGGAAGTCGCTGGACGGCTTCGACGTCTGCCCGACCGTGAACCTCGCGGTCGGCGAGGACATCAAGGCCGGCGTCGACGCCCTGCGCTCCTACGCCGCGCTGTACATCGGCGGCATGGGCAGCAAGGAGAAGAACTTCTACAACCAGCTCACCCGGCGGATGGGCTACGAACAGGCCGCCGACGAGATCCAGGAGAAGTACCTGGCCAAGGACTACGCGGGCGCCGCGGCCGCCGTCCCGCACGACCTGATCGACGCCACCTCGCTGATCGGCGACACCGCCCGGATCGCCGACCGGATGCAGGCCTACGCCGACGCGGGCGTCAGCACGCTGACCCTGGCGCCGTCCGGCTTCACCCTGGACGAGCGGATCACCGCGCTGCGCACCGGCGTCGAGGCGCTGGAGCGGGCCGGCCTGGCGTAGGGCCTGTCCGGGCGAGCGGCACGACCGGCGGCTACAGCCAGTCGTGCCGCTTGAACACCCGGTGCAGCACCACGCAGACCAGCGCCATCAGCGCCAGCGCTGCCGGGTACCCCCACGGCTGGTGCAGCTCGGGCATGTCGTCGAAGTTCATCCCGTAGATGCCGGCGATCATCGTCGGCACCGCGGCCAGCGCCGCCCAGGCCGAGATCTTCCGCATGTCGTTGTTCTGCTGCACGCTGACCTGCGCCAGGTTGGCGCCGAGGATGTCGGACAGCAGCCGGTCCATGCCTTCCACCTGGTCGTTCACCCGGGCCAGGTGGTCGGTGACGTCCCGCAGGTAGGGCGTCGTCTCGGCGCGGACGAACGGCTCGCCGCCGCGTGCCAGCCGCAGCATCGGCTCCAGCAGCGGGCCGGTGGCCCTGCGGACGGCCATCACCTGGCGCTTGTACCCGTAGATCCGCCCGGCGGTGTCCCGGTGGACCCGGCCGGGGGCGAAGATGTCCGCCTCCAGTTCGTCCAGGTCCGCCTGGAGGGCGGTGACCACCTCGACGTGGTCGTCGACGACCGTGTCGCAGACCGAGTGCAGCACCGCGCTCGGCCCGTACCGCAGCACCTCGGGGTCCTTCTCCAGCTGGGCCCGCAGGCCGCTCAGCGGGGTGTCGGCGCCGTGCCGGACGGTCATCACGAAGTCCTCGCCGAGGAAGACCATCACCTCGCCGCCGGTCACCGCGTGCGCGGCCGGGTGGTAGCCGAGCGTCTTGAGGGTGACGAACAGCGAGCCCTGGTAGGCCTCGACCTTGGGGCGCTGGTGGGCGCTGACGGCGTCCTCGACGGCCAGCGGGTGCAGGGCGAACTCCCGGCCGACCTGGTCGAGTTCCTCGGCCGTGGGTTCGAACAGGCCTATCCACACGAAGCCGCCGGGCCCGGCGGCTCGGGCGGCGGCGAGGGCGCCGTGGAGGTCGTCGGGGGCCTCGATCCGGCGGCCGTCGTGGTAGCTGGCGCAATGGACGATCACCGGTCCATTCTGACCCGGCCGCTCCCCGTCCGATGACGCCCCCGGGGTCGGGCCATGGGCGGGCCCGCGACGAACCGGGGCCGGGCCGGGTCCGGCCGGCCGCCGCGCACCGGAAGCGCCGGGCACCGCCCCACGCCCGCTCCCGGAGGCCGTAGGCTAAGCCCCATGCCCACCCTGCTGCTCGTCCGCCACGGCCGCTCCACCGCGAACACCGCCGGAATCCTGGCCGGTTGGACGCCCGGTGTGGAGCTCGACGACACCGGGCGCGGGCAGGCCGCCGCGCTCGCCGACCGGCTGGCCGGCATCCCGCTGGCGCAGGTCGTCAGCAGCCCGCTGGAGCGCTGCCGACAGACCGTCGAGCCGCTGCTCGCCGCCCGGCCCGAGCTGGGTCCGCCGGCCGAGGACGAGCGGCTGGGCGAGTGTCACTACGGCGAGTGGACCGGCCGCAAGCTGGCCGAGCTGGCCCAGGAGCCGCTCTGGCGCACCGTCCAGGACCATGCCGCCGCCGCGGCCTTCCCCGGCGGCGAGTCGCTGCGCGAACTGAGCCACCGCACGGTGGACGCGGTCCGCGAGTGGAACGCGAAGATCGCCGCCGAGCACGGTGACGACGCGGTCTGGCTGGCCTGCTCGCACGGGGACGTGATCAAGGCGGTGGTCGCCGACGCGCTCGGCCTGCACCTGGACCACTTCCAGCGGATCAGCGTCGAACCGTGCTCGGTCACCGCGATCCGCTACACCCCGCAGCGGCCCTTCGTGCTGAGAATGGGCGACACCGGCGACCTCGCCCCGCTCGCGCCGAAATCCGGCGCCGCCCCGGCGACTCCGGCCGGTGACGCGGTGGTCGGCGGCACCGCCTGACCCGGGCGGAGCCGCCCGGCTCGGCTCCCCGGCCGGGCCCCGAAGGTCGTAGGGTGACTAACGGGCCTTTCCGCAGGGCGGGCCCGCACCCGGCCGCCGCACGGCGGCCCGTCCACGACGTCCCGACCAGCCCCGTGGTCCACCAGATCCCCACGACCGACACGATCCGGAGCGAGAGCGTGCCCCGTCAGGTCTTCTTCTACGACCAGCCCGAACGGTTCGTGGCCGGCACCGTCGGCCAGCCCGGCGCCCGGGCGTTCTACCTCCAGGCCAGCGCCCGGGGCCGGATCACCAGCGTGCTGCTGGAGAAGAACCAGGTGGCGGCGCTCGCCGAGCGGATCGAGGAGGTCCTGGACGAGGCGCTGCGGCGCAGCGGCGGCGACAGCGCCATCCCGGCCACCGCGCCGAAGGACCTGCTCGACACCGCGCCGCTCGACCTGCCGCTGGAGCAGGAGTTCCGGGTCGGCACCATGGCGCTCGCCTGGGACAGCGTCGACGCCTGTCTGGTGGTCGAGGCGCAGGCCCTGGTCGAGGACGAGGACGAGGAGGCCGCCGAGTCGGTCTTCGAGGACGACGACAACGGCCCGGACATGCTGCGGGTGCGGCTGACCGGCGCGATGGCCCGGGTGTTCGCCAAGCGGGCGCTGGACCTGGTCGCGGCCGGCCGCAAGCCCTGCCCGTTCTGCAACCTGCCGCTCGACCCGGAGGGCCACCTGTGCCCGCGCGCGAACGGCTACCGGCGCTGAACACCGAGACCCCGCCGCAGACGGACCCGGCGGCCGCCGCGGCCCTCGCCGCCGACGTGCCCACCGCCCTCGCCCTGCTGCGCGCGGGCGAGTTGACCGTGCACGGCCGGCTGACCGAGGCCTCCAACGCCGCGCTGTACTGCACCGTCGCGCACGGCTCGCTGAGCGCACAGGCGGTCTACAAGCCGGTGGCCGGCGAGCGCCCGCTCTGGGACTTCCCGGACGGCACGCTGGCCGGCCGGGAGGTCGCCGCGTACGAGCTGTCCGCCGCGACCGGCTGGGCGCTGATCCCGCCCACCGTGCTGCGCGACGGCCCGCACGGCCCCGGCATGGTGCAGCTCTGGGTCGAGCCCGACCCGGAGGCCGAGCCGCTGCTGGCCCTACAGGATCCGCGCGGACCGGAGGAGGGCTGGCTGCCGATCGTCCGGGCCGAAGTCGGCGGCGGCCGCACCGCACTGCTGGTGCACCACGACGACCGGCGGCTGCGCCGGCTCGCCGTCCTGGACGCGGTGCTGAACAACGCCGACCGCAAGGGCGGCCACCTGATCCCCGCCGCCGACGGCCGGGTCTACGGCATCGACCACGGCGTCACCTTCAACACCGAGGGCAAGCTGCGCACCCTGCTGTGGGGCTGGGCCGGCGAACCGCTGCCGGCCGAGGCGCTGGAGGTGCTGACCCGGCTCGCCGAGCAGCTGGACGGCGAACTCGCGCAGCGCCTGGCCCCGCACCTGACCGCCGCCGAGCTGGACGCCACCCGGGCCCGGGTGGCCGGACTGCGCCGCACCGGCCGCCACCCGTTGCCGTCCGAGGAGTGGCCCGCGATCCCCTGGCCGCCCGTGTAGGGCGTGTCCGGCGTGTCCGGGTCCGGCCGGTCCAGGGCCCGGTCGGGAAGTGGCCAGTCGCGTCAAGTCTGGTGGTCTGGACCTGTCGGGCCGAGCGGTCACAGACTGCTCCGATGGACGCGCGACGGACCACCCCCACACCCCGTGCCGTGCCGGACCTGCCGCTGCACCGCCTCCAGGTCCCGCTGCCGCACCTGCTCCCGTTCGCCATCGGCGGCTTCGACACCATCGGCCCGCTCTCCCGGGCCGGCTTCCCCCACCGGCACTCCTTCTACGAGATCGTCCACGTCACCGGCGGCCGCGGTGCCCATGTCCTGGACCTGGTCCACCGCCCGCTGGCGCCACCGCAGTTGTGCGTGATCACGCCCGGCCAGGTGCACTACTGGGCGGACGCCGACGAACTCACCGGCCAGGTCGTCCTGTTCAACGAGGACTTCCTGCTCGGCCACCCGCAGGACCTGGCCGCCCTGCGTACCCTGGCCGCCCGCCCCGGTCTCGGCCTCGGTGAACAGGCGGCCCCGATCGCCGCGTTGCTCGCGGACATGGAGCACGAGTACCGGACCAGGCCGTCCGGCTTCCAGAGCGTACTGCGGGCCAGCCTGCACATCCTGATCGTCCGGGCGCTGCGTGCCGGCGCTCCGGCGGGCCGCCCGCAGCCGCCCGGACGTCCGGCCGAACTGGCCGCCGCCTTCACGCGGTTGATCGCCCGGCCGGGCGGGGTGCGGCACACGGTGGCGTCCAGCGCCCAGGAACTCGGTGTCTCGCCGGGCCACTTGCAGACCCTGGTCAAGCGAGGTACCGGTCGTACGCCCGGCGGTCTGATCCGCCGGCAGCAGACCCTGGAGGCCAAACGGCTGCTGGCCTGCACTGATCTGACGGTCCGGCAGATTGCCAAGGAGGCGGGCTTCGCGGATCCGGCGTACTTCTGCCGCTTCTTCCGGCGGGAGACCGGGATGACCCCGGGGGAGTTCCGGGTCCGGGTCGACGGAAATCACCACGATCCCCGGATCGCGTCCATCGCGGCGGTCCCGGACGGCCCGTAACTTTGCTGCTGGCCACCGGTGACCCGGCCGGCGCGCGGCCGGGCGGCCGGTCCGGTCCTTGTCATGCCCCCACCATGGCAAGGGCCGCCCCCCACCGCTCCCCACCCCAGCCACCCGAAGGAGACGGCGCATGCCCACCCCTGACGGCACGATCAGTCGCAAGACCGTCCTCAAGGTCGCCGCCGCGCTCGGCGCCGCCCCGCTGCTGGTCGGTGGCGGGGTCGCGCTGGCCCGCGAGCAGGCCGCCGGAGGCCGGACCCCCGGCCTCACCCCGGCCTGCCACGACGGCGACGACCCCACCATCGAGCAGACCGAGGGCCCGTACTTCAAGCCCGACTCCCCGCTGCGCAGCTCCATGGCGGGCGACGGCCCCGGCACCCCGCTGACCGTCAGCGGCTACGTGTTCGGCCGCGCCTGCCGCCCCGTCCCCGGCGTGCTGCTGGACTTCTGGCAGGCCGACGACGACGGCGCCTACGACAACGTCGGCTACACCTTCCGCGGCCACCAGTTCTCGGACGCCAACGGCGCGTTCCGGCTGGACACCATCGTCCCCGGCCTCTACCCGGGCCGCACCCGGCACATCCACGTCAAGCTCCAGGCCCCCGGCCGCCCGGTGCTCACCACCCAGCTCTACTTCCCGGGCGAGCCGCGCAACTCCACCGACACCATCTTCGACGCCCGGCTGCTGATGAACGTCCGTCAGAACGGTCCCGGCCGCGAGGGCAGCTACGACTTCGTGCTGGACGTGCCGCAGACCCCGGGCACCCCGAGCCCCACCGCCACCCCCACCGGCACGCCCACCCCCACCGGGACTCCCAGCACGCCCCCGAGCGGCAGTTGGAAACCGGGCACCTCCTACCGCGCGGGCGACCGCGTCAGCTACTCCGGCGTCTCCTACGTCTGCCTCCAGGCGCACACCGCCCTGGTCGGCTGGGAACCGCCGAACGTGCCGGCCCTCTGGCGGCGGTCGTAGCGGCTCCGACCGCACCACCGGAGGGCCGGGCGCCCGGTCGGCGGCAGGGCCGACCGGGCGCTCACCGGTGGAACCGCGCTGTATCAGTCGCAAAGCGCTCAGGCAACGACAGGAGGTGAATCCAGTCGATCTTCTCTATTGGTTAGGCTTTCAAATGTTCTCAAGGTTAAAGTCAATCCCATGCATGCCTGGCCCGCCTCCGAGGTTCCCGCCCTGCCTGGTCAGGGGCTCCCCCTCCGTATCTTCGACACTGCCGCGGGCACGGTCCGCGAGGTCGTGCCGCAGGACGGCACCGCCCGGATCTACGTCTGCGGCATCACTCCCTACGACGCGACCCACATGGGCCACGCCGCCACCTACAACGCCTTCGACCTGGTGCAGCGGGTGTGGAAGGACGCCGGTCACGACGTCCTGTACGTCCAGAACGTCACCGACGTCGACGACCCGCTGCTCGCGCGCGCGGTCGAGACCGGTCAGGACTGGGTGGCCCTGGCCGAACGCGAGACGGCCCTGTTCCGCGAGGACATGACCGCCCTGCGGCTGCTCCCGCCGGCTCACTACATCGGCGCCGTCGAGTCGATCCCGTGGATCGTCCCGCTGGTCCAGAAGCTGCTGGCCTCCGGCGCCGCCTACGAGGTCGACGGCGACATCTACTTCTCGGTCGACGCCGACCCGCACTTCGGCGAGGTCTCCGGCCTGACCCGCGAGGCCATGCGCCCGGTCTTCGCCGAGCGCGGCGGCGACCCGGACCGCCCGGGCAAGCGCCACCCGCTGGACGCCCTGCTCTGGCTCTCCGCCCGCCCCGGCGAGCCCGCCTGGGACACCGAGCTCGGCCACGGCCGCCCCGGCTGGCACATCGAGTGCGTCGCCATCGCGCTGCAGTACCTCGGCATGTCCTTCGACATCCAGGGCGGCGGCAGCGACCTCTCCTTCCCGCACCACGAGATGGGCGCCTCGCACGCCCAGGTCGCCACCGGCGCCCACCCGTACGCCAAGGCGTACGTGCACGCCGGCATGGTCGCCCTGGACGGCCAGAAGATGTCCAAGTCGCGCGGCAACCTGGTCTTCGTCTCGGCCCTGCGCCGCGAGGGCGTCGACCCGGCGGCGATCCGCCTCGCCCTGCTCTCGCACCACTACCGCGAGGACTGGGAGTGGACCAAGGCCACCTTGGACGAGGCCGTCGAGCGCCTCGCCCGCTGGCGGGCCGCGGTCTCCCGGCCGGACGGCCCGGCCGCCGAGGAGCTGCTCACCGAGGTCCGCGCGGCGCTCGCCGACGACCTGGACGCGCCCACCGCGCTGGCCGCCGTCGACCGCTGGGCGGCACGGCAGGAGGCCGAGGGCGGCACCGACATCGGCGCGCCCGGCCTGGTCAGCCGCACCGTGGACGCGCTGCTCGGCGTCGCGCTCTGACAAGGAGCGCCCTGACCGGAGCGCCCTGACCGACGCCGAAGGGGCGTCAGGACCGGTCGTCCTGACGCCCCTTCGGCGTTCCCCGGGAGTTGCCCCGGTGTGGGGTCACTCCTCCTCGGAGCCCTCCTGGCTCTCCCGCGCGCTCGGCGGCTCCGGGTCGGCCGGCCGCTCCGCCGTGGCGTGCCCGGCCACCGGCTTCTCGCCGGTCGGCCCGACGTTCTCCCGGCGGCGCAGGTAACGCTCGAACTCGCGGGCGATCGCGTCGCCGGAGGCCTCCGGCAGCTCGGCGGTGTCCTGCGCCTCCTCCAGCTGCTGGACGTACTCGGCCACCTCGCTGTCCTCGGCGGCCAGCTGGTCCACGCCCAGCTGCCAGGCCCGGGCGTCCTCGCCCAGCTCGCCCGGCGGGATGCGCAGGTCCAGCAGGTCCTCCAGCTTGTTGATCAGCGCCAGCGTGGCCTTGGGGTTCGGCGGCTGCGCGACGTAGTGCGGCACCGCCGCCCAGAGCGTCACGGCCGGCACCCCGGCGTGCGTGCAGGCCTCCTGGAGCACCCCGACGATGCCGGTCGGGCCCTCGTACCGGCTCTCCTCCAGGTCCAGCCGGCGGGCCAGCTCCGGGTCGGAGGTGACCCCGCTGACCGGCACCGGGCGGCTGTGCGGGGTGTCGCCGAGCAGTGCGCCCAGGATCACCACCAGCTCGACGCCCAGCTCGTGCGCGAAGCCGAGCAGCTCGTTGCAGAACGAGCGCCAGCGCATGCTGGGCTCGATCCCGCGGACCAGGACGACGTCCCGGGTGGTCGGCTCGGTCACCCGGATCACCGAGAGCCGGGTGGTCGGCCAGGTGATCCGGCGGATCCCGCCGTCCAGCCAGACCGTCGGCCGGTTGACCTGGAAGTCGTAGTAGTCCTCCGCGTCCAGGGCGGCGAACACCTTGCCGCCCCAGGTCTCGTCCAGATGTGCCAGGGCCGCGGAGGCGGCGTCGCCCGCGTCGTTCCAGCCTTCGAAGGCGCAGACCATCACCGGGTCGATCAACTCGGGAACATCTTCCAGCTCGATCACCCAGCGTCTCCCTCCGGTCGGTGGTCGGCCCCGCACCGCCCCGGCTGGCCTGCCGGGGCGCCGACGGGCCGGCTGCCGACTGTCGAACCTCTCGTCTCCCATGGAACGCCTCGCTCCATGGTCCCTACCTGCCCAGCCTACGGGCTTTGATGCGCGTGCCGGCCGGGCACCGGGACAGTCTGGGGGAGCGGGCCGCCCTGATCCAGCGGTTATCCGGACGGTTTCGGCTGACGGGCCGTCAGCGGTCCGGACGCGGGTGGACCGCAGGTGGGCCGCGGCTGGGGGGCCGCCCCCGCCGAGCGTGCCCGCCCGACGGGGCGGCGCGATGATGGACGGGCGGGGGCGCGGCGGCGTGGGCAGTGAGGAGCCGGACCGATGAACCGATGGCTGTGGATCGGCGCGGGCGCGGCGGCGGTGGCCGGGGCCGCGGTGCTACTGGCGGCGGACCGGGCCGGCCGCCGGCTGCCGGTGGAGCACGTCACCGAGGGTGGCCTGGAACTGGCCCAGCCGCCCGGCGCGGTCTGGGACGTGCTGACCGACATCGACCTCTACCCGGCCTGGCGCCCCGGCCTCACCCACGTCGAACGGCTGCCCGCCACGGCCGGCGGCCGCCCGCGCTGGCGCGAGTACGACCGGCACGGCCACACCACCTACGAGGTGGTCGCGAGCGAGGCCCCGCACCGCCTGGTCACCGGCATCGCCGACCCGGACCTGCCGTACGGCGGCACCTGGACGTACGTACTGACCCCGGCGGGCGGGGGCTGCACGCTGACCGTCACCGAGCGCGGCGAGGTGCGCAAGCCGCTGTACCGGGCCGTCTCGCACTACCTGACCGGCGAGGACGCGACGGTCCACCGCTACCTGGGCGCCCTCGCCCACCGCCTGGCCGCCTAGGGCCTGGCCGCCTGGGCCCTGGCTAGGAGACGTCCACCCAGCCCTCGCGGTACGCCGCCCAGTTCTCGGGCGTGGCCGCGAAGTCCACGTACAGCGCGACGCCGAAGTTCTGCCGCCGCCGGTCCTGGCGGTCGAGGCCCAGCCGGACGCCCCGGACGGCCGCGGCCACGGTCTCCGCGTCACCCCAGTGGCCCCACTTGTCGTCCCAGTAGAACGGCAGCCCCATCAGCAGGTCCACGTCGGCCGGGGTGGCCTTCAGGGCGAGCTCGGTCTGGAGGGCGTTGTAGCCGCCGAACAGGGGCTCGGTCGGCATCGAGGAGTCGTAGGTCATGACCGCGATCTGGTCCACCCGGCGGGCGGTCTCGGTGAAGTAGGCCTGGTCCCACCACTTGCCGTGGCCGGTGAGGAGGATGCCGGCGGTGTGCAGGCCGGGCAGCGGGTCGATCTGCGGGGCGGCGACGGAGAGTTTGGCGCCGTGCCCGGCGGTCACCGCGCGGACCTGGTCGAGCAGGGTCAGCCATCCGGCCGAACCGGGCCGGATCGGTTCCATGTCGAAGTGGACGCCGTCGAAGCCCTGGTCCAGCACCTGCCGGGCGGAGGCGGTGACCCGCTCCCGGGTGGGCGCGTCCTCCAGGTCCAGGGCGTCCCTCTCGGGCTTGACCTCGTCCCCCAGCCAGCCCTGGAGCCGGACCTGCGGCAGCGCCCGGTGCACCGTGTCGGTGAACCAGCGGGCCCGGGGGTGGACGGCGGGCGGCAGCGAGCCGTCGTGCTCCAGCGGGCCGGTGTGGACGTACAGGTCGCGCACCCCGGTGCCGGCCAGCTGGCGCGCCAGCGCGGCCACGTCGGCCTCGGTCTTGCGGCCGTCCACCCAGGCGTGCCCGAGCCAGACCGCGTCCCGGCCCCGGGTGCGGGCCTCGGGGGAGGGGTCGCCGACGTAGTGCAGCCGGATGGCGACGAAGACCGAGCCGAGCGCGGCGACCGGTACGGCGACCGCCAGGCCGAGCGCCAGCAGGGCCCGGCGCCACCAGGACCAGCCTCGCCATTTGTCGCGAAACGCCCGGGCCGGGGTCGTCATCGCCCGGCCGACACGACGCGCGGACATGCGGAATCGAGCCACGCGGTTGCTCCCCCCTTGCGGTCGAACGCTCAGGATACGGAATGCCGCCCCGGGGTCGGCCGCTGGCCGGATACCCTGGCCACGTGCGTCCCGACCAAGCGGGTTCGCAAAGCCGACAGCCGTCGCACCAGGGAGAAGCCCCATGGCCACTGCAGCCGACCCGTCCATCACTCAGCAGAGCCGCGCGAACGCGTTGCGTGAAGCACTCGCCACCCGGGTGGTGGTCGCCGACGGTGCGATGGGCACCATGCTCCAGGCACAGGATCCGACCCTGGAGGACTTCCAGAACCTCGAAGGCTGCAACGAGGTCCTCAACCTGACCCGGCCCGACATCGTCCGGTCCGTCCACGAGGCCTACTTCGGCGTCGGCGTGGACTGCGTCGAGACCAACACCTTCGGCGCCAACTTCTCCGCGCTCGGCGAGTACGAGATCTCCGACCGCATCTTCGAGCTGTCCGAGGCCGGCGCCCGGATCGCCCGCCAGGTGGCCGACGCGCACGCCGCCGACGGCCGCACCCGCTGGGTGCTCGGCTCGATCGGCCCCGGCACCAAGCTGCCGACCCTCGGCCACGCCCCGTACGAGACGCTGCGCGACGGCTTCCAGCAGAACGCGGCCGGTCTGATCGCGGGCGGCGCGGACGCGCTGCTGGTCGAGACCAGCCAGGACCTGCTCCAGACCAAGGCCGCCATCCTCGGCTGCAAGCGCGCCCTCGCCGAGGCCGGGCTGGACCTGCCGGTGCTGGTGCAGGTGACGGTCGAGACCACCGGCACCATGCTGCTCGGCTCCGAGATCGGCGCCGCGCTGACGGCCCTGGAGCCGCTCGGCGTGGACTACATCGGCCTCAACTGCGCCACCGGCCCGGCCGAGATGAGCGAGCACCTGCGCTACCTGGCCAAGAACGCCCGGATCGGTCTGTCCTGCATGCCGAACGCGGGCCTGCCGGTGCTCGGCAAGGACGGCGCCCACTACCCGCTCTCCCCGGCCGAGCTGGCCGACGCGCACGACGTGTTCACCCGCGAGTACGGCCTCTCGCTGGTCGGCGGCTGCTGCGGCACCACCCCCGAGCACCTGCGTCAGGTGGTCGAGCGGGTGCAGGGCCGGGCGATCGCCCCGCGCACCCCGCAGCCGGACCCGTCGGCGTCCTCGCTGTACCAGGCGGTGCCGTTCCGCCAGGACACCTCGTACCTGGCGATCGGCGAGCGCACCAACGCCAACGGCTCGAAGAAGTTCCGCGAGTCGATGCTGGCCGGCGACTGGCAGGCCTGTGTGGAGATCGCCCGCGAGCAGATCCGGGACGGCTCCCACCTGCTGGACCTCTGCGTGGACTACGTCGGCCGCGACGGCGTCGCCGACATGAAGGAGATCGCCGGCCGGCTGGCCACCGCCTCCACCCTGCCGATCGTGCTGGACTCCACCGAGCCGGACGTGCTGCGCGCCGGCCTGGAGGCGCTCGGCGGCCGCGCGGTGCTCAACTCGGTCAACTACGAGGACGGCAACGCGCCGGACTCGCGGTTCGGGCGGATCGCCTCGCTGGCCCGTGAGCACGGCGCCGGCCTGATCGCGCTGACCATCGACGAGGAGGGCCAGGCCCGCACCGCCGACAAGAAGGTCGAGATCGCCGAGCGGCTGATCGCCGAGCTGACCGCCGACTACGGCGTCGACGAGGGCTCGATCCTGGTCGACTGCCTCACCTTCACCCTGGCCACCGGCCAGGAGGAGTCCCGCCGGGACGGCATCGAGACCATCGAGGCGATCCGCGAGCTCAAGCGCCGCCACCCGGCCGTGCAGACCACCCTCGGCCTGTCCAACATCTCCTTCGGCCTGAACCCGGCCGCCCGGGTGGTGCTCAACTCGGTCTTCCTGCACGAGTGCGTGGAGGCCGGCCTGGACTCGGCGATCGTGCACGCCTCCAAGATCCTGCCGATCTCCCGGATCCCGGAGGACCAGCGCGAGGCCGCCCTCGACCTGGTCTACGACCGCCGCCGGGACGACTACGACCCGCTCCAGCGCCTGCTGGAGCTGTTCGAGGGCGTCTCCTCGGCCTCGGTCAAGGCGTCCAAGGCGGAGGAGCTGGCCGCGCTGCCGCTGGAGGAGCGCCTCCAGCGCCGGATCATCGACGGCGAGCGCAACGGCCTGGAGGCCGACCTGGACGAGGCGCTGACCCAGCGCCCTGCGCTGGAGATCATCAACGAGACCCTGCTGGCCGGCATGAAGGTGGTCGGCGAGCTGTTCGGCTCCGGCCAGATGCAGCTGCCGTTCGTGCTCCAGTCCGCCGAGGTGATGAAGACCGCGGTGGCCCACCTGGAGCCGCACATGGAGAAGTCGGACAGCGAGGGCAAGGGCACCATCGTGCTCGCCACCGTCAAGGGCGACGTCCACGACATCGGCAAGAACCTGGTCGACATCATCCTGTCCAACAACGGCTACAACGTGGTCAACCTGGGCATCAAGCAGCCGGTCTCGGCGATCCTGGACGCCGCGCAGGAGCACAACGCGGACGTCATCGGGATGTCCGGCCTGCTGGTGAAGTCCACCGTGATCATGAAGGAGAACCTGGAGGAGCTGAACCAGCGCAAGCTGGCCGCCAGCTACCCGGTGATCCTCGGCGGCGCCGCGCTCACCCGCGCCTACGTCGAGCAGGACCTGCACGAGATCTACGAGGGCGAGGTCCGCTACGCCCGGGACGCCTTCGAGGGCCTGCGGCTGATGGACGCGCTGATCGCGGTCAAGCGCGGCGTCCCCGGCGCGGCCCTGCCGGAGCTCAAGCAGCGCCGGCACGCCCGGGTCGAGGTGGAGGAGGAGCCCGAGGTCAACCTCGGCCAGATCCGCTCGGACGTCACGGTGGACAACACCGTGCCCACGCCGCCGTTCTGGGGCGACCGGATCGTCAAGGGCATCCCGTTCGCCGACTACGCCTCCTGGCTGGACGAGGACGCGCTGTTCAAGGGCCAGTGGGGCCTCAAGGCGGCGAGGAACGGCGACGGTCCGAGCTACGAGGAGCTGGTGGAGACCGAGGGCCGGCCGCGGCTGCGGATGTGGCTGGACCGGCTGCAGACCGAGGGCTGGCTGGAGGCGGCCGTGGTCTACGGCTACTACCCGGCCAACTCCAAGGGCGACGACCTGATCGTCTTCCACGAGGACGGCACCGAGCGCACCCGGTTCACCTTCCCCCGCCAGCGGCGCGGTCGCCGGCTCTGCCTGGCCGACTTCTTCCGCCCGGAGGAGTCCGGCGTGCGGGACGTGGTCGGCCTCCAGGTGGTCACCATGGGCAACCGGATCTCGGAGGCGGCCAACGAGCTGTTCGCCGACAACTCCTACCGCGACTACCTGGAGCTGCACGGCCTGTCCGTGCAGCTGGCGGAGGCGCTGGCCGAGTTCTGGCACGCCCGGGTCCGGTACGAGCTGGGCTTCTCCGGCGAGGACCCGCAGGACGTCAAGGACATGTTCGCGCTCAAGTACCGGGGTGCCCGCTTCTCGCTCGGCTACGGGGCCTGCCCCGAGCTGGAGGACCGCGCCAAGATCGCCGAGCTGCTGAAGCCCGAGCGGATCGGCGTGGTGCTCTCCGAGGAGTTCCAGCTGCACCCGGAGCAGTCCACCGACGCCATCGTGATCCACCACCCGGAGGCGAAGTACTTCAACGCCCGGTAATCCCGATGCCGCTCTGCGTTCGCTCCTTCCGGGCGGAGCGGGCGTATCCTGGATGATCCTGAACGGGCCGGTCCGCTCACCAGCGGGCCGGCCCGTGCCATCCCCCAGGGACGTCAGGACGCCCCGCGGGGCACCGTCGGAAGGACTCCCGCCATGACCACCATCTCCACCGCCGTTCCGGCGCTCGCCCACGGGGACGACCACGGCCTTCAGGCGGTGCTGCTGGACATGGACGGGACGCTGGTGGACACCGAGGAGTTCTGGTGGCAGGCCGAGGTCACGCTCTTCGCCGAGCTGGGCCACGCGCTGACCGAGGAGGACCGGGCCCAGGTGGTGGGCGGTCCGATGACCCGGGTGATCGACTACCTGGTCGGCAGAACCGGGGTGGACCTCTCCCCGGCCGATCTCACGGTGCTGATCAACCAGCGCTTCGTCGACCTGCTGGCCGGCGGCGTGCCGCTCATGCCCGGTGCCGAACGGCTCCTCAACACCCTTGCCGCGCACGGGATCCCGGCCGCCCTGGTGTCCGCCTCGCACCGGCACGTGATCGACATCGTGCTGCGTTCGCTGGGCGCCGAGCACTTCGCCTTCTCGGTCGCCGGCGACGAGGTGCCGCGCACCAAGCCGCACCCGGACCCGTACCTGGAGGCGGCCCGCCGGCTCGGTGCGGAGCCGGCCCGCTGCGTGGTGGTCGAGGACGCGCCGACCGGGGTGCGCGCGGCCGAGGCGGCCGGGTGCCCGGTGATCGCGGTGCCCTCGGTGGCGCCGATCGAGCCGGCCCCCGGGCGGCTGGTGCTGCCCTCGCTGGAGCAGGTCGATCTTGAACTGCTCCAGTCGCTGGTCGCCTCACGAGTGTGATTGTCATCTCATTGCACAATGGTGCTACCCGCCGGTAAGCGGCCGGGTCGGCTCGGCGCCCCGGCCTGCCGGGGGAGAAAACGGGCATTGTCTGACAAGTCGTCGGGCGCGCGTGGATGCCCGGAACCGCCGTTTCCCAAACGTCATCTGCGCGGGTAGCGGTCGTACGTGTTCGATATGGCACGCTACTCCAGTTCGTTCCCCACACCCGCGCCCAGCCACCGCCGCAGACGGGCAACCCCGTCCTGCCCGCGGTGGTACGGCGCGTGGCCCGCGCACGCCTTCCGCACCACGGAACGCCCTCGACGCGGGCCCCGGCCCCCGCCGGACCGCACCCAGAAGGACGCGCCCCGTGAAGACTTCAGCTGAACGCCTGGCAGTACTCGGCTGTGCCGGCCTGGTCGCCGTGACCGTGGCCGGCTGTGGATCGGTCACCGACGCCGTCAAGGGCGACAGCGGCAAGTCGATCACCATGGGCACCAGCCAGCTGACCAGCGTGCTGGACCCGGCCGCGGCCTACGACTCCGGCTCCTGGCTGATGCTGCGCAACACCTTCCAGTCGCTGCTGAGCTTCCCGGCCGCGTCCAGCTCGCCGGCCCCGGACGCCGCGCAGTCCTGCGAGTTCACCGGCGGCGACGCCAGCCAGTACCACTGCACGCTGCGGTCCGGCCTGAAGTTCTCCAACGGCCACCCGCTGACCGCCGCCGACGTGGTGTTCTCGATCGAGCGCACCAAGAAGATCAACGACCCGGGCGGCCCGGTCGGCCTGCTCTCCTCGATCAAGAGCGTCGAGGCCAAGGGTGACACCGAGGTGATCTTCCACCTCTCGACCCCCGACGCCACCCTGCCCGCCAAGCTGGCCGGCCCGGCCGGTGCCATCGTCGACCACCAGGTCTACCCGGCCGACAAGGTGCAGCCCAACGACAAGCAGGTCGGCTCCGGCCCGTACAAGTTCGACTCGATGGAGATGCTGAGCAGCGGCGACAGCGCCGGCAAGCAGCTCGGCAAGGTCGTGCTGGTGGCCAACGACAAGTACAGCGGCGACGCCAAGCTGCGGAACAGCAAGTTCACCGTGCGGTTCTACGACAAGGCCGCCGACCTGAAGGCCGCGCTGGACAAGGGCGACGTCGACCTCACCGACAACAGCCTGGAGCCGAACACCGCCGCCCAGATCCACGCCGACCAGCAGGGCGGCAAGACCGACCTCCAGGTCGTCGAGGGCGACAGCAACGACACCCGCTCGCTGGTCTTCAACACCAAGGACCAGGTCGGCGGCAACGTCGCCGTCCGCCAGGCCGCCGCCCAGCTGCTCGACCGCAAGGCGCTCGCCCGCGACGTCTTCGCCCGGACCGTCCAGCCGCTGTACGCGATGGTCCCGGCCGGCGTCACCGGCCACACCACCGCCTTCTTCGACCGCTACGGCGACCAGGACGTCGCCAAGGCCAAGAAGATCCTGACCGACGCCAAGGTGCAGACCCCGGTCAAGCTCACCCTCACCTGGGCGCGTTCGCGCGCCGGCAACGCCGAGCCCGAGACGCTGAAGAAGCAGCTGGAGACCGGCGGCCTGTTCCAGGTGACGGTCCAGCAGGAGGCGGACTGGGACGCCTTCAAGAAGGGCTGGGCCGACGGCAAGTACCAGGCGTACATCATCGGTTGGTTCGCCGACTACCCGGACGCCGACAACTACATCTCCCCGCTGATCGTCGAGGGCGGCGCCTACCACCACGGCTGGGACGACGCCCGGATCAGCCAGAAGCTGGTGCCGGAGGGCCTCAAGCAGGCCGACCGCGGCGCCGCGGCGGGCGGCTACGCGCAGATCCAGCAGATCGTCGCGGAGAACGCGCCGCTCATCCCGCTGTTCCAGAACAAGGCCTTCTACGCCGCGCGTTCGTACATCACCGGCGTCGAGTCCACCGTCGACACCACCGGCGTGTTCCGCTTCTGGGACATCGGCCGCGCCGCCAAGTAGTCGCCGGGCACCCTCAGCACGGTGGCCCGTCCGCTCTCCCCAGGGTGCAGGAGAGCGGGCGGGCCACCGTCATGTCCGGGCGGGCTACAGCGTGCCGGGGCGCACCAGGCCGCTCTCGTAGGCGTACACCGCCGCCTGCACCCGGTCGCGCAGCTGGAGCTTGGTCAGCACGTGGCCCACGTGCGTCTTCACCGTGGTCTCGCTGACGAACAGCTCGCCGGCGATCTCCGCGTTCGACAGCCCGCGCGCCACCAGCTTCAGCACCTCCAGCTCACGCTCGGTCAGCGCGCCCAGCGCCTGCGGCGGTGCCTCCTCGCCCGAGGGCAGCTTGGTGGCGTACATGTCCAGCAGCCGGCGGGTGATGCTCGGGGCCAGCATCGCCGCGCCGTCCGCGACCACCCGGATCGCCTGCACCAGCTCCTCCGCCGGGACGTCCTTCAGCAGGAAGCCGCTGGCGCCCGCGCGCAGCGCCTCCACCACGTACTCGTCCAGGTCGAAGGTGGTCAGCACCAGCACCTTGGCCGGGCCGTCCCGCCCCGGGCCGGCGATCCGGCGGGTCGCCTCGACGCCGTCCATCCGGGGCATCCGGATGTCCATCAGCACCACGTCGGGCTGCAGCGCCCGCACCTGGTCCAGCGCCTGCTGACCGTCGCCGGCCTCGCCGACCACCACCAGGTCGGACTCGGCCTCCAGGATCATCCGGAAACCGGTGCGCAGCAGCGGCTGGTCGTCGACCAGCAGCACTCGGATCGTCACCTGGGACACTCCTCGTTCATCGGATCCCCCGTCGGGATCGTCCTCTTCAGCCTTCGGACGTACGCGCCAGCGGCAGCGGGTACGGCGGGGGCGTGCCGCCGAACTCCGGGCAGCTGGCCTGGTGGTCGCACCAGTCGCAGAGCCGGTTGCGGGTCGCCGGGAAGTCCCCGGTGGCGACCGCGTGGCTGATCCGCTCCCAGAGCGCCTGGAGCTTGCGCTCCACCGCCAGCAGGTCGGCCTCGTCCGGGTCGTAGCTGACCACGTCCCCGCCGCCGCCGAGGTAGACCAGCTGGAGGCGCTTGGGGACCACGCCCTTCCAGCGCCACACCACCAGGGCGTAGAACTTCATCTGGAACATCGCCTTGCCCTCGAAGTCCCGCGAGGGCGCCCGGCCGGTCTTGTAGTCCACCAGGCGGACCTCACCGGTCGGGGCGACGTCCACCCGGTCGATGTAGCCGCGCAGCAGCAGCCCCGACTCCAGGGCCGTCTCCACGTACAGCTCGCGCTCCACCGGGTGCAGCCGGGTCGGGTCCTCCAGCCGGAACCACTGCCCGACCAGCTTCTCGGCGTCCGCCAGCCAGCGGGTGAGCGCCGCGCCGTCCGGGTCGTCCGGGAACAGGGTGCCCAGTTCCGGGCGCTCGCCCAGCAGCCGCTCCCACTGCGGGCGCAGCAGGCCCAGCGCCCGGTCCGGCGTCCGATCGGCCGCCGGGCTGTCGAACAGCCGCTCCAGCACCGCGTGCACCAGGGTGCCCCGGGTCGCCGCCGGGCTCGGCGGCTCCGGCAGGCGGTCGATCACCCGCAGCCGGTAGAGCAGGGGACAGGTGAGGAAGTCCCCCGCCCGGGACGGGGACAGGCCGGTCGGGGCCGCCGCCGGGCGCGCCGGGGCCCCGGCGGCACTGGTGGTGTCGGTCTGGTGCATGGCTACGACCCTATTGCCCTTCGCTGTCATCCCGCTGCCACCGTGCTGCCACAGGACGGCCCGCAGTGGGTATGAAGCCCCACAGAGGGGCGCGCGGCGCCGTGCGGACGAGATCACGTAGCGTGGGCGCACCGGTGCACGACGGGGGAGACGACCGAAGGGATCACGGTGAGCGACAGCAGGGGGCAACAGACCTCCGACCAGCCACCGCAGGACGACGGCGGCCGCCCGGGGCAGCCGCCCGAGCGCGGCGGCGGCCTCCTGATGGGCCGCCCCTTCGGCGTGCCCGTGTACGTGACCCCGTCCTGGTTCGTCATCGCCGCGCTGATCACCTGGGTGTTCGGCGGGCAGCTCGACAACGTGCTGCCGGAGCTCGGCGGCGCCCGCTACCTGGTCGCGTTCTCCTTCGCGGTCGCCTTCTACGGCTCGGTGCTGATCCACGAGCTCGCCCACACCCTGGTCGCGCTGCGCTACCGGCTCGGCGTGCGGCGGATCCAGTTGCAGTTCTTCGGCGGCGTCTCGGAGATCGAGAACGAGGCGGAGACCCCCTGGCGCGAGTTCTGGCTGGCCTTCGTCGGCCCGTTGCTCTCCCTGGTGCTCGGCGGCCTCTGCTACCTCGCCACCCGGGCCGTGGACCTCTCCACGGTGCCCGGGGTGCTGCTCACCGGCCTGATGGTCTCCAACCTGGTGGTCGCCGCCTTCAACCTGTTGCCCGGACTGCCGCTGGACGGCGGGCGGATGCTGCGCGCCGTCGTCTGGGCGATCAGTGGCAGGCCGATGGCCGGCACCGTCGCCGCCGCCTGGGTCGGCCGGGCGCTGGCCGTCGCCGTCCTGATCGGGCTGCCGCTGGTGAGCGCCGCCCGCGACGTCGAACGGACCGGCACCGACACCCTGGTCGACGCGGTGCTGGCCGCCGTGCTCGCCGCGATCATCTGGAACGGGGCCGGCGGCAGCCTGCGCAACGCCCGGCTCAAGGAGGCGCTGCCCGGCCTGCGGCTGCGCGACCTCGCCCGCCGCGTCGTCGAGGTCACCGCCGACACCCCGCTCGGCGAGGCGCTGCGGCGCGCCCGCGAGGCGCAGGCCGGCGCGGTGGTCGTGGTGGACGGCCGGGGCGAGCCGATCGCCATCGTCAGGGAGTCCGCCGTCCGGGCCGTGCCCGAGCACCGCCGCCCGTGGGTCGCGGTCGGCCCGCTCGCCCGTGACCTCGAACCGGGCCTGCGGCTGTCCGCGGACCTCGCCGGCGAGGACCTGCTGCGCGCCGTCCAGGCCACCCCGGCCGGGGAGTACCTGGTCGTCGAGGCGGACGGCCGGGTGTTCGGCGTGGCCGCGCTCACCGACATCGAGCAGCGGCTGACCGCCGCCGTCACCGGTCGTTGATCACCCCGGTAAGGCGGCCGGTTCCACTTCCCTTAGGATTGTCCGCATGTCCGAACCGACCGGTGCCACCCGCCGACGCGGGCCCTTCCAGGTCGGGGACCAGGTCCAGCTGACCGACCCCAAGGGTCGCCACTACACGTTCACGCTCCAGGCCGGGAACCAGTTCCACACCCACAAGGGTGCGTTCCCGCACGACGAGCTGATCGGCGCCCCCGAGGGCACGGTCGTGCGCACCACGGGGAACGTCCCGTACCTCGCGCTGCGCCCCCTGCTCCCCGACTACGTCCTGTCCATGCCGCGCGGCGCCGCCGTGATCTACCCCAAGGACGCGGGGCAGATCCTGGCGATGGCCGACATCTTCGCCGGCGCCCGCGTGGTCGAGGCCGGCGTCGGCTCGGGCGCGCTCTCCACCTACCTGCTGCGCGCCGTCGGCGACACCGGCATGCTGGCCTCCTACGAGCGCCGGCAGGACTTCGCCGACATCGCCCAGAGCAACGTGGAGCGCTACTTCGGCGGGCCGCACCCGGCGTGGAAGCTCACCGTCGGCGACCTCCAGGACAACCTGGTCGAGACCGACGTCGACCGCGTCATCCTCGACATGCTCGCCCCCTGGGAGTGCCTGGACGTCGCCTCCAAGGCGCTCGTCCCCGGCGGCCTCATCTGCTGCTACGTGGCCACCACCACGCAGATGTCCAAGACCGTCGAGGCGCTGCGCGAGCACGGCACCTTCACCGAGCCGCAGGCCTGGGAGACCATGGTCCGCACCTGGCACCTGGAGGGCCTGGCGGTCCGCCCGGACCACCGGATGATCGGCCACACCGGCTTCCTGCTCACCGCCCGCCGCCTCGCGGACGGCGTCGAGCCGCCGCTGCGCCGCCGCCGCCCGGCCAAGGGCGCCTACGGCGAGGACTACGACAACGGGGCGCCCGAGCCGACCTTGCAGGAGCGCGCCGCGGCCCGTGCCGCCGCCCGCGCCGCGGAGACCGAGCAGCCCGACCTCGGCTGACCACAGTTGCCATGAGGGGTGGTACGAGCTCAGTGCTCGTACCACCCCTTGGCATTTCCGTGACCAGCGTGTGGGACGATGCTCGCTCACACGGACCAGCTCCTGGAGCACTGGAGGGGACGCCTGGTGGAGACCGCGGTCGAGGCGACGGCTGACGAGCGGGCAGTGAAGGGCCGCACCCGGCCCGGGCACGCGCACACCGCCCCCTGGCACTGGGCGCTGGCGCTCGGCGGCTGCGGCGCCGTGGTGGCCGCCGCCCTCGCCGCCGGCCCCGCCAGCGGCACCCCGGTGCCCGTCCACCACACTCCCCAGGCCCTCCCGGCGAGCGCCGCCCCCGACCCGGCCAAGGCCCAACTGCCGCTGGACTGCGGCCCGTTCCCGGTGAAGACGGTCCTCAGCCTGTCCGCCGACCTGGGCGGCGGCCGGCCCGCCACCGTGGTCGCCGCGCACTGCGCCGCCGAGAACGGCACCCCGCCGGACGCCGTCTACCTGCTCGGCCCCGGCCCGGTGGTGCTCGCCACCCTGCTCTCCGAGCGCGAGAACCTCACCGTCAGCCGGCTCAACCTGGACTCCGCCGGCGTCATCACCGCCCACGCGCAGGGGTATTCGAGCCCGGACGTGCCGCGCTTCCGCCCCGACATCTCACTCGACCTCACCTGGACGCGCAAGGGCGGCGGCTGGGACCGTTCCCAGACCGCCGCCCCGCTCAGCTCCACGTAAGGGAGTTACTCCGCGTCCGGCCCGTACACCTCGACCCGGTCGGAGACCCGGCGCACGTGGATGCAGTCGCCGGGGCAGTCCTTCGCGGAGTCCGCCACGTCCTGAAGCAGCGTCAGCGGCACCGGGGCGGTCTCCCCGGGCTGCTGGCGCAGCTCGTCGTCCGGCCCCTTCACGTACGCCAGGCCGTCGATGTCCAGCTCGAAGACCTCGGGCGCGTACTGCACGCAGATGCCGTCGCCGGTGCACAGATCCTGGTCGATCCACACTTCCAGCTGCTCGGTCGCCGCCGTCTGCTCGGTCACCGACATGGTCCCCTGCCGTTTCTGTCCCGGGACGCCCTTTTCCGGGGCAATCCCGCCATTCGTACAACGATCGGACGCCGCACTGCGGGTCGCGATCGGATATCGACCCGCTCGACGATACATCTGGTCCGCTTTGGGTGGTGCGCGGTGGGTATCTCCTTAGCAGAGGGGAAGCACGCTGGGGCGGAGATCGGACACGCCCGTTCCATCTTTCTTGATCTAGGGGTTTACGGACCCCTGGTCCCAGGTAGGGTCTGGAAGCGTCCAGCTCCCCGGAGGAGGTGAGGACCGTGGCAGCCCACGATGACGACTACAACCGCAGCACCGGCAGGCCCGCTCGTGGTTCCGACGAGGCCGCTCAGGTCTCGTACCTTGAGCAGGAAATCGCCGTGCTGCGCCGCAAGCTCGCCGACTCGCCGCGCAATTCGAGAATCCTCGAAGAGCGGATCGTCGAGCTCCAGACCAACCTGGCCGGCGTGACCGCCCAGAACGAACGGCTCGCCTCTACCCTGCGCGAGGCCCGCGACCAGATCGTGGCCCTCAAGGAGGAAGTGGACCGGCTGGCACAGCCCCCGGCCGGGTTCGGCACCTTCCTCAACAGCAACGAGGACGGCACCGCCGACATCTTCACCGGCGGGCGCAAGCTCCGCGTGAACGTCAGCCCCAACGTCGACCTCGACGAGCTGCGGCGCGGCCAGGAAGTGATGCTCAACGAGGCCCTCAACATCGTGGACGCGATGGCCTTCGAGCGGATCGGCGAGATCGTCACCCTCAAGGAGATCCTGGAGGACGGCGAGCGCGCCCTGGTCATCGGTCACACCGACGAGGAGCGGGTGGTGCGTCTCGCCGAACCGCTGCGCGAGGTCACCATCCGGGCGGGGGACGCCCTGCTGCTGGAACCGCGTTCCGGCTACGTGTACGAGGTCGTGCCGAAGGCCGAGGTCGAGGAGCTGGTCCTCGAGGAGGTCCCGGACATCGACTACCGCCAGATCGGCGGCCTGAGCAACCAGATCGAGCAGATCCGCGACGCGGTCGAGCTGCCGTACCTGCACGCCGACCTCTTCAAGGAGTTCGAGCTGCGCCCGCCCAAGGGCGTGCTGCTCTACGGCCCGCCCGGCTGCGGCAAGACGCTGATCGCCAAGGCCGTCGCCAACTCGCTGGCCAAGAAGGTCGCCGAGGTCACCGGCCGCCCCCAGGGGAAGAGCTACTTCCTCAACATCAAGGGCCCGGAGCTGCTCAACAAGTACGTCGGCGAGACCGAGCGGCAGATCCGGCTGGTCTTCCAGCGGGCCCGGGAGAAGGCGGGCGAGGGCACCCCCGTCATCGTCTTCTTCGACGAGATGGAGTCGCTGTTCCGCACCCGCGGGTCCGGCGTCAGCTCGGACGTGGAGAACACCATCGTCCCGCAGCTGCTGGCCGAGATCGACGGTGTGGAGGGCCTGGAGAACGTCATCGTCATCGGCGCCTCGAACCGCGAGGACATGATCGACCCGGCGATCCTGCGGCCCGGCCGCCTGGACGTCAAGATCAAGATCGAGCGCCCGGACGCCGAGGCGGCGAAGGACATCTTCTCCAAGTACCTCAAGGAGTCGCTGCCCTTCCACCCGGACGACGTCAAGGAGCACGACGGCTCCCTGGGCGCGACGGTGGCCGCGATGATCCAGTCCGTGGTGGAGCGGATGTACTCGGAGACCGAGGAGAACCGCTTCCTGGAGGTCACCTACGCCAACGGGGACAAGGAGGTCCTGTACTTCAAGGACTTCAACTCCGGCGCGATGATCCAGAACATCGTCGACCGCGCGAAGAAGATGGCCATCAAGGACTTCCTCGACCACGGTCAGCGCGGTCTGCGCGTCTCCCACCTGCTCGCCGCCTGCGTGGACGAGTTCAAGGAGAACGAGGACCTGCCGAACACCACCAACCCGGACGACTGGGCCCGCATCTCCGGCAAGAAGGGCGAGCGGATCGTCTTCATCCGCACGCTGGTCACCGGCAAGCAGGGCGCCGAGTCCGGCCGCTCGATCGACACTGTCGCCAACACCGGGCAGTACCTGTAAGCACCCGGCCCGGCTCCGGCCGGACCCCGGAACAGCACGCACCCCGTCCGGCTGTGGCGCCTCGCGGCCCCGCAGCCGGACGGCGCGTCTCGGGGCCCGCCCGTCCGTGCCGCGTTCTAGGCTCGACCCACCGTTCGCGGGCACACGGCCGGCGTCGGTGTTGTTCAGCGGTACGTCAGCGTGTTCCGCCCGTGGGGGGCGGCGCACCGGGCAAGGAGGGCCGCATGACCGTACGGCGCGTGATGGGCATCGAGACCGAGTACGGGATCTCCGTGCCCGGGCACCCCAACGCCAACGCCATGCTCACCTCGTCCCAGATCGTCAACGCGTACGCGGCGGCGATGCACCGGGCACGGCGGGCCCGCTGGGACTTCGAGGAGGAGAATCCGCTGCGCGACGCGCGGGGCTTCGACCTGGCGCGCGAGGTGGCGGACGCCAGCCAGCTGACCGACGAGGACATCGGCCTCGCCAACGTCATCCTCACCAACGGGGCCCGGTTCTACGTGGACCACGCGCACCCCGAGTACAGCTCGCCCGAGGTGACCAACCCGCGCGACGCCGTGCTCTGGGACAAGGCCGGCGAGCGGATCATGGCGGCCGCCGCGCAACGCGCGCTGGAGCTGCCCAACGGGCAGAACATCCACCTGTACAAGAACAACACCGACAACAAGGGCGCCTCCTACGGCACCCACGAGAACTACCTGATGAAGCGGGCGACACCGTTCGCCGACATCGTCCGCCACCTGACCCCGTTCTTCGTCTCCCGCCAGGTGGTCACCGGCGCCGGCCGGGTGGGCCTGGGCCAGGACGGCTCCTCGCACGGCTTCCAGATCAGCCAGCGCGCGGACTACTTCGAGGTCGAGGTCGGCCTGGAGACCACGCTCAAGCGGCCGATCATCAACACCCGCGACGAACCGCACGCCGACGCCGAGAAGTACCGCCGGCTGCACGTGATCATCGGGGACGCCAACCTCTCCGAGATCTCCACCTACCTCAAGCTGGGCACCACCTCGCTGGTCCTGTCGATGATCGAGGACTCCTTCATCGCCTCCGACCTCGCCGTCGACCAGCCGGTGCGCACCCTGCACCGGGTCTCCCACGACCCGACCCTCAAGCACCTGATCACCTTGCGGAACGGGCGCAAGCTCACCGCCGTCCAGCTCCAGCTGGAGTACTTCGAACTGGCCCGCAAGTACGTCGAGGACCGCTTCGGCACCGACGCGGACGAGCAGACGGTGGACGTGCTGGCCCGCTGGGAGGACGTGCTCGGCCGGCTGGAGCGCGACCCGATGTCGCTCTCGAAGCAGCTGGACTGGATCGCCAAGCGGGAGATCCTGGAGGGCTACCGCAGCCGGGACGCCCTGCAGTGGGACAACCCGCGGCTGCACCTGGTCGACCTCCAGTACAGCGACGTGCGGCCCGAGAAGGGCCTCTACAACCGCCTGGTGGCCCGTGGCCGGTTCGACCGGCTGGTGACCGAGGACGAGGTCGAGCGGGCCGTCACCAAGCCCCCGGAGGACACCCGGGCGTACTTCCGCGGGCGCTGCCTGGAGCAGTACGCCGACCACGTCGCGGCGGCCTCCTGGGACTCGGTGATCTTCGACCTGCCGGGCCGGGACTCGCTCCAGCGGGTGCCCACCCTGGAGCCGCTGCGCGGCACCCGCAACCACGTCAAGGAGCTGCTGGACCGCTGTCGCACGGCGGAGGACCTGCTCCGGGTGCTGGCCGGCGGGTAACTTTTCGATCACCATGGGTGAACGTCCGCCGAATGGGAATCATCCGGGGTGGCAGCGGGTGTTGGACAGGAAGCGCCACCGGCAAACCGGGAGCGGCAGTCGCACCTTGTGTATAGGGTCGGTGCAGCAAGCAGCGACCAAACCGTGCCAGACCGATCGAGCGGGGTGAGGGAAATGGCGAGCAAGGACACCGGCGGCGGCCAGCAGCGGGCGAACCGCTCCTCCGAGGAGGTCGAGGAGCAGGCCGCGGAAACCCAGAATTCCGACGACCTCAAGGAGCGCCAGGAAAAGCTGAGCGACGACGTCGACGCGGTCCTGGACGAAATCGACGAAGTGCTCGAGTCGAACGCGGAGGATTTCGTCCGGGGCTTTGTCCAGAAAGGTGGGCAATAGCCCGTCCCCGGTATTCGGGAATTCACGGTCGCGACCGTCGAGGGCGGCCGGGCGGCGAGGGCTGCCCGACCGCCCGGCACCGGCCCCTTCACGCGTGGACAGTGATCGTCGGGCGGGTAGGGTGCGGGCAGCGCGCGCTTCAAGCTACCTGGAAGGAATCGTGTGGAAGCCAACACTCGTGGCACCGGGCGTCTACCGGCTGCCTTCCTGACCCCGGGGTCCTCCTCGTTCCTTGACTTCCTCGCCGAGCACAAGCCGGAGCTGATTCCCGGTCGGCGCGGGCTCCCCGAGGGGGCCGTGGTCGAGGCCCCGCACGGGACCACGATCGTGGCCGCGGTCTTCGACGGCGGTGTCGTGATCGCCGGTGACCGCCGCGCGACCATGGGCAACGTGATCGCCCAGCGCGACATCGAGAAGGTGTTCCCGGCCGACGAGTACAGCGCGGTCGGCATCGCCGGCACCGCCGGCCTCGCGGTGGAGATGGTCCGGCTGTTCCAGCTGGAGCTGGAGCACTACGAGAAGATCGAGGGTGCCACGCTCTCCCTGGAGGGCAAGGCCAACCGGCTGACCAGCATGATCCGGGGCAACCTGGGCATGGCGATGCAGGGCCTGGCCGTCGTCCCGATGTTCGCCGGGTACGACCTGGACCTCGGCCGCGGCCGGATCTTCAGCTACGACGTCACCGGCGGCCGCTCCGAGGAGCGCGGCTTCGCCGCCACCGGCTCGGGCTCGGTCTTCGCCCGCGGCTCGATGAAGAAGCTCTACCGCGAGGACCTGACGGCCGACCAGGCCGCCACCCTGGTCGTCCAGGCGCTCTACGACGCGGCCGACGACGACTCCGCCACCGGCGGCCCGGACCTCGCCCGCAAGATCTTCCCGATCGTCTCGCTGATCACCGAGGACGGCTTCCACCGGCTCACCGAGCCGGAGGTCACCGAGATCGCCGTCGCGATCACCGACGAGCGCCTGACCCGCCCCAACGGCCCGCAGGCCCCGCTGATCTAGCCGCCACCTACCAGGAAAGGGACGACCGCCGGTGTCGACACCGTTCTACGTCTCGCCCCAGCAGGCCATGGCGGACCGCGCGGAGTACGCCCGCAAGGGCATCGCGCGCGGCCGCAGCGTGGTCGTGCTCACCTACGCCGACGGCATCGTCTTCGTCGCGGAGAACACCTCCAGAGCGCTCCACAAGGTCTCCGAGATCTACGACAAGATCGCCTTCGCGGCGGTCGGCCGCTACAACGAGTTCGAGAACCTGCGCATCGGCGGCGTCCGCTACGCCGACCTGCGCGGCTACTCCTACGACCGGGCCGACGTCACCGCCCGAGGCCTGGCGAACGTCTACGCCCAGACCCTCGGCACCATCTTCTCCTCGGTCGGCGAGAAGCCGTACGAGGTCGAGCTGATCGTGGCCGAGGTCGGCCGCACCTCGGACGAGGACCAGATCTACCGCCTCACCCCGGACGGCTCGATCGTGGACGAGAAGAGCTACGTGGTGGTCGGCGGCAACGCCGACTCGATCGGCAACTACCTGGGCCAGCGCCACCGCAGCGGGATGGGCCTCACCGAGGTGGTCCGGGTCGCCGTGGACTCGCTCGCCCGCGACCCCAACGGGGGCAGCCCGCGCGCCCTCACCCCGGAGCAGCTGGAGGTCGCGGTCCTCGACCGCCAGCGGTTCCAGCAGCGCAAGTTCAAGCGCATCCTGGGCGGCCAGCTCGGCCGGCTGCTCGACGGCGACCAGTCCGCCGAGGCGGACGACGAGGAGAAGCCGGCGGCCACCGCGCCGTCGGACGAGTAGTGCCTGCGGAGTCCCGTGCGGCGGCCTGACCGCCGTACGGGACTCCGGTGCCCCTGCGGCGGCCCAGTCGTCGTGGAGGCGGTTTCGGACAGCTCCGACCAGAATGGAGTGCTCATGGACCGCCGGATCTTCGGGCTGGAGAACGAGTACGGGGTCACCTGCACGTTCCGCGGGCAGCGCCGGCTGTCACCGGACGAGGTGGCGCGGTACCTGTTCCGCCGCGTCGTCTCCTGGGGCCGCAGCAGCAACGTGTTCCTGCGCAACGGCGCGCGGCTGTACCTCGACGTCGGCTCCCACCCCGAGTACGCCACCCCCGAGTGCGACAACGTGGTCGAGCTCGTGACGCACGACAAGGCCGGCGAGCGCATCCTCGAGGGCCTCCTGGTGGACGCCGAGCGGCGGCTGCACGAGGAGGGCATCGCCGGGGACGTCTACCTCTTCAAGAACAACACCGACTCCGCCGGGAACTCCTACGGCTGCCACGAGAACTACTGCGTGGCCCGGCACGGCGAGTTCTCCCGGCTGGCCGACGTGCTGATCCCCTTCCTGGTCACCCGCCAGCTGATCTGCGGCGCCGGCAAGGTGCTGCAGACCCCGCGCGGCGCGGTCTACTGCGTCAGCCAGCGGGCCGAGCACATCTGGGAGGGCGTCAGCTCCGCCACCACCCGCTCGCGGCCGATCATCAACACCCGGGACGAGCCGCACGCGGACGCCGAGCGCTACCGCCGGCTGCACGTGATCGTCGGCGACTCCAACATGTCCGAGACCACGACGCTGCTCAAGGTCGGCTCCACCGACCTGGTGCTGCGGCTGATCGAGGCCGGCGTGGTGATGCGCGACCTGACCCTGGAGAACCCGATCCGGGCGATCCGCGAGGTCAGCCACGACCTCACCGGCACCCACCAGGTCCGGCTCGCCAACGGGCGGGAGGCCAGCGCGCTGGACATCCAGGAGGAGTACTTCACCAAGGCGCTGGAGTTCGCCGACCGCAAGGGCATCAACACCGGCACCATCGCCCGGGTCCTCGACCTGTGGGGCCGCACCCTGGAGGCCGTCCGCACCGAGAACCTGGACGGGGTGGCCACCGAGATCGACTGGATCATGAAGTACAAGCTCATCGAGCGCTACCGCGAGAAGCACCAGATGAGCATGTCCAACCCGCGGGTGGCCCAGATCGACCTCGCGTACCACGACATCCACCGCCGCCGCGGCCTGTTCTACCTGCTCCAGGGCAAGGGGCAGGCGCAGCGGGTGACCACCGACCTGAAGACCTTCGAGGCCAAGTCGATCCCGCCGCAGACCACCCGGGCCC
Source organism: Kitasatospora sp. NPDC097643 (assembly GCF_040302625.1). NCBI lineage: Bacteria > Bacillati > Actinomycetota > Actinomycetes > Kitasatosporales > Streptomycetaceae > Kitasatospora > Kitasatospora sp. NPDC097643. The sequence continues at coordinate 114,295 of NZ_JBEOSA010000011.1, read as the reverse complement.
GACTCCGCGGGGACTTCATCCGCCGGGCGCAGGAGCAGCGCCGGGACTTCACGGTGGACTGGGTGCACCTGAAGCTGAACGACCAGGCGCAGCGCACGGTGCTCTGCAAGGACCCGTTCCGCTCGGTGGACGAGCGGGTCGAGAAGCTGATCGCCGGGATGTGAGCCGGGCCGTGGTGCCCGCCCGGATGTGATCTTCGCGGTGTCCGGCCCCGGTGGTGTCTACCGGGGCCGGACGCGTGCGGGGCATACGCTGTCCGTCGAGTCAGGAGGCCCGACTTCGACCGACAGTAAGGACCCCCGTGCGTCGCACCGCCGGTTTGCTTCTCACCCTGCCGCTGCTGCTCCTGGTCGCCTGTAGCAGCTCGACCAAGGCGGCCGGCCCGGCGACGTCGTCCGTGCCGAGCGCGCCGCCGACCGTGCCCGCGCCGGTCAGCGAGGCGTCGCCGATGCCCACCGTTTCGGGTGGCGGCTTCGGGAGCAAGGCGACCATCACCATCCCCGAGGGCCAGCCCAGCGGTCAGTTCGTGGTGAACACCGTGAGCGAGGGCGACCGGTCGACGGTCAACAAGGGCGACTGGGTGACGGTCAACTACACGGCGAAGGACTGGACCACCGGCAAGGACCTGCCCAGCTCGTACGACCCGGGCGGGAAGCCGCAGCTCTACCAGGCGGGCAGCGGGCAGTTGGTGCCGGCCTTCGACCAGAGCGTGATCGGCAAGAAGGTGGGCAGCCGGCTGCTGGTGGTGGCCCCGCCGGCGGCGGCCTTCGGCGACCAGGGCAGCACCCAGCTGGGCGTGAACAAGGGCGACACGGTGGTCTTCGTGCTCGACATCATGGAGAGCGTGCCGCAGGACTCCACGCTGTCCGGCACCATGACCCAGCCGCCGGCGAACCTGCCGCAGGTCAAGGACAACGGCAAGGCCCCGGTGACGATCACCATCCCGGCCGGGCAGGCGGCGCCCACCGACCTCCAGCAGGCGGTGCTGATCAAGGGCGAGGGCAAGCAGGTCAAGGCCGGGCAGACCCTGGTGGTGCAGTACACCGGGGTGCTGTGGAGCAACGGCCAGCAGTTCGACTCGTCCTGGACGCACGGCGGCGCGCAGGCGGTGCAGATCGGCACCGGGAGCGTGATCGAGGGCTGGGACAAGGGTCTGGTCGGCCAGACCGTCGGCAGCCGGGTCGAGCTGGTGGTGCCGCCCGCGCTCGGCTACAAGGACCAGGCGCAGGGCGCGGTGCCGGCGAACTCGACCCTGGTCTTCGTGATCGACATTCTGGAAGCCGTCTAGGAAGAGCCCGCCAGGATTCCGTACGCTTGGGCGGACGCTCGCACATGGAAGCGTCCGCCCTCATCCTGAGCTGTCATACTGCCCTCGCACTGTGGCAGGCGCCGCCCGGTGCCGAGGTCCGGGGCGGGCAGTGTGCGGCGGCAGCCGGCGCTCACCACGCCGGTGGTGACCTTGAAGACCTGGCGAGATGGATGGGGAGTCATGACTGAGAAGACGCCGAGCCCGGGCGGGGCCGGCACCGCGGCGAACGACAGCTCTGCGGGTGACCCGGCCGCCTCGCGTCCCGGCGGGCCGCTTGCGGGGGACGGCGAGTCGATCGTCGTTCCGCCGTCGATCCTGAAGCAGCAGGCGGGCTGGACCCAGCCCGGTGACCGGCCGCGTGCCGCGGGCGGGACGAAGACCGACGAGACCCCGCAGATCTTCGCCTCCACCGTCCGCCGGGCCGACACCTCGGAGGCCGGGTACGACGAGAACCCGCCCGGGGTGGGCCGGCTCGGCGTGATCCTCGGCACCGTGCTCGCCGTGCTGCTGGCCGGCAGCGCCGTGACGCTGTACCTGGTGAACAAGGACGGCTCCAAGGACGACGTCTCCGCCGCGAAGCCGGACGCCGTCAAGACCGCGCCGCCCACGCCGACCCAGGACCCGGTGCCGCCGATCAAGGACAGCGCCAAGGTGCTGCCGACGATCACCGGCGACTTCGGCAAGAAGGCCGAGATCCAGGTGCCCGGTGACAAGTCCGACGGCAGCTTCGTGGTCAAGGTGCTGTCCGAGGGCAACGGCCCCAAGGTGGACAAGAACTCCTGGACCTCGGTGGACTACACCGCCAAGGACTGGAACACCGGCAAGGACATCCCGAGCTCGTACGACAACAACGGCAAGCAGCAGATCTTCCAGGCCGGCACGGACGCGCTGATCCCGGCGCTGGACCAGGCCGTGCTCGGGAAGAAGGCCGGCAGCCGGGTCCTGGTGGTGGCCCCGCCGGCCGCCGCCTTCGGTGCCCAGGGCAAGGCCGACATGTCGATCGGGCCCAAGGACGACCTGATCTTCGTGATCGACATCCGCAACGCCAACGCGCCCGACGCGGTGGTGAGCGGCACCGTCACCCCGCCGCCGGCGGACTTCCCGCAGGTCAAGGACAACGGCAAGAAGCCCGCCGAGATCACCCCGGTGGCGGGCGCGGCCGACCCGACCGAGCTGAAGACGCACGTGCTGATCAAGGGCAACGGGCCGAAGGTGGAGAAGGGCGAGAAGGTCGTCGTCCAGTACACCGGCGCGCTGTTCAAGGACGGCAAGATGTTCGACTCCTCGCTCAGCAAGGGCCAGGCGTTCTCCTTCCCGGTCGGCGGTGGCCAGGTCATCCAGGGCTGGGACCAGGGCCTGGTCGGCCAGACCGTCGGCAGCCGGGTCGAGCTGGTCATCCCGGCCGCGCTGGCCTACGGCGACAAGGGCCAGGGCGACATCCCGGCCAACGCGCCGCTGGTCTTCGTGGTGGACATCCTGGACGCCGGTCAGGGCTGATCCACTTTCGGGTGACAATGGTGTGCGTGTGACCTTCGGGTCCGGCCGCGTGGCCGGACCCGGACGGGCGGCGGGCGCCCGTATCGTGGTCCGTCCGTACTGCCGTGCGGGTGGACCTGGGTGCGGGCGCCCGCCGCTTGGTCGTGAGTGCAAGCGAATGAGGAGAAGACTGTGGGGACTGTGAACCTCAACGAGAAGCCGGAGATCGACTTCCCGATCGGCGAGCCGCCGACCGAGCTGAAGATCACGGACATCGTCGTCGGGACCGGCGAGGAGGCCAAGCCGGGCCAGACGGTCAAGGTCCACTACGTCGGTGTGACCTACGCGACCGGCGAGGAGTTCGACGCGAGCTGGAACCGGGGCAGCGCCTTCCAGTTCCCGCTGGGCAAGGGCCGCGTCATCAAGGGCTGGGACGAGGGCGTCGTCGGCATGAAGGTCGGTGGCCGTCGCGAGCTGATCATCCCGGCGAACAAGGCCTACGGCAACCAGTCGCCGACCCCGGCCATCCCGCCGGGCTCGACCCTGATCTTCGTGGTCGACCTGCTGGGCGTCTGAGCCCGCTCGCGCCGTGGGCCGGATCCCGTTCGGGGTCCGGCCCACGGCCGTTTCGGACCGCGGCTTTTGCAGTGCGTTCCGCTACCGGTACGGTCGGTCCCGCCGGGCGACGATCGCCCGGTTGGCGCACCCCGCGCGCGGCGCGGCACACCGGAAGGGTCAGCGATGGCGATCGCCAAGGCAGAGCGGCTGATGAATCTCGCCCTGTGCCTGATGAACACCAGACGTCCGCTCTCCAAGAAGGAGCTGCGGGAATCCATCGAGGCGTACCGCGAGGCCTGGCAGCACAGCAGCGAGGACGCCTTCAACCGGATGTTCGAGCGGGACAAGGACGACCTGCGCGAACTCGGTCTGGTGATCGACGTCGACGAGAGCGCCCTGGACGGCGAGCTCGGCTACCTGGCCCGCGCCGACCGCAACCGGCTGCCCGAGATCGCCCTGGACGCCGAGGAGGCGGCCGCGCTGACCCTGGCCGCCCGGGTCTGGCAGCAGGCCAAGATGTCCGGCGCGGCCAGCGGCGCGCTGCAGAAGCTGCGGGCGGCCGGGGTGCCGTTCGCCGAGCCCGAGGGCCGCACCGCCCTGGAGCCGCGCATCCCCGCCCGGGAGGCCGCGTTCGAGCCGCTGCTCACCGCCGCCCGGGACCGCCGTCCGGTCACCTTCGAGTACCGCAAGGCCGGCGCCGCCGCCGTCGAGCAGCGCAGCGTCGAGCCGTGGGCACTGGAGTGCTGGCGCGGCCACTGGTACCTGGCCGGGTGGGACCGCGACCGGGGCGACGCCCGGGTGTTCCGGCTCAGCCGGATCACCGGCAAGGTGCGGGCGAAGGGCGGTGCCTTCCTCGGGACGGTGCCCGAGCACGTGGACGTCCGGGCCACCGTGGCCAAGTTCGCGGGGGAGGGGGCCACCGCCACGGCGACCGTCCGGGTCCGGCGGGGGGCGGGTTTCCCGCTGCGCACCAAGGCGCTGGGCAGCACCCGGGTGGACGAGACCTGGGACGAGCTGGAGATCCCGTACGGGAACGGGCTGGGCGCCGACCTCGCCGAGTTCGGCCCGGACGTGCTGGTGCTCGGGCCGGAGGAGCTGCGGGCGGACGTGATCGAGCGGCTGCGGGCCGTGGCGGGGCTGGACGTGGAAGGCGTGCGGGCATGAGCAATGCGATCGACCAGACCAGGCGGATGCTGTCGCTGGTCACCTACCTGCGCGAGCGGCCCGGTGCCGAGGTGGCCGAGGTCGCCCGGGCCTTCGGGATCACCGAGCGCGAGCTGATCGGGGACCTCAACGTGCTGCCGATGTGCGGCACCAGCTTCCGCGGCGGCGACCTGCTCGACATCGACACCGACGGCGAGCGGATCTGGTGGCACAACGTCGACGACGTGGCCCAGCCGCTGCGGCTGGCCGCCGACGAGGCGACCGCGCTGCTGGTCGCCGCCCGCGCGGTGGCCGGGCTGCCCGGCCTGCGGGCGGGTGACCGGGAGGCGCTGACCCGGGCCGTCGCCAAGATCGAGAACGCGGCCGGGGAGAGCGCCGAGGGCAGCGCCCGGGTCGGCGTGACCTTCGAGGCCGAGAGCCACGTCTTCGCCGACATCGACCGCGCGCTCAGCGAGGGCCGCCGGCTCTGGCTGCGCTACTACTCGCACGGGCGCGGCGGGATGACCGAGCGCGAGGTGGACCCGATCCGGCTGCTCACCGAGGGCCACACCTACCTCGAGGCCTGGTGCCGCACCTCCGAGGACCACCGGATGTTCCGGCTCGACCGGGTCGCCGAGATCCGGGTCCTGGACGTGCCGGCCGACCCGCCCCGGCGCGAGCCGCGCGACCTGAGCGGCGGGCTGGTCAACCCGTCCGCCGACGACCCCGAGGTGGTCGTCGAGGTCTCCTCCGGCGGGCGCTGGGTGGCCGAGTACTACACCCACGACAAGGCCGAGGAGCTGCCCGACGGCGGGCTGCGGATCACCCTGCGCAGCGCCGACCCCTCCCAGCTGCGCCCGCTGGCGCTGCGGCTGGGCCGGGACGGCCGGATCGTCTCGCCGCCCGGGCTGGCCGGGCAGGCGCGCTCGGCCGCGCGGGAGGCGCTGGCCCTGTACGGGGAGGGGCGGGTCTGACAGGTGGAGCCCGGGACCAGATTCAAGGTGTACTGCTCCGAGTGCCGGGAGAAGGTGGAGCTCCCGGCCGAGGAGTTCCGGCTGACCCTCGGGCGCACTCCGGCCCAGGCGTACTACAGCTTCGGCTGCCCGCTCTGCGGGGCGGCGGTGCGCAAGCCGGCGGGGGAGAAGATCGTCGCGGCGCTCACCGGGGCGGGGGTCCGCACCATGCGGCTCGTCCCGGCGGAGGGGTAACCGGCTGCGTGCCGGTGGGGCCCGTTAGGGTGGGGGCCATGTCCTGGATGCTCGTCGCCGCCGTTCTGCTCGCCACCGCGGGCCTGCTGGTCCTCGGGGTCCTCGCGATCCGGCTCTGGCTGGACGTGCGGGCGCTGGCCAAGGGCGTGGACGCGGCGGCGCGGGCGCTGGCCGAGGCGGGCGGGGAGCTCGCCGCGGCCGTCCCCGGGCGGTAGCACACCCGGGCCGTCGGCGGTACGGGGGCTGCTGCTCGGAGGTGAGGGCGGGTTACGCTCTCAGATGGCTCCTTGCAGATGGCTCCTGAACTGCGAACCGGGGCCGCTGTCCTGTTCGGGCGGCCGTCGTCGTGGCGTCATCCGCAGCGGTTACCATCCGCGGCGGGCGGCCCGTCGGGCCGCCATGACTGAAGGTGGTCGCCCATGCGCATCTCGATGACCGCGATTGTGGTGGTCGTGGTAATCGCCATCGTGCTGTTCGGAGCCAAGCGGCTGCCCGATCTGGCGCGCTCGCTGGGGCAGTCGATGCGGATCCTGAAGAGCGAGGCCAGGGCGATGCGCTCGGAGGACGCCGAGGGCGGTGCGGCCGCCGCGGCGCCGCCGGCGCCGGTCGAGGGCGGTGCGGCCAGGACCATCCAGACCGCCCCGGGGGCTTCGGACACCGCCCGTCCGGTGGCCGGGCCGGCCGCCGAGCGGTCCGCCGACGGCGACCGGCCGCACTGAGCGCGGCGCACGTGACGTACGTGACCCACGTGACGCGTGCGACGACGCGCGTGACCATGGAGGCCCGCCGACCGGCGGGCCTCGACGCACGAGTTGAGGACCGGGGTTGAGCAAGCTCTCCATGGCGACGAAGGCGCCCAAGGATCCCGAGGGGCGGATGGCCCTCGCCGACCACCTGCGGGAACTGCGCAACCGCGTGGTCAAGTCGGTCCTGGCGATCGTGGTGATCACGATCATCGCGGCGATGTACCACAAGCAGATCGAGGACTTCCTGCTGAAGCCGCTGCCGCGCTGCACGATGGAGACCGCGGGCCAGTTCCACGGCAAGTGCGCCCAGGTCTCCAACATCGGTCTGACCGCCGGTTTCACCTGGATGTTGAAGGTGTCGCTGACGGCCGGTGTGGTCGCGACCGTGCCGATCTGGCTCTACCAGGTGTGGGCCTTCGTGGCGCCCGGTCTGCACAAGCACGAGAAGAAGTACGCGGTCATCTTCATGGTCTGCGGGGCGCCGCTCTTCCTGGCCGGTGTGGCCTGCGCCATCCTGGTGCTGCCGACCACGGTCGACGTGCTGATCTCGTTCACCCCGAACAACACCACGCCGATCCTGCCGCCCGAGGACTACCTGGACATCGCCACCCGGATGGTGCTGGTCTTCGGTCTGGCCTTCGAGTTCCCGCTGCTGCTGGTGATGCTGAACATCGTCGGCATGGTCACCGGTAAGCGGCTGCTCGGCTGGTGGCGCGGGATGGTCATGGCCATCACGGTGTTCGCGGCCTTCGCGACGCCGAGTGCCGACCCGGTGAGCATGCTGACGCTGGCCGCGCCGATCTGGGCGCTGTACTTCATCGCGGTGGCCATCGCGCTGGTCAACGACAAGCGGAAGGCGCGTCGCAACCCGGACGCCGGGCTGAGCGACGAGGAGGCCTCGCACCTGGACCTCTCGGTGGAGGCGGTGGCGGGAGCGGAGACCGTGCAGGCCTCGACCGCCCCGGTGGCCGGTCCGCCGGTGCCGGCGGCCCGGCACGAGCAGCAGATGGACGACATCACCTGAGCCGGTGACCGGGACGATCGCCCGTGAGCCCCGGCCCGCCGTTCCGAACGGCGGGCCGGGGCTTTTGCGATGCTTGGGTCCGATTCGTGTTTCGGTGGGGCGCTCTTGGCAGGGTGGATGGCATGTGACATATTACTGACGTGCTCAAGACCGAGAGACCTCCCCTGGATGTCGTCGTGGTCGGCGCCGGTGTCGTCGGCGCCGCCTGCGCGTACTACGCCGCCCGCGCCGGGCTCGCCGTCGCCGTCGTCGACCGCGGGCCGGTGGCCGGCGGCACCACCGGCGCCGGTGAGGGCAACCTGCTGGTCTCCGACAAGGAGCCCGGGCCCGAACTCGACCTCGCACTGCTCAGCACCCGGCTCTGGCGCGAGCTCGCCGAGAGCTTCGGCGCGGCCATGGAGTACGAGCCCAAGGGTGGCGTGGTGATCTCCGCCACCGAGGCCGGACAGGAGGCCCTGCGGGCCTTCGCCGCCCAGCAGGCCGAGGTGGGCGTCACCGCGGAGGAGGTCCCCGCCGAGCGGCTGCACGAGCTGGAACCGCACCTCGCGCCCGGCCTGGCCGGCGGCTTCCACTACCCGCAGGACGCCCAGGTCCAGCCCGCGCTCGCCGCCGCCCACCTGCTGCGCGAGGCGCGCCGGATGGGCGCCGAGCTGATCACCGGCGAGACCGTGACGGCCGTCGACCGGGGGCCGGACGGCGCCGTGCGCGGCGTCCGGACCGACCGCCGCCGACTGGCCGCCCCCGCCGTGGTCAACGCCGCCGGTACCTGGGGCGGCGAACTGGCCGGGCTGGCCGGGGTGCACCTGCCGGTGATGCCCCGGCGCGGCTTCGTCCTGGTCACCGAGCCGCTGCCGCGGATCGTCCGGCACAAGGTCTACGCCGCCGACTACGTCGCCAACGTCGCCAGCGGCTCGGCCGGCTTGCAGACCTCCGCCGTGGTCGAGGGCACCCCGGGCGGGCCGGTGCTGATCGGCGCCAGCCGGGAGCGGGTCGGCTTCGACCGGACGCTCTCCCAGGAGGTGCTGCACCGCCTCGCCGCCCAGGCCGCCGCGCTCTTCCCGGTCCTCGCGGACGTCACCGTGATGCGGGTCTACCGGGGCTTCCGCCCGTACCTGCCGGACCACCTGCCGGCGATCGGCGAGGACCCCCGGGTGCCCGGGCTCTACCACGCCTGCGGACACGAGGGGGCCGGCATCGGGCTGGCCCCGGCGACCGGGCTGCTGATCAGCGAGCAGCTCACCGGCAAGCGGCCCGAACTGGACCTCGCGCCGTTCCGGGCCGATCGGTTCCCGGCCGAGGGCTGACGCCCGCTCGTACCTTGTTTGGACCGTTCCCACAGGGCCGTTCCCCGCGGACCGCCCCCTGTGGACCGCCACCGGATTGGAGAGGCCGCCGATGCGCCGCACCCCCGCCGAGCTGGTCGGGGCCGAGCCCGGCCCCGCCCACCACATCGAGTTCGACGGCCGACCCGTCCCGGCGCTGCCCGGGCAGTCGATCGCGGCCGCGCTCTGGGCCGACGGCGTGCTCGCCTGGCGCACCACCCGGGTCGGCGGGCGCCCGCGCGGGGTGTTCTGCGGGATCGGCGCCTGCTTCGACTGCCTCGCCACCGTCGACGGCCGGCCCAACCAGCGCACCTGCCTGCTCCCCGCCGAGCCCGGCACCATCGTCACCACCCAGGAGGGCAACGGCCGTGCCGACCTCGCCGTTTGATTCCGCCGGCTCCGCCGCGGCCGCTGGTTCCGCCGATCCGGGTCGGTACGACCTCGCGGTGATCGGGGCCGGCCCGGCCGGGCTCGCCGCCGCCGTCACCGCGGCCGACCTCGGGCTGCGCTGCGTCCTGCTGGACGGCGGACGCAGCACCGGCGGCCAGTACTACCGCCACCCGGCGCCCGGGCTCGGCGCGGCCCGGCCGGACCGGCTGCACCACGGTTGGTCCGTCTACACCGGGCTGGCCGACCGGCTCGCCGGGCACGAGCGGACCGGCCTGGCCGACTTCCGGGCCGGGCACCAGGTCTGGGCGCTGGAGCGGCTCGACGAGGGCTTCGCGGTGCACGTGACGCTCGGGCCGGAGTCCGCCGACCGGACGACCGTCCGGGCGGCGGCCGTGCTGCTGGCCACCGGCGCGTACGAGCGGCAGCTGCCGTTCCCCGGCTGGACGCTGCCCGGGGTGGTCACCGCCGGTGGTGCGCAGGCCATGCTCAAGGCCGGGCTGGTGCTGCCCGGTCGACGGATCGTGGTGGCCGGCAGCGGGCCGCTGCTGCTCGCGGCGGCGTCCTCGCTGGTCACCGCGGGGGCCGAGGTGCCCGCGGTGGTCGAGGCCACCAACTACCTCGGGTACGCGCGGCGGCCCGGCGTGCTGGCGGCCGTCCCCGCCAAGCTCGTCGAGGGTGCCGGGCACGGGAGCGCGCTGCTGCGGCACGGCGTCCGGCTGCGGCCGCGCAGCGCGGTCGTCGAGGCGCACGGCACCGACCGGGTCACCGCCGTCACGGTGGCCCGGCTGGACGCCGAGTGGCGTCCGGTGCCCGGCACCGAGCGCCGGATCGAGTGCGACGCGGTCGCGGTGGGCCACGGACTGCTGCCGCAGATCGACCTGGCGACCGAGTTGGGCGCGGCCACCCGGACCGCCCCCGACGGGGCCGTCGCGCTGGACGTCGACGCCCGGCTGCGCACCAGCGTGCCCGGCCTCTGGTCGGCGGGCGAGACCAACGGCGTGGGCGGCGCGGACCTCGCGATCGCCGAGGGGGAGCTGGCCGCGCACGCCGTGGCCGGGCGCTCCCCGAAGCCCGCGCTGCTGCGCCGGCGGGCCCGGCTGCGGGCCTTCGCCGAGCTGATGGCCGCCGCCCATCGGCCCGGCCCCGGCTGGACCGGCTGGCTGCGGCCGGACACCGACGTCTGCCGGTGCGAGGAGGTCCCGGTCGCGAAGGTCCGGGAGGCCGTGGAGGAGCTGGGCGCGGGCGATCCGCGCACCGTCAAGCTGCTCACCCGGGCCGGGATGGGGTGGTGCCAGGGCCGGATGTGCGGTCCGGCCGTGGCCTGTCTCGCCGGCTCGGGTGAGCCCGGGCCGGACCGCCGTCCGCTGGCCTGCCCGGTGCCGCTCTCCCAGTTGGCGGGGGAGCCGCCGGTGGCGTCGCCGGGGGCGGAGGAGTAGCGATCGGTCCGTCCGTCGAACACGGGGGCCGGGGACTCTTGTCTCCGGCCTGTCCCGTCTAATAAAATGTCACACCTCACCAAGGAGTACATCACCGTGTCCCACACCCCGCACGACACCACGCGTCCCTGGCGCGGCATCATGGTCGCCACCACGATCCCGCTGCGCCCGGACCACTCCGTCGACTACGACGCGTACGCCGAGCACGTCCGCTGGCTGATCGAGTCCGGCTGTGACGGCGTCGTCCCCAACGGCTCGCTCGGCGAGTACCAGACGCTCACCGCCGAGGAGCGCGCCCGCGTCGTCGAGGTGGCCGTCGAGGCGGCCGGCGACGGCTCCCGGGTCATGCCGGGCGTGGCCGCGTACGGCAGCGCCGATTCCCGCCGCTGGGCCGAGCAGGCCGCCGAGGCCGGGGCCGGCTCCGTCCTGCTGCTGCCGCCGAACGCCTACCGGGCCGACCACGCGTCCGTCCGCGCGCACTACGCCGAGGTCGCCAAGGCCGGGCTGCCGATCGTCGCGTACAACAACCCGATCGACACCAAGGTCGACCTGGTGCCGTCGCTGCTCGCGGAGCTGCACGGCGAGGGCTCGATCGTCGCGGTCAAGGAGTTCAGCGGCGACGTCCGCCGGGCCTACGAGATCGCCGAGCTGGCCCCCGGGCTGGACCTGCTGATCGGCGCCGACGACGTGCTGCTGGAGCTGGCGCTGGCCGGTGCGGTCGGCTGGATCGCCGGCTACCCGAACGCCCTGCCGGAGGCCAGCGTCGCGCTGTACAAGGCCGCCGTGGCGCACGACCTGGAGACCGCGCTGCCGCTGTACAAGTCGCTGCACTCGCTGCTGCGCTGGGACTCCAAGACCGAGTTCGTCCAGGCGATCAAGCTGTCCATGGACATCGCCGGCCGCCCCGGCGGTCCGGTCCGCGCGCCGCGCCAGCCGCTGACCCCGGAGATCGAGGCGGCCGTCCGCGCGGCCACCGAGAAGGCGCTGGCCGAGGGCCTGGCCTGAGCCGGTAGACGGGCAGTCACCAGGGCCGGCTGTGGGGGCAGCCGGCCCGGCCTGGCCGATCCTTGTTTTCGTCCGTACGTCCCACCCACCCCGACGGGAGTCGTAAGCCATGCGCAGCCGTCACGTGTTCCACGCCGTCGACTCGCACACCGAGGGCATGCCGACCAGGGTCATCACCGGTGGCTTCGGCGTCATCCCCGGCGCCACCATGGCCGAGCGCCGGGTGCACTTCCAGCAGCACCTGGACCACTTCCGCACCCTGCTGATGTACGAGCCCCGCGGCCACTCCGCGATGAGCGGCGCCATCCTTCAGCCGCCGACCCGGCCGGACGCCGACTTCGGCGTGCTCTACATCGAGGTCTCCGGGCTGCTGCCGATGTGCGGGCACGGCACCATCGGGGTGGCCACCGTGCTCGTCGAGACCGGCATGGTCCCGGTCGTCGAGCCGGTCACCACCGTCCGGCTGGACACCCCCGCCGGGCTGGTGATCGCCGAGGTGCGGGTCGAGGACGGCGCCGCCAAGGCGGTGACCATCCGCAACGTGCCGTCCTACTCGGTCGCGCTGGACCGCAAGATCGAGGTGCCCGGCTACGGCACCGTCGGCTACGACCTCGCGTACGGCGGCAACTTCTACGCCATCCTGCCGCTCGCCGAGTTCGGGCTGCCCTTCGAGCGCGAGCGCAAGCAGGAGATCCTGGACGCCGGGCTGGCCCTGATGGACGCCATCAACGCGAGCCCCGACCGGCCGGTGCACCCGGAGAACCCGTCGATCCACAGCTGCCACCACGTCCAGCTGCTGGCCCCCGGCTCCACCGCCGAGCACTCCCGGCACGCGATGGCCATCCACCCCGGCTGGTTCGACCGCTCGCCCTGCGGCACCGGCACCTCGGCGCGGATGGCGCAGCTGCACGCCCGCGGCGAACTGCCGCTCGGCAAGGACTTCCGCAACGACTCCTTCATCGGGACGACCTTCATCGGGCGTCTGGTCGAGGAGACCGAGGTGGCCGGGCGGCCCGCCGTGGTGCCCACCGTCACCGGGCGGGCCTGGGTCACCGGCACCGCCCAGTACTTCCTCGACCCGAGCGACCCGTTCCCGGCCGGCTTCCTGCTCTGACCCGGTCTGCCGGAGACGTCGGTCCTGCCGTGCTGAACCACCCCATGAAGGGCTGCTAGTTGTGACCATCACCTCGTACAACCCCGCCGACCCGACCGATCTCGTCGTCGCGGTCGAGGAGCCCGGCGCCGAGGCCGTCCGGGACGCCGTCGCCCGGGCCCGGGCCGCGCAGTCCGGCTGGCTGGCGGCCGGCGCCGGTGCCCGGTCGGCGGCGCTCGGCCGGATCGCCGAGGCGGTCGAGGCGCACGCGGAGGAGCTGGCCGCGCTGATCGTGCGCGAGGTCGGCAAGCCGCTCGCCGAGGCGCGCGGCGAGGTCGCCCGCACCGCCGCGATCTGGCGGTACTACGCGCAGGCGCCGTTCGCGCCGTCCGGGGCGGTGCACGAGACCGCCGCCGGGCCGGGGCTGCTGCTCACCCGGCGCCGCCCGTACGGGGTCGCCGGGCTGATCGCGCCGTGGAACTTCCCGCTGGCGATCCCGACCTGGAAGGCCGCCCCGGCGCTGGCGGTCGGCAACACGGTGGTGCTGAAGCCGGCGCCCGAGGCCACCGCCTGCGCGCTGCGGCTGGCCGAGCTGGCCGGGCTGCCCGAATCCGTGTTCACCGTGCTGCCGGGTGGTGCCGAGGAGGGCGCCGCCCTGGTCGACGCGGCCGACGTGGTCTCCTTCACCGGCTCGACCGGGGTCGGCCGGGCCGTGGTGCGGGCCGCCACCGAGCGCGGGGTGCCGGTGCAGGCCGAACTCGGCGGGCTGAACGCCGCGCTGGTGCTGCCGGACGCCGACATCGAGCAGGCCGCCGCCCACATCGCCGCCGCCGTCGCCGGGTACGCGGGGCAGAAGTGCACCGCGACCAGCCGGGTGATCGCGGTCGGCGCGGCCCACGAGCCGTTGCGCGAGGCGCTGGTCAAGGCGCTGGAGGCGGTCGACGACGCGGTCTGCGGGCCGGTCGTCAACGCCGCCGCCCGGGACCGGCTGACCGGTGCCGTCTCCTCGGCGACCGCGGCGGGGGCCACGGTGCTCACCGGCGGCGGGGTGCCCGAGCGGGCCGGCTGGTACGTCGAGCCGACCCTGCTCACCGACGTGCCGGCCGAACACCCGCTGGCCCGCGAGGAGTTCTTCGGCCCGATCGCGGTGCTGCACGCGGTGGCCGACCTCGACGAGGCGATCGCGCTCGCCAACGACACCCCGCACAGCCTCTCCACCTCGGTGCACAGCCGCAGCCTGGACGTGGCGCTGGCCGCCGCCGACCGGCTGGACGCGGGCATGATCCGGATCAACGCGCCCTCCAGCGGCGTCGACTTCCACCTGCCGTTCGGCGGCGCCAAGGGCGCGAGCCACGGCGAGCGCGAGCAGGGCCAGGCGGCGCTGGACTTCTACACCGTCAGCCGTACCGTCAGCGTGCTGCCGGGCGGGGGCGCCTGATGTTCGTCCGGACCGTGGACTACCACACCGGGGGCGAGCCGTTCCGGATCGTGCTGGACGGCGCCCCGACGATCCCCGGCGACAGCGTGGCCGAGCGCCGGGCCATCGCGCTCGGCGCCGGCGGCCGCGCCACCGCACCCCGGCCGAGCGCGCTCGACGACATCCGGCAGCTGCTCAGCCGGGAGCCGCGCGGGCACGCCGGGATGTACGGCGGGTTCCTGGTGCCGCCGGACGACGACGAGGCGCACCTCGGCGTGCTGTTCTGGCACAAGGACGGCTACTCGACGGCCTGCGGGCACGGCACCATGGCGCTCGGCGCCTGGGCGGTCGACTCCGGGCTGGTCGCGGCCCCCGCCGACGGCGTGGCGCGGGTGCGGATCGACGTGCCGTCCGGCCGGGTCACCGCCACGGTGCACCGGTCCGGCGGGCGGACCACCGGCGTCACCTTCCGCAACGTGCCCAGCCGGGTCAGCGCGCTCAAGCTGCCGCTGACCACCTCGCGGGGCACCGTGGAGGTCGCGGTGGCGCACTCCGGGGCCTGCTACGCCTCGCTGCCGGCGGCCGCCCTCGGGCTGTCGGTGGAACCCGGGCAGCTGCCCGAACTCACCGCGGCGGGGCGGGAGATCAGGGAGCTGCTGGCCGGTTCCGAGGCGGTCGCCCACCCGACGGACGCCCGGCTGTCGGGCGTCTACGGGGTCGTCCTGTACGACGAACTCCCCTCGGAGGAGGGTGGGTTGAACCAGCGGAACGTCACCGTCTTCGCGGACGGGCAGATCGACCGCTCGCCGTGCGGCTCCGGCACCTCTGCCCGCCTGGCGGTCCTCGCTGCCGAGGGGCGGCTCGCGCCGGGGGAGGAACTTCGGCACGAGTCGATCATCGGGACGGTTTTCACCGGGCGGGTGCTGCCCGGCGGCGACCCGCAGGGCGGGGGCGTCGTCACCGAGGTGACCGGCACCGCGCACCGCACCGGGGAGAGCGGCTTCGTGCTGGAGCCGGACGACGACCTGGGCGCGGGGTTCCTGCTGTGACCGTGGACGACTGCGTTGCGCTGCCCGGCGCGGCGGCTGAGCCGCTCCAGTACGCCGTGCCGGGCGCCGGTGGGGTGACGCCGCTCCGGGCCGTCGAGGCGATCGAGCGGGTGCTGCTGGACGGGTTCGACCCGGAGGCGGCGCCGGCCCGTGCGAACGTGCCGGTGCCGGCCGGTGAGCTGCTGATGATGCCGGCGGCGGCGGGCCGGTACGCCGGCGTCAAGATCGCCGGGGTGGCGCCGGCCAACCCGGGCCGCGGGCTGCCCCGGATCACCGGGAGCTACCTGCTGCTCGACGGGCCCACCCTGCAGCCGCTCGCGCTGCTGGACGGCGCCGCGCTCACCGCGCTGCGCACGCCCGCCGTGACCGCCGCCGCGCTGCGCCGGCTGGCCGCGCCGGACGCCGCGCACCTGGTGCTGTTCGGCTCCGGGCCGCAGGCGTACGGGCACCTGGACGCGCTGCTCGCCGTCCGGCCGCTCACCCGGCTCACCGTGGTGGCGCGCAACGCCGAGCGGGCGGCGGCGCTGGCCGGGTACGGGCGGGAGCTGGGGCTGGCGGCCGAGGTGGGCGGGCCGGCCGCGGTCGCCGGGGCCGACCTGGTGGTCTGCTGCACCACCGCGCGCACGCCGCTGTTCGACGGCGCGCTGGTGCCCCCGCATGCCGTCGTCGCAGCGGTCGGCTCGCACGAGCCGGACGCGCGGGAGGTGGACGAGGTGCTGGTCGGGCGGGCCGAGCTGTACGTCGAGGCGCGAGCGGTCGCGGCCCGCGAGGCCGGGGACCTGATCGTGGCCGGGGTGGGCGGCCGGCAGGTGTGGAACCTGGCCGAGCTGGTGCTGGGCGAGGCGCCGGTGCCGGCGGACCGGCCGCGGTTCTTCAAGAGTGTCGGCATGGCCTGGGAGGACCTGGCCGTGGCGGCGGAGGTGTACCACGACAGCGGTGGGCGCTGATCGTGGGACAGCTGTGACCGGTGGCCGCCGTTCGGGGTGGCGACCGGTTACAGCGTGACGCCGATCGCACAAGTCCGTTACCACGGGCGGCGGTTGGGCGTTGTGAGGGAGGGCCGGTGCGGCGGGCAGGGATCCCCTGGCGCACCGGCCCTCTTCGGTTCGGTTCCGGGCGGCGCAGCGGAGGCTCGTGCGGCGGAGGATCGTGTGCCGCCGGCCGTTGTCACGGCAGCCGGCCGCTGTCACCATGGGTTTCGGTCGAGGTCCGGGTGCCTGACGGACCGTCCCGATCCCGGAATGTTGCACACTCAACGTAACGTGACATTGTACGCTGGTGTTCTGCACCCACCCGGAGGAACACCATGGCCGACCTCAAACCCCGCACCCTGATCTCCGTGCAGGAGCGGCTTCGCGACCAGGTCGCCCACGCCCTCCGCGCGGCCCTGATCTCCGGCGAACTGCGCCCCGGCGTCGTCTACTCCGCCCCCGCGCTCGCCGCCGACTTCGGCGTCTCCGCCACCCCCGTCCGCGAGGCCATGCTCGACCTCGCCCGCGAGGGCCTGGTCGAGGCCGTCCGCAACAAGGGCTTCCGGGTCACCGAACTCACCGAGCGCGACCTCGACGACTACACCGAGATCCGCGCCCTGATCGAGGTCCCGACCGTCGGCCGGGTGACGCGCACGGCCACCAAGGAGCAGCTGGAGCGGCTGCGCCCGCAGGCCGAGGCGATCGTCGCGGCGGCCCGCAAGCACGACCTGATCGGCTACCTGGAGGCCGACCGGCAGTTCCACCTGGACGTGCTGGGGCTGGCGGGCAACGCCCGGCTGGTCGAGACCGTCGGCGACCTGCGCAAGCGCTCGCGGCTGTACGGGCTGAACCGCCTCGACGAGCGCGGCGAGCTGGTGTCGTCCGCCGAGGAGCACCTGGAGCTGCTGGACCTGATGATCGCGGGCGACGCGGCGGCGGCGGAGGCCTGCATGACCCGCCACCTCAGCCATGTGCGCTCGCTGTGGGCGGGCCAGGAGGAGGCCGAGGCGGACCGCCCGGCCCTGCGGCTGCGGGCCCGGTAGGGGCGCGGTCACCCGCTCGGGTACGAGTACCGGCAACGGGTCGTCCCCCGCAACCGTCGGTGACGGTTGCGGGGGACGACCCGTTTCTCGCTGCGCGGCCCGTGCTCAGTGCACGGCGGGCACCGTGAGGCGGCCGTCGTGGACTTCGGCGATCTGGTCGACGGCGGTGAGGTGGGTGCGGTCGTGGGTGACCAGGACGGTGGCGGTGGCCCGGCGGTGGGTGAGGTCGGTGATGAGCTCCAGGACGGCGGCGCCGCGCTCGTGGTCGAGGGCGCTGGTGGGTTCGTCGATCAGCAGGACGGTGGGGTCGTTCATCAGCGCTCGGGCGATGTTGACGCGCTGGCGCTGACCGCCGGAGAGCTGGTGCGGGCGACGGCCGGCCTGGTCGCGCAGGCCGACGGCGTCCAGGAGCTCCAGGGCCCGGGGGAGGGCGGCGCGCGGGGAGCGGCCGTCCAGGTGGGCCATCACCTGGAGCTGTTCGGCGGCGGTCAGCGAGGGCAGCAGGTTGGCCTGCTGGAAGACGATGCCGATCCGGGTGCGGCGCAGCGCGGTAAGTTCGGCGCGGCTGAGGCCGGTGGTGTCGGTGCCGTCCACCACGACCCGGCCGGAGTCTGGGGCGATCAGGGTGGCGGCGACCGCCAGCAGGCTGGACTTGCCGGAGCCGGACGGGCCGACCACGGCCGTGATCGAGCCCTTGGGGACGGTCAGCGAGACCTCGTCCAGCGCGGTGAGCCGTCCGTCGCCGTCCGGGTAGGTCAGGGTGATGCGGTCGAGTTCGAGACTCATGCGCCCACCTCGCTGCGCTCGGCGGGGGCATTCGCCCACGCGCACCTTTTGATGGTCACTTCGCTTCGCTCGTTCAACGGGCGCTCCCGAGGGCGGTCAGTGGGTCGACGGCGGTGATCCGCCGGATGGACAGGGCCGCGCCGACCGCGCCGAGGGCGATCATGACGGCGGCGGGGAGGAGCACGGTCGGGGCGTCCAGGACGAACGGGACGGCGGAGCCGATCAGCGCGCCGAAGCCGGAGGCGATCGCGGTGCCGACGGCGGTGCCCAGCACCAGCAGCAGGACGGCCTGGCCGAGGGCGTCGCGCAGCAGGTAGCGGGTGGAGGCGCCGAGGGCCTTCAGCACCGCGATGTCGCCGCTGCGCTGAATCGTCCAGACGGTGAAGAAGGCGCCGATCACCAGCGCCGAGATGGCGAACAGGAAGCCGCGCATCAGCTGGAGCGAGCCGTTCTCGGAGGTGTAGGAGCCGATCGCGTCGAGCGCGTCGTCGCGGGTGCGGGTCTCGGTGCCGAGGCGGGCGTCGGCGGCGGACAGCTCGGCGCCCTTCGCGGTGGTGAGCGCGACCACGGTGGCGTGGCCGGCCCCGCCGGGGGCGAACTGCTGCCAGTCGGTGAGGCTGGTCCAGATCACCGGGGTGTGGCTGTACGCGGCGTCCCCGTCGACGGCGGCGACCCGCAGGTGGTGGCCGGCCAGGGTGAAGTCCGCGCCCGGGGCGAGGCCGCCCAGGTTCGCGGCGGCGGTCTTGGACAGGACGGCCTGACCGGGGGTGATCCGGTCGCCCTGCGGGGCCAGCCCGGAGCCGTCCGGGACGCCGAAGGCCGAGAGCGCGGCGGTACGGGTGCCCGCGGCGGCCTTGGTGGTGGTGATGCCGAGCGGCTGGGCGGAGCTGACGCCCGGCTCGCGCGCCCAGGCCTGCCACTGCTCCGGGGTCACCTGGGAGTCGGTGAAGGAGAGCTTCTGCCCGTCCGCGGGCCGGGAGAACACCAGGTGGTCGGCGGGCAGGCCGGTGATCGCCGAGATGTTCTGGCGGCCCAGCCCGGCGGTCAGTCCGGACAGCAGGCCGACCAGGACGGTGATCAGCACGATGACGGTCCCCATCAGGGCGAACCGCCCCTTGGCGAACCCCAGATCCCTCCAGGCGACGAACACGGCGGGCCTTTCTGTACAGCGGTTTCTCCGACGCTTCCACCCTCGCGGTGGAGGGGGTCCGCGGGCATCGCTCCGGGGATTGCATCCTCGGCATCAAAGGGCAGAAGCGGAGTTCAACCTTTTGATTGATGCCGGGGCGGGCGGGCGGCTTTAGGCTGGACGGATGGCGACCGAACGAACCCGTACCACCCCCGTCGCCCGCGTCCTCCAGGTCTGCCTGCACCTGCTCGTGGCGGGCCTGCTCGTCCTCGCCGTCGCCCGGGCCGTGACCGGCCGGGACGGCGATCCGGCGGCCGTTGCCGCCGCGGCATCCGCGATGGCCGCCGTGTGGGCCGTCGGGCCCGGGCTCGCCGCCGTCCGGCGGTCCCGGCGGGCCGCCGCGCTCTGGCTGGTGCTGCTCGGCGTCACCTGGGCCGGGGTGCTGGTCGCCACCCAGGACGGGGTCTGGCTGGCGTTCCCGCTGTACTTCCTCGAACTGCACCTGCTCGGGCGGCGCGGCGGGCTGACCGCCGTCGGACTCACCGCGGGTGCCGCGATCGCCGCCTGGTCCTGGCACCAGCACGGCTTCAACCTGGCCGCCGCGATCGGGCCCGCGCTCGGGGCGGCCGTCGCCACCGCGACCGTGCTCGGCTACCAGGCGCTGTACCGGGAGAGCGAGGAACGGCGCCGGCTCATCGACGAACTCACCGCCGCCCGGGCCGACCTCGCCGCCGCGCACCACGCCGCCGGGGTGCTCGCCGAGCGCGAACGCCTCGCCCGGGAGATCCACGACACCCTCGCGCAGAGCCTCAGCAGCATCCAGCTGCTGCTGCGGGCCGCCCAGCGGGCCCTGCCGGAGCGCACCGAGGCCGCCGCCGGGTACGTCGAGCAGGCCCGGCAGGCCGCCCAGGACAACCTGGCGGAGGCCCGGCGGTTCGTCCGGGCGCTCACCCCGCCCGCGCTGGACGACGACCCGCTGCCGGTCGCGCTGGAGCGGCTCTGCGCGACCACCACGGCGCACAGCGGCCTGCCCGTCCACCTGCACGTCTCGGGGGACCCGGTCCGGCTGCCGGTGCCGCAGGAGGTCGCGCTGCTGCGGATCGCGCAGTCGGCGCTCGGCAACACCGTCCGGCACGCGCAGGCCTCGCACGCCGAGGTGACGCTCAGCTACATGGAGGGCGAGGTGGCGTTGGACGTGTTCGACGACGGGGCCGGGTTCGACCCGGCGGCGGTCACCGGCCCGGCGGGCGGCGAGGGCGGCTTCGGGCTGCCCTCGATGCGGGCCCGGGCGCGGGCGCTCGGCGGCAGCTTCACGGTGGAGTCGGCGCCCGGGGAGGGGACGGCGCTGGCGGTCCAGCTGCCGGTGCTGCCGGTGGGGGCTCCGGGGGCTCCGGTACTGCCGGCGTCGTCGGGGTCCGAGTCGGTGTCGGCGGTCAGGGAGGCGGAATGAGCGAGCGGGTGATCCGGCTGCTGCTGGCGGACGACCACCCGGTGGTCCGGGCCGGGCTGCGGGCGGTCCTGGAGGGCGAACCGGACTTCGCGATCGTCGCCGAGGCCGCGACCGCGGAACGGGCCGTCGAGCTGGCGGCGGCGGGCGGCGTCGACGTGGTGCTGATGGACCTGCAGTTCGGGCCCGGCTCGGCGATGAACGGCGCCCAGGCCACCGCCGCGATCACCGCCCGGGCCGGCGGGCCCCGGGTGCTCGTGGTCACCACCTACGACACGGACGCGGACACCCTGCCCGCACTGGAGGCGGGCGCCACCGGGTACCTGCTGAAGGACGCCCCGCCGGAGGAGCTCGCCCAGGCCGTCCGGGCCGCGGCGGCGGGCCGCTCGGCGCTGGCGCCCAGCGTCGCGGACCGGCTGCTGGAACGGATGCGGGCGCCCGCGGCGGCGCTCAGCGCGCGGGAGACCGAGGTGCTGGGGCTGGTCGCGGACGGGCTGACCAACCAGCAGATCAGCCAGCAGCTGCACCTGAGCCAGGCCACCGTGAAGTCGCACCTGGTGCACATCTACACGAAGCTGGGCGTCGACTCGCGGACGACGGCCGTCCGGGAGGCCCGGGGGCGGGGACTGATCCGGTAGCCGGGCGGAGTCGATCGACTCCGCCGACCAGGCCGGCCGCGCCCCGCGCTCCCGAGGCGCCGCCGGGGCGCCGCGTAGGGTGGCGGAACTGTCGTCCGTGGTGGAGGAGTTCCGGTGGTCGTCCGTCTTGACGAGCTGGCCGTTGCGGTGATCGGCGCGCCGATGGCGGGTGGGGCGTCGACGCCGGAGCTGGTGGCGGCGGTGAACCGGGCCGGTGGGCTGGGGTTCCTCGCGGCCGGGTACCGGAGCGCCGCGGCGATGGTCGAACAGATCGGCCGGGTACGGGCGTTGACGGACCGGCCGGTCGGCGTGAACCTCTTCGTCCCGGCCCCGCCCGGTGATCCGGCGGCGGTGGCCGGGTACCGCGAGCGGCTGCGGCCGGAGGCCGAGCGGTGGGACGTCCGGCTGCCGGAGGAGATCGGGCCGGACCGGGACGACTGGGAGGCCAAGCTGGCCGCGCTGCTGGCGGATCCGGTCGAGGTGGTCTCGTACACCTTCGGGCTGCCGACGGCGGCGGAGGCGGCGGCGGTCCGGGCGGCCGGGATGCTCCAGGTGGGCACCGTGACCACGCCCGGGGAGGCGCGGGCGGCGGAGGCGGCCGGGATGGACGCGCTGTGCGTGCAGGGTCCGGAGGCGGGCGGGCACCGCGCCACCCACCACGTCGGGGACGAGCCCGGCACCCGCCCGCTGCTGGAACTGCTGCCCGCCGTCCGGGCGGTGACGGCGCTGCCGCTGGTCGCGGCCGGCGGGCTGGGGGACGGCGCGGCGGTGGCGGCGGCGCTGCGGGCCGGGGCGGTGGCGGTGCAGCTGGGGACGGCGCTGCTCTGCGCGGACGAGTCCGGCGCCTCGGCCGCGCACCGGGCGGCGCTCACCGCGCTGCCGGAGACGGTGGTCACCCGCGCCTTCACCGGCCGCCCGGCCCGCGGCCTGCGCAACGCCTTCATCGACCGGTACGGCCGCTACGCCCCGCCCGCCTACCCCGAGGTGCACCACCTCACCCAGCCCCTGCGCGCCGCGGCCACCGGTCGGGCCGACCTCCAGGCCATGCACCTGTGGGCCGGTACCGCCCACCGCGCCACCCGCCCGGGCCCGGCGGAGGAGATCGTCGCGGGGCTGTGGCGGGCGGCGCGGTGGGCCTGAGCCGTACGCGGTGGGCGTGAGCCGTACGGGGGTCAGCTCAGCAGGTCGGCCATCCAGGATTCGATGGCCGGGGCGGTCCGCGGCAGGGCGCCGGACATCAGGTGGGCGCCGTCGGCGGTGATGACGAGGTCGTCCTCGATGCGGACGCCGAGGCCGCGGAGTTCGACGGGGAGGGTCTCGTCGTCGGGCTGGAGGTAGAGGCCGGGTTCGACGGTGAGGACCATGCCCTCCTCCAGGACGCCGTCGAGGTAGCGGTCGGCCCGGGCCTTGGCGCAGTCGTGGTAGTCGAGGCCGAGCATGTGGCCGCTGCCGCAGAGGGTGTAGCGGCGGTAGAGGCCGTTGTCCTCGGCGAGGGCGTCCTCCGCGGGGATGCGCAGCACGCCCCAGTCGGCGAGGCCCTCGGCGATGACCCGCATCGCGGCCTGGTGGAAGTCGCGGTAGCGGGCGCCGGGGCGCAGCGCGGCGATGCCGGCGCTCTGGGCGGCGAGGACGAGGTCGTAGGCCTGGCGCTGGACGGGGGAGAAGGTGCCGCTGAGCGGGAGGGTGCGGGTGATGTCGGCGGCGTAGAGGGTGTCGGTCTCGACGCCGGCGTCGAGCAGCAGCAGGGCGTTCGGGTCGAGCGGGCCGTCGTTGCGGATCCAGTGCAGGACGCAGGCGTGCGCGCCGGAGGCGACGATGGTGCTGTAGCCGGTGCCGTTGCCCTCGGCGCGGGCGCGCAGGTCGAAGACGCCCTCGATCCAGCGTTCGCCGCGGTGGTGGCGCAGCGCGGTGGGCAGGGCGCGGACGACGTCCTCGAAGCCGGTCACCGTGTGGTCGACGGCGAGTTGCAGCTGGTCGACCTCCCAGTGGTCCTTGACCAGGCGCAGTTCGGAGAGGACGGCGGCGAGTTCGGCGTCGGCCTCGGCGCGGGTGGCGGCGCCGGGGCGGCCGGTGGCCTGGTCGACGTACGGGTCGGTGCCGGCCAGCACGCGGGTGGGCGGCTGGGGGCCGTCGAGGAGCTTGTCGAGCAGGTCGAGGTGTTCGGTGCGCAGGCCGGTGAGCTGGGCGGCCTCGGCGAGGTCGGGGCGGCGGCCGACCCAGAACTCGCCGTAGCGGCGGTCGCGGTAGAACTCGGTGCCGTTGGCGTGGTTGCCGCGCGGGGAGCGGGGGCGCAGGTAGAGGACGGGCTCGTGGCCGTCGGGGCCGGCCGGTTCGAGGACGAGCACGTGGTCGGCCTGGTCCTCGCCGGTGAGGCCGGTGAGCCAGACGTAGGCGCTGTGCGCGCGGAAGCGGTGGTCGAGGTCGTTGTTGCGGACCTTGAGCCGGCCGGCGGGGATGACCAGCCGTTCGCCGGGGAAGGCGGCGGAGAGCCGGGCGCGGCGGCCGGGGAAGTGCGGGTGGCCGGGGACGCGCTGGTCGGCGGGGAGCGGGGTGGCGGCCCACCGGGTGCCCATGAAGGCTTCCAGTGCGGGGGAGACCGGGAGGTCGTGGCTCCCGGTGTTGAGGCCGGTCTGGCGGAGGGTCACCGGTGAACTCCTATGCGGGGCGGGGGAGGTGTGGCACGGACACAGCTCGGTAACGGGCGGCGTCACCTCTTGTGCAGTGCAATTTCACATTACTATGTTACGGGTCACACCGCGGGAGCGGCTAGACCTCGACGGTCGCCCTCCCCGGTCGGACCCCGGACCAGCCCCGGGGCGGACCACGGGCCTTCATGGTGGGCCCCCCACAGCGGAGTTGCACATGACCAGGCGCACCCACGCCGCCCTCGCGGCGGCCCTCGCGGCAACCCTCACCCTCGGCCTCGGGGCCTGCAAGAACGACAAGAGCGACAGCGGCGGGGACGCCGGCAGCACGGCCGCGGCCTCCAAGGGCCCGGGCGCGGAGAGCGGCTCGATCATCGGCGGCACCCCGGCCAAGGGCGGCACCCTCAACGTCCTGACCAACCAGGACTTCGCGCACCTCGACCCGGCCCGCAACTGGGTGCTGCCGCACATGGACTTCGGCACCCGGCTGATCTACCGCACCCTGGTCACCTTCAAGGCCGAGCCGGGCGCCGCGGGCAGCGAGATCGTCCCGGACCTCGCCACCGACCTGGGCAAGTCCTCCGACGGCGGCAAGGTGTGGACCTTCACCCTGAAGGACGGCCTCAAGTACGAGGACGGCAGCCTGATCAAGTCCGCCGACATCAAGTACAACGTCGAGCGGTCCTTCTCCCCGGACCTCACCGGCGGCCCCGACTACGCGATCCAGTACCTGGCCGGCGGCGAGAACTACAAGGGCCCGCTCGGCGGCGAGCACCTGGCAAGCATCGAGACTCCCGACGACAGGACCATCGTCTTCCACCTGAAGCGCGCGGTCGCCGAGTTCTCGTACACCACCACCCTGCCGACCTTCTCCCCGGTGCCGCAGGCCCAGGAGAAGGGCACCCAGTACGACTCGCGGCCGTTCTCCTCCGGCCCGTACAAGATCGAGACCTACGACCGGGGCAAGCAGCTGGTGCTGGTCCGCAACACCAACTGGGACCAGGCCAGCGACACCGTCCGCAAGGCGTACCCGGACCGGATCGTGGTCACCCAGGGCCTGAAGGGCGGTCAGGTCGACGACCGGATCATCGCCAGCGACGGCGCGGACGCCTCCGCGATCGAGATGCCGTGGATGCAGCACGAGTCGGTGTCCAAGGTGCTGCCCAAGGCCGACGTCAAGGCCCGGATGGCGGCCGAGCGGACCGGCTGTACCGACATGCTGTTCATGAACACCGCCAAGGCGCCCTTCGACGACCCGAAGGTGCGCGAGGCGATGATGTACGCGGTCGACCGCGAGGCCCAGGTCACCGCGTTCGGCGGCCCGGCGATGGCCGACGTCGCGACCTCCTTCCTGCCGCCCGCGCTGACCGGCGGCGACAAGGCCGACCCGCTGAAGATCCCGGCCGCCGGTGACCCGGCGAAGGCCAAGGACCTGCTGAAGGCGGCCGGCAAGTCCGACCTCAAGGCCTCGCTCACCGTCTCGCTCGGCGACAAGACCCGCGCCGAGGCGATCCAGCAGTCGCTGGCCAAGGCCGGCGTCCAGGTCACCGTCAACACCGTGGACCCGTCCGCCTTCGCCGACACCGTCGGCGACACCAAGAACGCCCCCGACCTGGTCATCCAGGGCTGGTGCCCGGACTACCCCTCCGCCGCGACCTTCTTCCCGTTCCTGTTCGACGGCCGGACCATCAAGGAGAAGGGCAACCAGGGCAACTACAGCCAGTTCAAGGACCAGGCCACGATGGACCGGATGGACCAGATCGCGGCCATGACGGACGTCGCCGAGGCCAACAAGGCCTGGCAGCAGCTGGACCAGGACCTGCTGAAGAAGGCCCCGGCCGTCCCGCTGATGTGGCAGCGCCGCCCGCTGCTGACCGGCAGCAACGTGGCCGGCGCGTTCGGCAACTCCGGCTACGCCGGCATGATCGACATGGCCGTGGTCGGCCTCAAGGACCCCTCGAAGAGCAAGGGCTGAGGGACCGCCGCGCATGAGTACCACCACTGAGCCCGTCGCCGTGGACACCACGGCGGCGGGCCCCGCGAAGGCCGCCGGGCGCGGGCCGTGGCGGCTGGTCTGGGACCAGCTGTGGGCCCGCGGTTCGGCCCGGTTCGGCCTGATCACCGTCGGCGTGCTGGTCCTGGCCGCCGCCCTGGCCGGTCCGCTGAGCTCGCTCGGCGGCTGGTCCCCCGAGGAGTTCGACAAGCGCTCCATCGACGCCTACCTGGGCGGCATGCCCAAGGGCGACTTCGGCGGCATCAGCACCCGGCACTGGCTGGGCGTGGAGCCGATCACCGGGCGCGACCTGTTCGCCCGGGTGCTGCACGGCGGGCAGGTCTCGCTGCTGATCGCCTTCACGGCGACCGCCGTGGTCGTGGTCGTCGGCACCACGGCCGGCATCGCGGCCGGCTACTTCGGCGGCCGCACCGACACCGTGCTGTCCCGGCTGATGGACCTGACCATGTCCTTCCCCTCGCTGATCTTCATGATCGCGATGATGTCGGTGGCCAAGGACGTCAACCGGATCCTGCTGATCACCCTGGTGATCGGCCTGTTCACCTGGCCCGGCATCGCCCGCGTGGTCCGCGGCCAGACCCTCTCGCTCAAGCACCGCGAGTACGTGGAGGCCGCCAAGGTCGGCGGCGCCCGCTCCTGGCGGATCCTCACCCGGGAGATCCTGCCGAACGTCTCCGGCCCGATCATCGCGTACACCACGCTGCTCGTCCCCGGCATGATCGCCACCGAGGCCGCGCTCAGCTACCTCGGCGTGGGCGTGCGCCCGCCGACCGCGTCCTGGGGCCAGATGATCGCCGAGAGCATCCTGCACTACGAGACCGACCCGACGTACTTCCTCATCCCGACGGTCTTCCTGTTCCTCGCCGTGCTCGCCTTCACCCTGCTCGGGGACGCGCTGCGCGACATCCTCGACCCCCGGGGAGGCCGGTCGTGATCCTCTACCTCGGCCGCCGGCTGATCGGCGTCGCGGGCATCCTGCTCGCCATCTGCGCCATCACCTTCACCATCTTCTACCTGCTGCCGAACGACCCGGCCGCGGCGGCCTGCGGCAAGACCTGTAGCCCCGAGCGGCTGGCCGACGTCAAGGCGGCGATGGGCCTGGACAAGCCGATCTGGGACCAGTTCCTCGGCTACCTGACCGGCATCTTCGCGGGCCGCGACTACGGCACCGGGCCGAGCGCGCTGCACTGCGAGTTCCCCTGCCTCGGCTACTCCTACGAGTACGGGCTGCCGGTCTGGGACCTGCTCACCGACCGCCTGCCGGTCTCGATCTCGCTGGCCCTCGGCGCCTCGCTGCTCTGGCTGCTGCTCGGCCTCGGTGCGGGCGTCACCTCGGCGCTGCGCAAGGGCGGCGTCACCGACAAGGCCCTGATGGTGCTCTCGGTCGGCACCGCCTCGCTGCCGGTCTACTTCACCTCGATCATGCTGATCTGGGGCGTGGTCAGAACGGCCGGACTGCTGCCCTACCCGGCCTACCACAAGTTCACCGAGAACCCCGTGGAGTGGGCCTCCAACCTGCTGCTGCCGTGGATCGCGCTGGCCCTGCTGTACGCGGCGATGTACGCCCGGCAGAGCCGCAACTCGATGATCGAGGCGATGGCCGAGCCGTACATCCGCACCGCCCGCGCCAAGGGGCTGCCGGCCCGGACGGTGACCGTCAAGCACGGGCTGCGCTCCGGGATGACGCCGATCCTCACCATCTTCGGCATGGACCTCGGCGGCCTGCTCGCCGGCGCCGTCATCACCGAGTCCATCTTCGGCCTGCCCGGCGTCGGCCGGCTGTTCTACGACGGTCTGGCCCGTTCCGACCAGCCCGTCATCCTCGGTGTCACCCTGCTCGCGGCCTTCTTCATCGTCGCGGCGAACCTGCTGGTCGACCTGCTCTACGCGTTCGTCGACCCGAGAGTGAGGTACTGATGACCGCTCTGTTGGAGGTCGAGGACCTCAGGGTCTCCTTCGACACGCCCCGGGGCACCGTCCGGGCGGTGGACGGCATCTCCTTCACCGTCGAGGCCGGGCGGACCCTCGGCCTGGTCGGCGAGTCCGGCAGCGGGAAGTCCGTCACCTCGCTCGCCGTCATGGGCCTGCATCGCGGGGCCGCCGTCACCGGCTCGATCCGGCTCGCCGGGCAGGAGCTCAACGGGCTCGGCGAGCGGGAGCTGGGCGCCGTGCGCGGCCGCCGGATCGCGATGATCTTCCAGGACCCGCTGTCCAGCCTGCACCCCTTCTACACCGTCGGGGAGCAGATCGCCGAGCACTACCGGGTGCACTTCAAGGCCTCCCGCAAGGCGGGCCGGGAGCGCGCGATCGAGATGCTGGCCGAGGTCGGCATCCCCGAACCGGCCCGCCGGGTCGACGAGTACCCGCACCAGTTCTCCGGCGGCATGCGCCAGCGAGTCATGATCGCCATGGCGCTCGCCTGCGAGCCCGACCTGCTGATCGCCGACGAGCCCACCACGGCCCTCGACGTCACCGTGCAGGCGCAGATCCTCGACCTGATCGCCCGCATCCAGCAGGAGCGCGGCCTCGGCGTCGTCATGATCACCCACGACCTGGGCGTGGTCGCCCGGGTCGCCCACGAGGTGCTGGTCATGTACGGCGGCCGGGCCGCCGAACAGGCCCCGGTGGACCGGCTGTTCGCCACCCCGGCGCACCCGTACACCCGCGGCCTGCTCGACTCGCTGCCCCGCCTGGACGACACCGACGACGCCCCGCTGCGGGCCATCCCCGGCAGCCCGCCGTCGCTGATCGCCCCGGCTCCCGGCTGCTCCTTCGCGCCGCGCTGCGCCCGCACCACCGCCGCGACCGCCGAGGAACACGCCCGCTGCCTGGCCGAACGCCCCGAGTTCGGCCCGCGCGCCCCCGGCCACCAGGCCGCCTGCCATCTGCCGCTGGTGCCGGAGGTAGCCCTGTGAGCCCTGAGAACCGCGAACCGCTGCTGTCCGTCCGGGACCTGGTCAAGACCTTCCCCGGCCGGCGCGGGCGCACCGGCCGGGCCGGCGCCCCGATCCGGGCCGTGGACGGGGTCAGCTTCGACGTCGGCACCCGCGAGACGCTCGGCCTGGTCGGCGAGTCGGGCTGCGGGAAGTCCACCACCGGCCGGATGATCGTCCGGCTGCTCGACCCGACCTCGGGCACCGTCACCTTCGACGGCACCGAGATCGGCGGGCTCTCCCAGGCCCAACTGCGGCCGCACCGACGGCACTTGCAGATGGTCTTCCAGGACCCGTACTCCTCGCTCAACCCCCGGCAGACGGTCGCCCGGATCATCTCCGAGCCGCTGCTGGTCCAGGGGACGAGTGCGGCGGACGCGCGCAAGCGGGCCGGCGAGCTGATGGAGCTGGTCGGGCTCATCCCCGAGCACATCGACCGCTACCCGCACGAGTTCTCC
Source organism: Kitasatospora sp. NPDC097643 (assembly GCF_040302625.1). NCBI lineage: Bacteria > Bacillati > Actinomycetota > Actinomycetes > Kitasatosporales > Streptomycetaceae > Kitasatospora > Kitasatospora sp. NPDC097643. The sequence goes on along the minus strand of NZ_JBEOSA010000011.1, from coordinate 85,055 downwards.
GGCGGCCAGGCGCAGCGGATCGGCATCGCCCGTTCGCTGGCCACCTCGCCGAAGCTGGTGATCGCCGACGAGCCGGTCTCCGCGCTCGACGTGTCCATCCAGGCCCAGGTGGTCAACCTGATGGAACGGCTCCAGCAGGAGCTCGGGCTGGCGTACGTGTTCATCGCGCACGACCTCTCGGTGGTCAAGCGGGTCTGCGACCGGGTCGCGGTGATGTACCTCGGGCGGATCGTCGAGATCGGCGACAAGGCCGAGGTGTACGGCAGCCCCGCGCACCCGTACACCCGGGCGCTGCTGTCCGCGGTGCCGCTGCCGGACCCGGCGGCCGAGCGCGGGCGGGATCGGATCGTGCTGCTCGGCGACCCGCCGAGCCCGGCGAACCCGCCGTCCGGCTGCACCTTCCACCCGCGCTGCCCGAAGGCGCAGGAGGTCTGCCGGACCGAGCGGCCGCTGCTCCAGATCGCCGGGCCGGGCGGCCGGCAGGCGGCCTGCCACTTCCCGGAGGCCTGAGCCGGGGCCCGAGTCTCCGGGAAGCCGGAGCCGGGCGGGCTGAGCCTCCGGGAGGAGGCCTCGGCCGGAAAACCGAAAGACCCCCGGTCGGACGTGGCGGGGAACCTCACGAGGGCCGCGTCCGACCGGGTTCCAGGCGTCGCCCGGGGCCGTCCGGCCGGGTCACGCCTGGCGGGCGTGTCCGAGCGGCGCGCCCCGGGCCCGTCGTCACGACGGGCCCGCCGGGCCCGGCGGTGGGCCCGGTCGCGGGTCACCCGTGGTGGCCCGGTTCGGGACTTGGTTCGGAGCCTGGTTCGGGGCCCGGTCCGGGACCCGTCGAGGGGTCCGGCGGTGGGCCGCCCGGCAGCAGCCGGCGGGGGCCGGGCCCCTCGGCGGCGAGTTCGTCGCCCGGGTTGAGCACCCGGCAGCGGCGCAGCGACACGCAGCCGCAGCCGATGCAGCCGGTCAGCTCCGCCTCCAGCCGCTCCAGCTCGGCCCGCCGGGCGCGCAGCTGCTCCGCCCAGCGCCGCGAGATGCGCTCCCAGTCGTGCTTGCCCGGCATCCGGTCCTCGGGGAGCCCGGTGAACACCTCGGCGACCTCGGCGAGCGGGATGCCGAGCCGCTTGGCGACCAGGATCAGCGAGATCCGCCGCAGCACGTGCCGCCGGTAGCGGCGCTGGTTCCCGGTGGAGCGCTCCGAGGAGATCAGCCCCTGGTCCTCGTAGAAGCGCACCGCCGAGGTGGCGATGCCGGCCCGCCGGGCCACTTCGCCGACGCTCAGCAGGTCGACCGGTGCGGTGGTCATCAGCCCGCTCCTTGACTTCAAGTGCTGTTGAAGTCCTAGCGTACCGGACGTGACCGAATCGACCGCTGTACAGAGCGCTACCACCGGTGCCGAGCAGGACAGTTACCCTTCGGGGCGGACGTCCGCCGGCCCTTCGGGCGGCTGGCGTGAACTCTTCTCCGGGCGCTACCTCGCGGCGGCGTCGATCCTGGCCGGCGGGGTCGCGCTGTACGCGATGAACCTCTACTTCACCGCCGCCCTGATGCCCTCGATCGTGGCCGACATCGGCGGCGAGCGGTACTACGCCTGGGTCGCCACCGGCTTCCTGACGGCCGCCGTGATCGCCTCCATGCTGGTCAGCCGGCTGCTCGACCGGCTGGGCGCCGCGCGCGCCTACGTCCTCGGGTTCCTGGTCTTCGGCGTCGGCGCCGCGCTGAACGCGGCCAGCCCCTCGATGGCGGCGCTGATCGTCGGCCGGGTGGTGCAGGGCCTCGGCGGCGGGCTGGTGGCCGGGCTCGGCTACGCCGTGATCCGCGGCGCGCTGCCGGAACGGCTGTGGACCCGCGCGGCCGGGCTGGTCTCGGCGATGTGGGGTGTCGGCACCCTGGTCGGGCCCTCGCTGGGCGGGCTCTTCGCCCAGCTGGGCGCCTGGCGCTGGGCGTACGTCCTGCTGCTGCTCGCCGCGCTGGCACTGGCCGCGCTGGCCCGCCGGGTGCTGCCCGGGCCGTCCGGCCCGGGGCGGGCCGCCGAGCCGGTGCCGCTGGCCTCGCTGGTGCTGCTGACCCTGGCGGCGGCCGGGTTCAGCATCAGCTCGACCGTGCCGCGCGGCTGGCCGACGGCCCTGTGCATCCTGGCCGGACTGGCCCTGCTGGTGGGTTTCGTGCTGGCCGAGCGCCGGGGCGGGGCGACCGTGCTGCCGCGCCGGACCTACCGGGCCGGGAACGGTCTGAAGTGGCTCTACCTGACCGTCGCGGTGCTGTGCGCGGGCGTGATGGCGGAGAACTTCATCCCGCTGTTCGGGCAACGCCTCGGCGGGCTGGGCCCGCTGGTGGCCGGCTTCCTCGGTGCCTCGGTGTCGGCGGGCTGGACCACGGCACAGCTGTTCAGCGTGGGCATCGAGTCGGCCCGCGGCCGGGCCCGGGCGATCCGCACCGGACCGGTGGTGCTCACCGCCGGGCTGCTCGGGTACGGGCTGCTGCAGAGCGGCGAGGCCTCCGGCGTGCGGGTGGTGCTGTGGGCGGTGACGCTGTTCGCGGCCGGGACCGGGATCGGCCTGGCCTTCCCGCACCTGAGCGTGGCCGCGATGCGCAGCAGCGCCGACCCGGCCGAAGGCGGCAAGGCGGCCGCCGCGCTCAACACCACCCAGCTGATCGCCTTCTCGGTGACCTCGGCGCTGGCCGGCACCCTGGTCAGCCTGGGCGGGTCGGCCCTGCTGGACTCGGCCCGGTACATGACCTACGGGATCGCCGCGATCACCCTGCTCGGGGTGGGCACGGCCGCGCGCACCGCCCGGCGCCTGGGGCGGTGAGTCCTTACGAGCGAGCCCCGGGTCCGTTTCGTCGGGGCCCGGGGCTCGCTTGCTACCGATGGACCGTCAGGAGGCGGGGCCCACCCGGACGGTGGTGATCCGGCCGCCCTGGGACTCCCGGACGACCTCGATGTTCGTGTTGGTGTCCGGCACCTTCACGGTGAGCTGCGGGGTCGCCGGGTCGCTGTAGACGCCGGTGTGGTCGTTGAAGACCGGCACGGCCGGCTCCGACGGGATCCGCACCGCCACGCCGCCCTTGTGCAGGGTGAACGCCGTGGTCGGCTTGAGCGAGAAGGTCGCGTCGAAGGTCTGCGCCCGCGCGTTCACCAGGCTGCCGTCGGCGAAGCGGATCGGCGCCGGGTGGGCGTCGATCGGCAGGATCAGCCCGCCGCCGGGGTGGTCCTTGGTGTTGTTGTCGCCGTACGAGGTGTCCCAGAGCCAGAGCAGGACGCCCTCCTGGTACGGGTAGTTGTCGACGACGTTGGCCTTGCCCTCGACGCCGGTGTACCCGAAGTTGTACGGGCCGGTCTTCAGGAACGCGCCGTAGCCGGTGTAGCGACGGTTCTCGGCGAGGTAGGCGCGCGGGTGCTGCTTGACCGCGGTGCGGCCGGTGATCACGGTGAAGCCGTTGACGGTCCAGCCGTTGACACCGTTCTCGGCGCCGTCGGCGAACAGCTCGGTGCCGCCGGCGGTGAGCTTCACGGCGTCCACCAGGACGCCCTTGCCGTGGGTGTTGCTGTCCGAGGTGGCGTGGAAGCGCAGCCGGACCTGCTGGCCGAGGTAGCCGTCCAGCGGGATGTGCAGCTTCCGGTAGGCGCCCGAAGTGCCGGTCAGCCCGGGGGTGTTGGCGCTGGTGTTGCCGATCGGCGCGCCGTCCACGGTGCCGGGCAGGGCGGTCCAGTGCTTGCCCTGGTCGGTGGAGGCCTCGACGGTCAGGAAGTCGTAGTCCTGCTCGATGTCGTACCAGACGGCGGCGTCCAACGCGGCCGGGCCGGCGGCCGAGCGCAGATCGACGTCCCGGGTCAGGGAGTTGTCGAGGTTGTCGCCGGTGTCGCTCCACCACTGCTTGCCGCCCTCGTACGGGTCGGCGAGGTCGGTGCTGGTGGTGCCGTCCGGCAGGTGGACCAGGACGGCCTGGGCCTGGTCGGTGTTGTAGCTGCTCACCCCGAGCGCGTGGCTGGAGCGGGTGGCGGCCTGCGCCTCGTCGTAGTTGAGCCAGCCGAACTGCAGCTTGCTCCAGGCGTCGAGGTCGCCGGGATAGCCGCCGGTGGTGTTCGGGCCCTTGCCCAGGTACGAGCCGGAGGACATCAGCGACCAGAAGTTGACGCTGTTGTCGCCGCCGCTGGTGCTGTACAGGTCGGGCAGGCCGAGGTTGTGGCCGTACTCGTGGGCGAACAGGCCGACGCCGCTGTTCTCGCCGCCCTGGACGTAGTCGTAGACGTACAGACCGGTGTCGCCGACCGGGGCGCCGCCGATCTTGTCGCCCTCCGGTCCGGTCTGGCCGGTGGCGTCCGGGAAGGCCCAACTGCGGTGCGCCCACAGGGCGTCCGCGCCCTGGGCGCCGCCGCCCCAGGTCTCGTCGACGCCCGCGTGCACGACGACCACGTTGTCCAGGTAGCCGTCGGGCTGGTTGAACTCGCCGTTCTTGTCGTGGTCGTAGCGGTCGTAGACGTCGTACTGGGCCAGCTGCGCCTTGATGTCGGCGACGCTGCGGCCCTTGGCGATCTCGCCGTCGTACCAGGCCTTCACGGCGTCCCGGATGAACTCCTGGGCCTGGGTCCAGGCGCCGGAGCCCTGCGGGCCCTTGTTGCTGCCGTACCGGGCCTCGTTGTACGGGACGGTGACCCAGTCGCTGACGGTGCCCTCGACGTCGTACCGGCCGGAGGACTGGGTGCGGTAGTAGTTGCGCATCGACACCGCGCCGGGCGTGTCGTCGAAGAACATCTTCTGGTAGTAGTCACGGCCGAAGTCCGACGACCAGAGCGTGTGGTTGTCGTCCTTGCCCGGCTTGGGGATCTGGTTGTGCCGCGGGCCGGGGGTGCCGCCGTAGCGGGGCTGGCCGTTGTACTGGGTGGTGTTGTCGACCTCGTCGCCGAACTGGGCGAGGATCACGAAGACCTTGTCCGTGCGCTGGTGGGCCAGCTGGACGTAGTCGTTGCCGATCTTCACCTTGGCGGGTGCCCGCTTGTCGGCGGTCTTGGCGACGGCGCCCTTGTTGAGCTGTTCCAGGGCCTTGGTGCGGAGCGACTGGCGCTCGCGCTCCTGGGGGGCGAGCGGCGCGGGCGGGGCCTCGGCGCCGCCGGCCTCGGCGCCCTGCTCGGCAGCGGCGGCGATGGTGAGGGGGGCGGGGGGTGCGGCCTGGGCGGGAGTGCCCAGGAGGGTGGCCGCTATCGCGCTCGTGGTGAGCGCGGCCGCGAGTGCCGCGGACAGTCTGCGCAACTGACCGGTCCTTTCCGGGGGATGGGGGAGGCTGGTCGTCTGATGAAGGGTTCTCAGATGAAGCGCAGGTAATATTTCACATGTCACGGGTCACGTGGAAGAGGTCGGGGTGTTCGCGTGCGAGGGGTCGGGGCAGCGCAAAGGGCGCCGCACGGAGTGTGCGACGCCCTCGCGTGGACGCGTCGTCAGTTCGCGGTGTACTCCACGGCCACGCTGACCACGGCCAGGACGGCGAAGACCGTCCCCAGGGTCGGCCGGCCCGCCGCGTGCAGGGCCAGCGCGCCGGTCGCCAGGACCGCGAGCTTGAGCACGATCTCGGCGGCCAGCGGCAGCCGGAACTTCGGTCCGCCCGCGGCCAGGAACAGGCCCCAGGCGGTGGCCGCCAGTGCGGGTGCGCCGATCCCGAGCAGGATCCGGGTGAGCGTGCTGGAACCGGTCTTGAAGCCCCAGTAGCAGAGTGCCGCCAGCAGCCCCAGTTCGAGGGCGAAGGCGAGCCCGCCGTTGACCACGGTCAGCGGGGTCCACTGCCGCTGCGAGACCGGGCCGGGTCTTTCGATCCTCATCTCGTTGGTTCTCCCCGTTCGTCGCCGCCGCCCGGGCCGGGCGGCGATCACGCGGGGAGTGTCGCAGCCCGGCCCGGGGAGCACAATCGATCAGGCCGGGTTTCCGCCCAAGGAAGCACGCAGGAAGGCGAGTTCGGCCTGGGTGACCTGCTCGTTCACCCCGCCCGGGGTCATGTGGGTGACGCCCGGCAGCGGCAGCACGCTGTGCGGGCGGCCGGCCTTGGTGAGCGCCTCGGAGAGCAGCAGGGTGTGCGAGGGGTGGACGTTGTCGTCGGCCAGCCCGTGGATCAGCAGCAGCGGGCGGCTCAGGCCCGGCGCGTCGGTGACCAGGCAGTCGTCGGCGTAGCCCTCGGGGTTGTCCTGCGGCAGCCCGAGGTAGCGCTCGGTGTACGCGGTGTCGTAGTGCCGGAAGTCGGTGGGCGGGGCGCCCGCGCAGGCGGCGTGGAAGACGTCCGGGCGGCGCAGCACGGCGAGCGCCGCGAAGTAGCCGCCGTAGGACCAGCCACGGACGCCGACCCGGCCGAGGTCGAGGTCGGGGTGCTGCTCGGCGAGCGCCAGCAGGGCGTTCACCTGGTCGTCCAGCGCCACCTGGGAGAAGCGGCGGAAGATCGCCCGGGTGAACTCCGGCGAGACGAAGGGGGTGCCGCGGTTGTCGGTGGTGACCACGGCGAAACCCTGGTCGGCCCACCACTGCCGGACCTGCCAGCGGCGCGGCTCGGCGGCGACGGCCTGGAAGCCGGGGCCGCCGTAGACGTCCAGCAGCACCGGCAGCCGGCGGCCGGGGACGTGGTCGCGGGGGTACACCACGGCGGTGGGCAGGCCGAGTTCGGTGACCCGGGCGAGCTGCGGGGTCACCCGGTAGGGCAGCCGGGCGCTCAGGTCGACGAGGGTCAGCTCGTGGCCGTCGGGCGCGGCGCTCGGCTCGCTGGTCGATGCACCGCTGGTCGATGCACCGCTGATCGATGTGCCGCTGGTCGACGAGCCGTTGGGCAGCAGCCGGCGGCGGGTGCCGTCGGCGTCGGCGGTGGTGAGCAGCAGGGTGTCGGCGGCGGCCAGCGCGGAGTGCAGGCCGGGGCCGGGGGTGAGGAGTTGGGGCGCGCCGCCGTCCGGGTCGATCAGGTGGACGTACTGGTCGGCCGGGTCGCCCGCGCCGGTCTCGCAGAGCAGCCGGCCGCGCAGCCGTCCGACCACCCGGCGGATCTGGAGCCCGGTGGTGTCCAGCGGCTTGCCGTCCAGGGCGAGGCCGCGGGCCTGCGGGGTGTCGTGGACGGTGAGCAGCCGGCCGTCGGCCAGCCGGGCGGGCGTGCCGGGCAGGTCGTCGACCCAGAACTCGTCGGTGGTGCGGGAGAGTTCGGTGGTCTCGCCGGTGGCCGGGTCGGCGCTCAGCAGCAGCACCTGCTGCTGAAGCCGGTCGGCGACGGTGATCAGCAGCTCCTGGTCGGAGGCCCAGGAGGCGGCGCAGACGTACGGGAACCGCTCGTCGTCCCAGTGGATTTGGACCCGGCTGCGGTCGAGGCCGAGGACCCAGAGCCGGACGTCCGCGTTGGGGCCGCCGGCCTGCGGGTAGGCGAAGTCCTCGGCGGGCTCGCCGGGGTGGGCCGGGTCGGCGAAGTACCGCCGGGGGAGGGCCGATTCGTCCACCCGGGCGGCCAGCAGCGCGCCGCCGTCCGGGCGCCACCAGTGGCCGCGGGCCCGGCCGAGCTCCTCGGCGGCGGCGAACTCGGCGACGCCCCAGCGGGCGCCGTCGGCGGGGGAGAGCGGTTCGAGCTCCGGCGTGACGTACAGGGCGTCCCCGGCGACGTACGCGACGCGCTCGCCGGTGGCGTCCGGGCGGGGGTCGAACGCGGGCCCGGCGACCGGGAGTTCGACGGTGTCGGCGGCCGCGGTGTCGGTGCGGAAGAGCCGGCCGTCGAGGGTGAAGACGGCGACGGCGAGGTCGGCGGTGGCGGCGAAGGTGCCGATTCCGGCGGCGGTGAGGCGGGTACGCTCGCGCAGGCGGCGTTCGACGGCGGGCAGGTCCTCGCGTCGGCCGGTGCGGCCGGGGGCGAGCGCGGCCGGGTCGGCGACCAGGCGTTCCTCGCCGGTGGCGACGTCGAGCAGGTGGAGGCGGTCGACCGGGTCCTCGGGGCCGGTCGAGCGGAGCAGCAGCAGCCGGGAGCCGTCCTCGGCGAGGGTGATCGCGCGCGGGGCGCCGTAGGTGAAGCGGCCGGTGCGGGCGCTGAGGGAGAGGAAGGGGTCGGTGATGGTCACGGCCCGATCGTGGTCGCGTGGTGCGTCCCCGGACCAGTAGTCTGTCATGTGAAATGTCACACATCAGTGATCCGTCGCCAGCTGGGAGGACGCCGTGACCGAGGACGCCGTGGGCGAGGGCGCCGTGACCGAGGAGCTGTGGACCGTCGAACCCCCGGCGCCGCTCGCCGGGGTGGAGCGGCTGTTCAGCGTGTCGACGGACGCGGCGCACCTGAACCACGGTTCGTACGGCGCCGTGCCCGTCCCGGTGCAACGGGCCCAGGAGCGGCTGCGCACCGAGCACGAGCAGGACCCGGACGGCTTCTTCGCCGACCTGCCGGCCCGGGTCGGCGCCGCCCGGGTCGAGATCGCCGCCGAGCTGGCCACCGACCCGGACCGGCTCGCGCTCGTCCCCAACGTCACCGAGGCCGTCGCGATCGCCCTGGACAGCATCCCGTTCGCACCCGGTGACCGGATCCTGGTCACCGACCACGGCTACGGCGTGGTGAACCAGGCGGCCGAGCGGCGGGCCGCCGAGACCGGCGCCGAGGTGGTCCTGGTGCCGGTCGCGCTGGACGCCCCGGACGAGGCGGCCGTCCGCGAGACCGTGCTGGCCGCCGTCGACGAGCGGACGAAGGTCGCCGTCCTGGACCAGATCACCTCGCCCACCGCCCGGCTGATCGCCGACCCGGCCCTGCTCGCCGCCCTGCGCGGGCGCGGCGTGACCACCCTGGTGGACGGCGCCCACGCCCCCGGCATGCTGCCCGCCCCGGTCGACCCGGGCGCCGACTTCTGGTGCGGCAACCTGCACAAGTGGGCCTTCGCCCCGCGCGCCACCGGCGTCCTCGCGGTCCGCCCGGAGTGGGTGGACCGGGTGCGCCCGGTCGCGCTCTCCTGGGAGCACGACCAGGGGTTCCCCTGGAACGTCGAGTGGCGCGGCACCTGCGACTACACCGCCTGGCTGGCCGCGCCGGACGGCTTCGCGCTGCTGCGCGAGCTCGGCCCCGCCGCGGTGGCCGGGCACAACGCCCGGCTGGCCGCCTACGGTCAGCGGGTGCTGGCCGAGCGGGCGGGCCTGGCGCCGCTGCCCGCCACACCCGGGGTGTCGATGCGCGCCGTCCGGCTGCCCGCCGGGTGGGCCGAGCGGGAGGCCGACGCCAAGGCGCTGATGCGACAGGTGTGGCAGAGCCTCGCCACCCGGATCGCCGTCCGCCCGTGGGCCGGCGGCGGGGTGCTCCGGATCAGCGCGCAGGTGTACAACCGGCCGCAGGAGTACGAGCGGCTGGCGGACGGGCTGGCGGCGCTGTTGAAGGGCTGAGCCGGAACGCGGGCCGGGCGCCCGCTACTCGGCGGCCGCGCGCAGCTCGGCGAGCAGCAGGTTCTGGTCGTCGAGCAGCCCGGTGAGGATCCGCCGGGCCGTCCGCAGCAGGTCGGCGACGTCGCCGCCGGCCAGCGCGTACACCACCGTGCTGCCCTCCCGGGTGGCGGTGACGATGCCGGACCGGCGCAGTACCGCCAGCTGCTGGGACAGGCTGGAGGGCTCCACCTCCAGCTCGGCGAGCAGCGCGCGGACGGGCGTCGGTCCGGCCTGGAGCAGCTCCAGCACCCGGATCCGGACGGGATGGCCGAGCATCCGGAAGAAATCGGCCTTGGCCTGGTACAGCGCGACCGGCACGAGGCCCCCCTTCCCTGGTGTCGGTCCGCTCAGATCTCCAGCGCGAGTTCGATCCGCTTGAGCTGGTGCCGGGCCATCGCGAGGTTGGCACGGCCGCGGTGGAGCGCCAGGAAGAGGAAGAGCCCGCGGCCGCCCTGCGTGGTGATCGGCCGGACCAGGTGGTACTGGCTGGTGAGGCTGATCAGCATGTCCTCGATGTTGTTGTCGTGCAGGTTGAGCAGCTCCATCGTCCGCATCTTGGCCCGCACCACGTCGGTGTTGCCGGCCGCGGCGACGTTGAGGTCGAGATCGCCGCCGTCGCCCAGGGTGCCGAGCGCCATGCCGCTGTTGTAGTCGACCAGGGCCACGCCGATCGCCCCGTCGATCGCCATGGCGTCCTTGAGGGACGTCTCCAGGTTCGCCATCGTCGGTGTCCTCCTGTGAATTGGTGGGTGTGTGAACGCCTTGTGACCACGACGGTAGGGAAGCTGGGCGGCGATCCACCGGAGATGACCGGAGGTGTTCGAAGCTGGTGCGATCGTGATCAGTTGAAGACATTTGCAACTATGGATCTGAGAGAGATCTGATCTCGTAGCGCCTCGTAGTGCGGAAAAAACGGTGCTATCGATGTCAGGGCTCCCGGGTAACCTCTCGCTGAGATGCGAGATCACACCAACCACACCCGGACGGCGATGAACACCCCTGAGCCCGAGCCCCACGACGACCGGGAGCTCAGCCCCGCCGAGGCGTACGCGGCCAGCCGCCGCCGGGCCGCGGAGCAGGCCACCGCCCTGTACGGCTTCCAGCAGCTGTACGACTTCCCGCTGGACGACTTCCAGCTGGAGGCCTGCCAGGCCCTGGAGGCCGGCTCGGGCGTCCTGGTCGCCGCGCCCACCGGCTCGGGGAAGACCATCGTCGGCGAGTTCGCGGTGCACCTGGCCCTGCAAGGCGGCCGCAAGTGCTTCTACACCACGCCGATCAAGGCCCTCTCCAACCAGAAGTACGGCGACCTGGTCAAGCGCTACGGCGCCGCCAAGGTCGGCCTGCTCACCGGCGACAACAGCGTCAACGGCGACGCCCCCGTGGTGGTCATGACCACCGAGGTGCTGCGCAACATGCTGTACGCGGGTTCCAGCGCCCTCGACGGCCTCGGCTACGTCGTCATGGACGAGGTGCACTACCTGGCCGACCGCTTCCGCGGCGCCGTCTGGGAGGAGGTCATCATCCACCTCCCCGAGTCGGTCGTCCTCGCCTCGCTCTCCGCGACCGTCTCCAACGCCGAGGAGTTCGGCGACTGGCTGGACACCGTGCGCGGCGGCACCAAGGTGATCGTCTCCGAGACCCGGCCCGTGCCGCTCTGGCAGCACGTGATGGCCGGCAACCGGATGTACGACCTGTTCGCCAACCCCGACCGGGACGGCCGCCCCAAGGACAACCTGAAGAACCCCGGCAAGGCCGTCAACCCCGAGCTGGTCCGGCTCGCCCGCTCCGAGCTCGACCGCAACCCGCGCGACCGGTTCGGCCGCGGCCGGGGCCGCTCGATGCCCAACGGCCGCCCCGGCCGGGTCTGGACCCCGGGCCGGGTGGACGTCATCGACCGGCTCGACGCCGAGGGCCTGCTGCCCGCGATCACCTTCATCTTCAGCCGGGCCGGCTGCGAGGCCGCCGTCCAGCAGTGCCTCAGCTCCGGCCTGCGGCTCAACAAGGACGCCGAGCGCGCCCAGGTCCGGGCCGTCGTCGAGGAGCGCTGCGCCGACATCCCCGACGAGGACCTGCACGTTCTCGGCTACTTCGAGTGGCTGGACGGGCTGGAGCGCGGCATCGCCGCCCACCACGCGGGCATGCTGCCCCGGTTCAAGGAGGTGGTCGAGGAGCTCTTCGTGAAGGGCCTGGTCAAGGCCGTCTTCGCGACCGAGACCCTCGCCCTCGGCATCAACATGCCCGCCCGCTCGGTGGTCATGGAGAAGCTGGTCAAGTGGAACGGCGAGACCCACGCCGACATCACCCCCGGCGAGTACACCCAGCTCACCGGCCGGGCCGGGCGGCGCGGCATCGACGTCGAGGGCCACGCCGTGGTGCTCTGGCAGCGCGGTCTCGACCCGGAGGCCCTGGCCGGCCTGGCCGGCACCCGCACCTACCCGCTCAAGTCCTCGTTCCGGCCGTCCTACAACATGGCCGTCAACCTGGTCTCCCAGTTCGGCCGGCACCGCTCGCGCGAACTGCTGGAGACCTCCTTCGCCCAGTTCCAGGCGGACCGCTCGGTGGTCGGCATCGCCCGCCAGGTCCAGCGCAACGAGGAGGGGCTGGACGGCTACCGCGCGTCGATGACCTGCCACCTCGGCGACTTCGACGAGTACATGGCGCTGCGCCGACAGCTCAAGGAGCGGGAGAACGAGCTCGCCCGCGAGGGCTCCAGCCAGCGCCGCGCCGCCGCCGTCGAGTCCATCGAGCAGCTCAAGCCGGGTGACGTCATCCACGTCCCCACCGGCAAGTTCGCCGGCCTCGCCCTGGTCCTCGACCCGGGCCTGCCGCCGGTCAACCGCTCCGGCCGGGGCGGCTCGCGCCACCCCGACTACCAGGACGGGCCGCGCCCGGTGGTGCTCACCGCCGAGCGGCAGGTCAAGCGGCTCGCCATGATCGACTTCCCGCACCCGGTGGCCGCCATCGAACGGCTGCGCATCCCCAAGTCCTTCAACCCGCGCAGCCCGCAGTCCCGCCGGGACCTCGCCTCCGCGCTGCGCACCAAGGCCGGCCACCTGGAGCCCGAGCGGTTCCGGCGCGGCCGCGCCGCCGCCGCGGACGACCCGGAGATCACCCGGCTGCGCACCGTCCTGCGCCAGCACCCCTGCCACGGCTGCGACGAGCGCGAGGACCACGCCCGCTGGGCCGAGCGCTACCACCGGCTGCACCGCGACACCGAGCTGCTGGAACGCCGGATGCGCTCCCGCACCCACACCATCGCCCGCACCTTCGACCGGGTCTGCGGGCTGCTCACCGACCTCGGCTACCTCAGCGGCGACACCGTCACCGAGGACGGCAAGCGGCTCGGCCGGCTCTACGGCGAACTCGACCTGCTCGCCTCCGAGTGCATCCGCGAAGGTGTCTGGAGCGGCCTCGCCGCCGCCGAACTCGCCGCCTGCGCCTCGGCGTTGGTCTACGAGGCCCGGCAGTCCGACGACGCCGGCGCCCCCCGGGTGCCGGAGGGCGCGGCCAAGGAGGCGCTCGGCAAGATGGTCCGCATCTGGGGCCACCTCGACGCCCTGGAGGAACAGCACCGGATCAACACCGCCGAGGGCGTCGGCCAGCGCGAACCCGACCTGGGCTTCGCCTGGGTCGCCTACCGCTGGGCGCTCGGCCACAACCTCGACCAGGTCCTGCGCGACGCCGACATGCCGGCCGGCGACTTCGTCCGCTGGACCAAGCAGCTGATCGACGTCCTCGGCCAGATCCAGGACGCCGCCGGGGAGGACGCCGAACTCCGCAGGACCGCCCGCAAGGCCGTCGACGGCCTCCGTCGCGGCATCATCGCCTACTCCTCGGTCGGCTGACCGCGACACCCGAACGGGCCCGCACGTTCGTGGCGAACGTGCGGGCCCCGCTCGGGCCTGTCCGGCGGTCCTGCCCGTCCGGCCGGCCCGGTCGGTGGAAAGCCTTGCCACCGGGCAGGATCGCGCCGCACAGTGGCCGCGGGCGCGTTGACGATCGCGAGCCCCCGGCAGTCCGGCTGCCGGTACGAGGGAGGGGGACGGCAGATGGCCGTGAGTCTGAGCAAGGTCGAGCAGAGCGCGCCCGCACTGGTGAACCTGTACAAGACCGCCGCGGACGCGGTGGAGCGGCGCGGGCTGAACGGTCAGCCCGTCGCCGTCTACCTGGTGGTCGACTACTCCGGCTCGATGCGGCCCTTCTACAAGGACGGCAGCGTCCAGGCGCTCGCCGACCGGGTGTTGGGGCTGTCGGCCAATCTGGACGACGACGGGAGCGTGCCGGTCGTCTTCTTCTCCACCGAGGTCGACGCCCAGACCGAGATCGCCCTGCGGGACCACGAGGGCCAGATCGACCGGATCGTCGCCGGTCTCGGCCACATGGGCAAGACCAGCTACCACCTGGCGATGGAGGCGGTCATCCGCCACTACCGCGAAGGCGGCTCGACCGCCCCGGCGTTGGTCCTCTTCCAGACGGACGGCGGGCCCATCAACAAGGGCGCGGCGGAGCGGAGCCTCTGCGAGGCGGCGAAGCTGCCGATCTTCTGGCAGTTCATCGGCTTCGGCGACCCGGACAGCCGGCAGTTCGACTTCCTGCGGAGCCTCGACCGGTTGGCGGTCCCGGCGAAGCGGCCCATCGACAACTCCGGCTTCTTCCACCTCGGGCGGGACCCCCGGCGGATCTCCGACCGCAAGCTGTACGACCTGATGCTCTCCGAGTTCAACGCGTGGCTGGCTGCCGCCCGCGCCCAGGGCATGCTGCCTCCCCTGCCGGAGGGCCAGAGCGGCCCCGGCCAAGGCGGCTCAGGCCAGAGCGGCCCCGGCCAGGATGACGTCCGCCGCCGAGGTCTCGGGGCGGCGCTCTCCGGGTGGTTGAGAAGCCTTTTCCGCCGTCATGCATGATGACCGGATGAACCAAAGCGTCCAGCGCTTCCACGTCATCGTGCTGTCGAACTTCGCGAAGGGCTTCGACAAGTACGCCTTCGCCTATGGCAAGGCGGGGATACCGGAGAGCACCTTTCCCGACCGGTTCCACCTGCTGACCCGGGCCGAGTTGGACATCGGCATCCGCAAGGCGCGGCGCCTGCTGGACCGTCTGGCCATCCCGGGCGACCGGCTGCTGGTGCTGGAAACCACGGTGGACCCCGACGAACTGGTGCCCAACGTGTCGACCGGCCTCGGCGAGGAACTGCACGAGGCGCGCATCCGGTTGTCGGCCGTCCACGAACTCGACCACGCGGGCGAGGAGTTCACGCTGCGCCCGACGACCGTCGAGGACGCGATGGCGGCCTCCCTGCACCTGCACGGATCGGCCCTGCGTGACTACGCCGAGCTGCGACCGCGCTCGGTCTCGCTCCTTCCGGTCGCCTCCGCCTGCCAGGCCCGGTGTTCGTTCTGCTTCTCCGCGGCTTCGATCTCCAGCGACCAGACGCCGGCCCGGGTCCCGTGGGACGCGGTCGCCCACTGGCTGGAGCGCGCCCGTGCGGCGGGTGCCGAGCGTGCGGTGATCACCGGCGGTGGGGAGCCCACGCTCATACCGTTCGACCAGCAGCTGCGGCTGGTGTCCGCCTGCTCGGCGGCCTTCCCGAAGGTCGTCCTGATCACCAACGCGCACACCCTGGCGAAGGGGGAGCACGCCGACCGGGCCGACCGACTGGCCGCCCTGGGTGCGGCAGGCCTCAGCGTGCTGGCGGTCTCCCGGCACCACCAGGACGACGCCGTCAGCGAGCGACTGATGATGCTGCGCACGCCGGTGGGCTCGGTGGTCGACTCCTGGCGCGAGGAACGTGACCGCTGGCCGGGGCTGCGGATGAGGCTGATCTGCGTCCTCCAGCGCGGCGGCGTGGCCGACGCGACCGGCGTCGCCGACTACCTCTCGTGGGCCGCGGCGCTCGGTGTCGAGGAAGTCTGCTTCAAGGAGCTCTACGTCTCCACCAGCACCGAGTCGCTCTACTTCGACCGCGCGGCCAACGTCTGGAGCCGGGAGCACCAGGTCTCGCTGTCCGTGGTCACCGGGTTCGCCGAGCAGCACGGCTTCGCACTGGCCAGCCGCCTGCCCTGGGGTGCGCCGGTCTACCGGGGCAGCTGGGACGGCCGGCCGATGCGGATCGCCGCCTACACCGAGCCCAGCCTGCTCTGGGAACGCACCAGCGGGATCGCCCGCAGCTGGAACGTCCTGGCCGACGGACGCTGCTACGCCTCCCTGGAGGACCGGGCGAGCGAGGTCGTGCCGGAGGGGGCGGCGGTATGAGGTTCGACGAGTTCCAGGAGTTCCGGCAGCGGCAACTCGGTGCTTCCGCAGCGCTGCTGGACGCCGCCGAGACCAACGTGTACCGGGCGCTCGCTCCGCTGCGGCCGGAACCGCCGGTGGGTACGAGCACGGTGTACCGGTGCGACCTCGCCCGTACCTGGCTGCGGCGGTTCGAGCTGCCGGAGGAGTGGTCCCGCCGCGCCATGGTCTGCCGCGGGGTCCGGCACGGGCTCGGTGTGGTGTTCCCGTGGCTGCGCGCCGTGCGAGCGCGGTTGTGGTTGCCCGGCGACGTGTACCCGGTCTACTTCGAGCTTGCCCGCGCCGCGGGCCTGGCGCCCGCGTCCTACCCGACGCTGCCGGCGCCGGCCCTGCCGGGCTCGCCGGCGGACGACCGGCCGGAGTACCTGCTGCTCACCAACCCCAGCAAGCCGCTCGGCCGGTACCTCTCCGATGCCGAGTGCGCCGCGCTGATCTCGTGGTTGCGGGAGTCACCGCGCCGCCACCTGCTGATCGACAGCGTCTACGACCTGGGCGCCCCGTTCGCCGCCGGCACCCGGCGGTTGCTGGACACCGGCCGTGCGGTCCTGCTGCATTCGGTCACCAAGGGCTGGCTCTGGCCGCGCACGTTCGGCGTGGTCCTGCTGGGTGCGGAGCACACCGAACTGGCCGAGGCGTTCCGGGCGGATCCGCCGGCGCCGGATCAGCTGCGGCTCGCCGACCGCCTGCTGACCGAGCACGGTGACGTGCCCCGGCAGGTCGCCGACGAACTGGCCGCCCGGGCCGAGCGGTTGTTCGACCGGCTGCCGGGCGAGGTGCTCGGGGCGATTCCCGCGGCGAGCCGGATCTCGCCCGGCAACTACTTCTTCCCGGTGGACATCCCGGCGGAGACGCTCCGGCGCGAGTACGGCGTGCTCGCCGTGCCGGTCGGCGTGTTCGGGGAGAGCACCTGGTCCGGCTCCGTCCTGACCAGCCTCGCCGACGCGTTCGGCCCGGGGCCGGCGGCGGCGCGGTAACCCCTCAGGCCGGCTTGCCGGCCTGGGCGAGGGCCTCCAGCAGGCGGTCGAGGGAGGTGCCGAGACCCCAGCGGGTGGAGAGTTCCTCAAGGGTCATCGGGTCGAGGGGCTCGCGGGGGAGGGCCGGGTCGAAGGCGGGGAGGGGGGCGTCGGCGGCGACCCGGACGACCGTGGGGGCGACGTCGAGGTAGCCGGAGCCCTCGACGAGGTTGCGGCGGCGGGCGGGGGTGAGGCGGGAGGAGAGGTCGAGGGCGGCGGCACGGATGGCGGCGAGGTCGCCGTACTCGTTGATCAGCTGGGCGGCGGTCTTCTCGCCGATGCCCTTGACGCCGGGCAGGCCGTCGCTCGGGTCGCCGCGCAGGGCGGCCATGTCGGCGTACTGGGCGCCGCGCACGCCGTACTTCTCCAGGAGCAGGGCGTCGTCGGTGACCTGGAGGTTGCCCATGCCCTTGACGGGGTAGAGCACGGTGATCCGGCGGGCGTCGTCGACGAGTTGGAAGAGGTCGCGGTCGCCGGTGACGATCTGCACCGGGCCCCGGGCGCGGGCGGTGAGGGTGCCGATGACGTCGTCCGCCTCGTAGCCGGGGGAGCCGACCCGGGCGATGCCGAGCGCGTCCAGCACCTGCTCGATCACCGGGACCTGCGGGGCCAGGGTGTCGGGCACCTCCTCCTCGCCGTCCTCGGCCGCCTCGGCGACCCGGTGGGTCTTGTACGAGGGGACGAGGTCGACCCGCCACTGCGGGCGCCAGTCGGCGTCCATGCAGGCGACCAGCTGGTCGGGGTGGTGGTCGTGGACCAGCCGGGCGATGAAGTCCAGCAGGCCGCGGACGGCGTTGACCGGCTCACCCTGCGGGGAACGCAGGGTGTCCGGCACGCCGAAGTAGGCCCGGAAGTACAGGCTGGCGGAGTCGAGCAGCATCAGTCGCGGTGCGGTCTGCGGTGCGGTCACGGGTCAGATCATGCCGTACCGGGGCGACAACCGAGGGCCTTCGTCGCTCGTGCGGGCCGGCCGTGGGCCTCAGTGCTCGTGCGGGCCGGCGCGGTGGACCGGGCCGTGGGCGTCGGCGCAGTGTTCGGCGGTCAGGTCGCCGGGGGCGGCGATCTGCAACAGCGCGCCGGCCTCGTCCTCGCCGACGTGGTCGACCTGGAGCGTGCTGTGGGTGATCCCGTACTCGCCGGCGAGCCGGCGCTGGAGCTCGCGCCGTACGGCGTGGCAGTCGCCGCCGGGAGTGACCAGGATGTGCGCGGAGAGGGCGGGCTGGCCGGAGGTGATCTCCCAGATGTGCAGGTCGTGGATCTCCTCGACCAGTGGCTGGGTGACCAGGCGGTCGGCCACCGCGTCCGGGTCGATCCCGGCCGGGGCGGCCTCCAGGAAGATCCGGGCGGAGTCGCGGACCAGTCCGATGCCGGCCTTGAGCATCAGGGCGACCACGATCAGCGAGGCGATCGCGTCGGCGCGGGCGAAGCCGGTGGTGAGCACGACCAGGCCGGCGACGGCGGTGGCGATGAACGCGTACAGATCGGTGAGCACGTGCTGGAAGGCGCCCTCGACGTTCAGCGAGCTGCGGTTGGCCTTCGACATGCACCAGGTGGCGGCCAGGTTGACGACGATCCCGACCAGCGCGGTGACCAGCACCAGCGAGCCGGTGACCGCCGGCGGCTCCAGCAGCCGGGTGACCGCCTCGTAGCCCAGCCAGGCGGAGAGCACCAGCAGGGTGACGCCGTTGGCCTGGGCGGAGAGGATCTCGGCGCGCTTGAGGCCGTAGGTGTAGCCGCCGCGGGCCGGGCGGGCGGCGAGCCGCATCGCGACCAGCGCGAGGACGATCGACGCGGCGTCAGTGAGCATGTGGGCCGCGTCGGAGATCAGGGCCAGCGACTGGGCGGCGAAGCCGACCACGACCTCGCCGGCCATGAAGACGACGATCAGCGCGAGGGCGCTGAGCAGCCAGCGGCGGTCGGCGTCGGCGGCGACACCGTGCGAGT
This sequence comes from Kitasatospora sp. NPDC097643, assembly GCF_040302625.1. NCBI lineage: Bacteria > Bacillati > Actinomycetota > Actinomycetes > Kitasatosporales > Streptomycetaceae > Kitasatospora > Kitasatospora sp. NPDC097643. The sequence goes on along the minus strand of NZ_JBEOSA010000011.1, from coordinate 66,421 downwards.
GGCCGCCGTGCCCGCCGTGTCCGTGCCCGTGTCCGTGCGCGTGTCCGCCGGTCCCGCGTCCGCCGCTCCCGTGTCCCGTCGAGCCGTGGTCGTGGGAGTGCTTGTGGTCATGCGCATGATCAGCGTGGGAGTGCTCGTGCCCGGCCATCGAAGTCCTCTCTGGAACGCACGGGTGGGGAGGGGCGGGGCCGCGAACGCCCCGCAACCGAAGTGAACCTCAGATCGGACAAAGATCCAAAGGCTGTACTGGTGACCGTTGTCGTTGCCGTTCGGACACCTTGCTCCGATAGGGTCACGCCGCCGCTGACCAGGGGAGAAGCGATGGAGTCGAACGAACGGCCGGGGTTGGTCGCGATCGCCGCCGAATGGGGCCGGATCGGGGTGACCGGCTTCGGCGGGCCGCCCGCGCACATCCTGCTGCTGCGCCGGCTCTGCGTCGACGGGCGCGGCTGGCTGACGGCGGCCGAGTTCGAGGACGGCATCGCGGCGTGCAACCTGCTGCCCGGGCCGGCCTCCACCCAGTTGGCGATCCTCACCGCCTGGCGGCTGCGCGGACCGGCCGGTGCGCTGGTCGGCGGGGTGGCCTTCATCGCGCCCGGGCTGGTGCTGATCCTGGCGCTGGCCGCGCTGTTCCTGGCCGCCGAGCCGCCGCGCTGGGTGCTCGGCGCGGCCGCCGGCGCCGGGGCGGCCGTTCCGGCGGTCGCGGTGCAGGCGGCGGTCGCGCTCGCGCCGGGCGGTTTCACCCGGATGGGTCCGGGGCGGGCGGCCCGCGCCCGCTGGGCCGGGTACGCGCTGGCGGGCGCGGCGGCGGCCGTGCTGACCGGGCCGTGGCTGGTGCTGGTGCTGCTCGCCGCCGGGCTGGCCGAGGTCGCGGTCCGTACGCCGGGGCGGCTCGCCGTGCTTCCGGTGCCCGTGCCGCTGCGCCCGCTGGCCGCGGCGCTGCCCGCGCTCGGCGGGCTGGGTGCGGTGGCCTGGGTGGCGTTCAAGGTGGGCGCGCTCTCCTACGGCGGCGGCTTCGTGATCATCCCGTTGATGCGGGACGACGCCGTCCACCGCTACCACTGGATGACGGACGGGCAGTTCCTCAACGCCGTCGCCCTCGGGCAGGTCACCCCCGGGCCGGTGGTGCACACCGTGGCCGCCGTCGGCTACGCGGCCGCCGGGACGGTCGGCGGGCTGCTCGCGGCGGCCGTCGCCTTCGCGCCGTCCTTCCTGTTCGTGCTGGTCGGCGGGGCGCACTTCGACCGGCTGCGGGCCGACCGGCGGGTGCAGGACTTCCTGACCGGCGCCGGCCCCGCGGTGGTCGGTGCGATCGCCGGGTCGGCGCTCCCACTGGCCTCCTCGCTCGGCGCCGGCTGGCAGTGGGCGGTGCTGGCGGGCGCGCTGCTGTGGCTGCTCGCCGCGCGGCGGGGCGTGGTGGCGGCGCTGCTCGGGGCGGGCGCGGCCGGGGTGGTCGCCGTGGCGGCCGGGTTGCCCTTGGTATAGGCCCTGGTCAGGGCCTGGATCCCGGCTCACTCGAACGGGTTAGGTGAGTTTGCGTCGCCGTGCGCGGTTCGGCAACGATCATGGCCCGTGGAGATCACCAGCCCGGGAACCGTCCACTGGCTCGTCGAACTGGAGCCGACCGCCGCAGAATTGACGAACCGTCACCTCGCTGCGGCGCGCGAGTGGTTCCCGCACCAGTACGTCCCGTGGAGCCTCGGCCGCGACTTCGACGGTCCGCTCGACGGCGAGCCCTGGCGCCCCGAGCAGTCCCCGCTCAGCCCTGCGTTGCGCTCCGCCCTGGTCGTCAACCTGCTGACCGAGGACAACCTGCCCGGCTACCACTGGACCATCGGCGCACAGACCTCCCGGGACGGCGCCTGGGGCGCCTGGCTGCACCAGTGGACCGCCGAGGAGGACCGGCACGCCGCCGCCATCCGCGGCTACCTGCACGCCGCCCGCGCCGTCGACCCGGTCGCGCTGGAGCGCGCCCGGATGGCCCACCTGGGCGCCGGCGCCGTCCCCGAACCGGACGGCGTGCTCGGCATCGTCGCCTACGCCGCCGTCCAGGAGCTCGCCACCCGGGTCAGCCACCGCAACACCGGCCGGCTCAGCGGCGACCCGGTCTGCGACCGGCTGCTCGCCCGGGTCGCCCAGGACGAGAACCTGCACATGGTCTTCTACCGCGAACTCCTGCGCACCGCCGTGGAGCTGGACCCCGACCAGGTGCTCGACCGGCTGGACCGGACGGTCCGCGGGTTCGCCATGCCCGGCCAGGGCATGCCCGGCTTCGACCGGATGGCCGCCGAGATCGCGGTGGCCGGCGTGTACGACCTGAGGGTGCATCACGACGAGGTGCTCGTCCCGCTGCTGCGCTCGCTGAAGGTCTTCGAGCTCACCGGGCTCGGCCCCGCCGGGGAGCGGGCCCGCGACCGGCTCGCCGCCCACCTGGCGCAGGTCGACGCCCGGGCGACCCGCTTCGTCGAGCGCCGCGCCCAGGCCCTCGCCGTCCGGGCCCGCCGCGCCGCAACCGCCTGAGCTGCTTGCAACCGCCTGAACCGCTGCTCACCGTTCAGAACAGGACCCGCATGACGATCACCACCGTCGGCACCAGCGCCGCCGACATCGAACACCACTACGACCTCGGCAACGACTTCTACGCGCTGTGGCTCGACGAGACCCTCGCCTACACCGCCGCCAAGTGGGACGGCATCCCGCGTGAGGAGCCGGACGCCACCGCGCTGCCCCGCGCCCAGCGGGCCAAGCTCGACCACCACCTGGACCTGGTCGGCGCCCGTCCCGGCGACCGGCTGCGGCTGCTGGACGTCGGCTGCGGCTGGGGCGCGATGCTGGCGCACGCCGGCCGGGACGGCCAGGGCGGCCGGGACGGTCGGGTCGCCGAGGCCGTCGGCCTCACCATCTCGCCCGCCCAGCACGCCTTCCTCACCGCCCGCGCCCTGCCCGGCGTCGAACCCCGGCTGGAGAGCTGGGAGGACCACCGCCCCGACCGGCCGTACGACGCCGTCGTCGCGATGGGCGCCTTCGAGCACTTCGCCACCGCCGGGATGACCCGCGCCGAGCGCCTCGGCGGCTACGCCCGTTACTTCGAGGCCTGCCACCGCTGGCTGCGCCCCGGCGGCCGGACGTCGTTGCAGACCATCGCCTACGACGGCGTGGCCGACGGCTCCGGCCCGGTCGGCGAGTTCGTCGGCAGCGACATCTTCCCGAGCGCCAGGCTGCCCCGGCTGAGCGAGATCGCCGCCGCCTGCGACCCGTACTTCTCGGTCGTCGCGCTGACCGCCTCGGCCGAGGACTACGCTCGCACCCTGGCCTGCTGGTCGGCCCGGCTGCTGCGGGCCCGCGAGGCCGCCGAACGGCTGGTCGGCCCCGAGGGCTACCGGCGGTACCGGCGCTACCTGCGGGCCAGTGAGGTGACCTTCCTGCGCGGCGCCGCCACGCTGTACCGGATCGGCTTCCGGCGGCGCGACGAGCCGCTGCGGCTGCCCGTCTGAGGCCGGGATGGACTCCCCACGACGGGCCTGGGCCGCGGTCACCGTGGTCTGCGCCGCGCTCTTCCTGCTCGGGCTGGACTTCACCGTCCTCAACGTGGCGATCCCCCGCCTGCGCGCCGAGCTCGGCCCGACCCTGGCCGAGACCCAGTGGATCGTCGACGGCTACGCCCTCGCGCTCGGCGGCTGCGTGCTGGCCGGCGGTGCGCTCGGCGACCGGTACGGGCGGCGGCGGGCCTTCCTGGCCGGGCTCGCGCTCTGCGCCCTGGCCTCGGCGGCCGGGGCCACCGGCAGCGGTGCGGGCCAGCTCGTCGCCGCCCGCTGCGGGATGGGGCTGGGCGCGGCGCTGTTCATGCCCGCCACCCTCTCCACCGTCGTGCACGTGCTGACCGAGCCGGCCGCCCGGAAGCGGGCGATCGGGATCTGGGCGGCGGTCGCCGGGGTCGGCGCGGTGTTCGGCCCGGTCGCGGGCGGCCTGCTGGTCGAACGGTACGGCTGGCAGTCGGCGTTCTGGCTGAACGTCCCGGTGATCGCGCTGATCGTCGTGGCGGCCCTGGCCGTCCTACCCGAATCCCGCGACCCCGAGGCCCGGCCGCTGGACACCCCCGGCTCGCTGCTGTCCTGCGCCGGGCTGCTGGCGCTGGTCTGGGGGGTGATCGAGGCGCCCGGCCGGGGCTGGACCAGCGCCGCCGTGCTGGCCGCGTTCGCGCTCTCGGCACTGCTGCTGGCCGGCTTCATCCGACGCCAACTCCGCTGCGCCGCACCGATGGTGCCGGTCCGGCTGCTGCGCGGCGGGCCGGTCTGGCCGGCCACCGTCTCGCTCGCGCTGATGTCCTTCGCGATGTTCGGCGCGATGTTCCTGCTCACCCTCTACCTCCAGCAGGTGCGCGGCCTGAGCGCCTGGCAGGCCGGGCTGCGGATGGTCCCGCTCTCCGTCGGCCTGGCCGTCGGCGCGGTCTCCGGTCCGCTGCTGGCCCGGTGGTCGGGCGCCCGGGTGCCCGCCACCGGCGGGCTGCTGCTGATCGCCGCCGGGTTCGTCCAGCTCGGCCGACTGGCCGCCGGATCGGGGGACGCGCCGGTGCTGCTCTTCGAGAGCCTCTCCGGGGTCGGCGCCGGGCTGCTCGCGCCGGTCGCCACCGAGGTGGTGATGAGCGCCATCCCGGCGAGCGCCGCCGGTGTCGGCTCGGCGCTCAACGACGCCACCCGGCAGGTCGGTTCGACCCTCGGCGTGGCGGTGCTCGGCTCCGTGCTGGCCACCTCGCTGAGCGACGCCGCGCCGGGCGACGGCCCGGCCGCCTTCGTCGAGCACTTCACCGACGGCCTCACCGCCGCCGCGACCGTGGGCGGCGCCGTCGCGGTGCTCGCGGCCGCGCTGGCCTGGCGCCGACTGCCCCGGCGCCACCCGCTGCCCGCCCCCACCCCCGCTCCGGTTCCCCGCCCGGAGCGCTCGACACCCCTGCACTGAAAGGTCCTTCGCCATGTCCCAGAGCTACGACACGATCCGCGCCTGCCTGGTCGACGAGTTCGAGGTCGCGCCCGCGCTGGTCACCCCGGAGGCCACCCTCGCCTCGCTCGCCCTCGACAGCCTCGCCCTGGTCGAACTCTCCCTCGTCGTCGAGGAGCGGATCGGCGTCACCGTCGCCGACATCACCCCGGACCGCACCCTCGGCTGGCTCGCCGCCCACGCCGACGCCACCCTCGCGACCGACGCGGGCAGCGACGCCACCCTCGCGGCCACCGACGCCACCCTCACCGCGGGCGCCGTCAGTTGAGGGCGGCGCGCACGGTCGCCGTCACCGGGCTCGGCCTGGTCACCCCGGCCGGCACCGGGGCCGCCGCCGTCTGGGACCGGTTCCTCGACGCCGCGCCCACCGCCCGCCCCGACCCCGAACTCGCCGGCCTGGCCGTCGACTTCTCCTGCCGCCTCGCCGACTTCGACCCGCCCGCCCTGCTCGGCGGGCGGCTCGCCCGCCGCCTCGACCGCTTCAGCCAGATGGCCGTGGTCGCCGCCCGCCAGGCCGTGGCCGACGCCGGGCTCGACCCCGCCGGCTGGGACGGCCCCCGGGTCGGCGTCGTCCTCGGTGTCAGCGCCAACAGCGTCCACACCTACGCCACCGAGTACGCCCGGCTGGCCGCCGGCCGGGCCGACCTCGTCTCGCCGCTGATGCTGCCGCGCAGCATCCCCAACATGGCGGCCGGGGAGGTCGGCCTCGACCTCGGCGCCCGCGGCCCCGGCCTCGTGGTCAGCACCGCCTGCGCCTCCGGCACCACCGCCCTCGCCGTCGCCTGCGACCTGCTCCGCGCCGGCACCTGCGACCTCGTCCTGGCCGGCGGCACCGACAGCGCCCGCACCCCGATGACCGCCGTCGCCTTCGACCGGCTCGGCGCGCTCTCCCGCCGCCGCCACGACCCGGCCGGCGCCTCCCGCCCGTTCGACGCCGATCGCGACGGCTTCGTCCTCGGCGAGGGCGCGGGCGTCCTGGTGCTGGAGCGGGCCGAGCACGCCCGGGCCCGCGGCGCCCGCCCCCGCGCGTACCTCGCCGGGCACGGCGCCGCCGGGGACGCGTACCACTTCACCGCCCCGCACCCCGGCGGCGACGGCCTCGCCCGGGCCGTCCGCGCCGCCCTCGCCGACGCCGGGCTCGCCCCGGACGAGATCGGTCACGTCAACGCGCACGGCACCGGCACCGCGCTGAACGACCCGGCCGAGGCGGCCGCCCTGCGGCAGGTCTTCCACCAGCCGCCGCCGGTGACCGCCAACAAGAGCGTCATCGGCCACACCATGGGCGCGGCCGGGGCGATCGAGGCGGCGCTCACCGTCCTCACCCTCCAGCACCGGCTGATCCCGCCCACCGCCAACCTCGACCGGCTCGACGAGGCGATTGCCCTCGACGTGGTCGTCAAGGCGCCGCGCCCGCTCGCCGTCCCCGCCGCCCTGTCCGTCTCCAGCGGCTTCGGCGGGCACAACGCCGCCCTCGTTCTCACCGCCGCCTGACCCGGGAGCCCCCGCCATGCGCCGCCTCGCCCTCCGGTTCGCCCGGCTCTACTTCCACCTGCTGGCCCACCGGCCGCCCCGCGACTGGACCGTCCCGGTCGCCGACGGCCGGTACCGGCCGGCCGAACCCGCCCCCGACGAGCGGCCGCTCACCCTGCTGCTGCTCGGCGACTCGCTGGCCCGGAGCCTCGGCGCCCTCCGCCCCGAACAGACCCTCGGCGCCCGGCTCGCCCAGGGCCTCGCCGACCGCACCCGCCGGCCGGTCGACCTGCGGGTACGCGCCCGGGTCGGCGCCACCACCGGCGCCGTCGGCCGCCAACTGCCCCGGTCCGCGCGGCTGGTGCCCGGCATCGCGGTGGTGATCGTCGGCGGCAACGACGTGCTGCTGCCCACCCCGCTCGGCCGGGCCGGCCGCCGCTTCGCCCACCTGGCCCGCACTCTGCGGGAGGCCGGCTGGCAGCTCGTCGTGGTGCCCTGCCCCAACCCCGGCTACGGACCGGGCTTCCGCCCGCACGCCCGCTGGATCGGCCACCACCGCTCCCGCCGACTCGCCCGCCTCCAGACCCGCACCGCCGACCGGGTCGGCGCCCACCTCGCCCCCACCTCCGGCCCCGAGTTCCGCGACCGGGCCGCCCAACTCCTCGGCCCCGACGGCATCCACCCCTCCCCGTACGGCTACGCCACCCACGCCGCCCGGATGCTCCCGACCCTCCTCGCCGCCGCCACCCACCTCCCCACCCCGGCCCCGGAGCCGGCCCCGCACTGACCCGGCCGCCCCCTCGTACGCCCCGACGACGCCGGTCCCCGCACCCCAGGGGCGCGGGGACCGGCGCGCGGCGAACCGACCGGCCCGGACTCCGCCGCCTACCCCACCACCACCGCGTCCAGCTGCGCCGCCGTGGCCGCCCGGACCAGGGCCCGCATGACCCGCAGGTCGTCCCCCTGCTCGGGGTGCCACTGCACGCCGAGAGTGAACCCCGGGCCCTCGATCGCCTCCACCGTCCCGTCCGGGGCGTGGGCGCCGACCCGCAGGCCGTTCCCGACCCGGTCGACGGCCTGGTGGTGGAAGGTCGGCACCTCCAGTTCGCTCTCCGGCAGCAGCCCGCCGAGCAGCGTCCCCGGCACCGGCCGGACCAGGTGGGTGCCGTACCGCCCGGGCGAGCCGGCGTGCACGTCGACCGGCACGACGTCCGGCAGGTGCTGCACCAGCGTTCCGCCGCACACCACGTTGAGCACCTGCATGCCCCGGCAGATCCCCAGCAGTGGCATGCCCGCCGCCAGGGCGGCCCGCAGCAGCGCGACCTCCCACTGGTCCCGGTCGGGGTTGTCGACCTCGGTCCGCGGATGGGCGGGCTGCCCGTAGTAGGCGGGGTCGAGGTCGGGCCCGCCGGCGATGACGAGGGCGTCCAGCCGGGCCAGGACCTCGGGCGCCCGGTCCGGGGCGTCGGGCGGCAGGAGCACCGCGACCCCGCCGGAGTCCTGGACGTACGCGGTGTACCGCTCGGGGACCAGGGCGACCCGGCGGGCCCGCCAGTCGCTCCAACTCGCGTCCACCACGTAGGTGCTGACGCCGATGAAAGGCCTGCGATCCATGGCGGGCATTCTCCTCCCGTCCCGCCTGATCCCCCGTCAATCACGCATGTCGGCGCGCCACACCCGCCCGCCCTCTTCCGTGCCGCGAGCCGCAGGCCGTACGGTTCGCTGTGACCGCTTGCTCTCGAAGAGTGATCGAGGAGGAGGGTGTCCGCCATGTCCGAGAACGCCGCCGCGGCCGCGTCGCCCCGGGCGCCGCTGAGCCTGGACGAGCTGCGCACGCTGGTCGACGCGGGCGAGATCCACACCGTCGCGCTCGCCTTCACCGACATGCAGGGGCGCCTCCAGGGCAAACGGTTCGCCGCCCGCTTCTTCCTGGACGAGGTGGTCGAGCACGGCGCCGAGGCGTGCGACTACCTGCTGGCCGTGGACGTCGACCTGAACACCGTGGACGGCTACGCCTTCTCCTCCTGGGCCACCGGCTACGGCGACTTCGCGATGCGCCCGGACCTGGGCACGCTGCGGCGGATCCCCTGGCAGCCGGGCACCGCGCAGGTCACCGCCGACCTCGCCCGGCACGGCGGCCACCCGGTGGACGCCGCCCCCCGCCAGCTGCTGCGCTGCCAGATCGCCCGGCTGGCCGAGTACGGGCTGGCCGCCGACATCGGCACCGAACTGGAGTTCCTGGTGTTCCGGGACACCTACGAGCAGGCCTGGCTGGGCGGCTACCGCGGCCTGACCCCGGCGAACCTGTACAACGTGGACTACTCGATGCTGGGCACGGCCCGGGTGGAGCCGCTGCTGTCCCGGATCCGCAACGAGATGGCCGGCGCGGGCCTGGTGGTCGAGTCGGCGAAGGGCGAGTGCAACCTCGGCCAGCACGAGATCGCCTTCCGCTACGCCGACGCGCTGACCACCTGCGACCAGCACAGCGTCTACAAGACGGGCGCGAAGGAGATCGCCGCGCAACAGGGCTGCGCACTGACCTTCATGGCCAAGTACGACGAACGCGAGGGCAACAGCTGCCACATCCACCTGTCCCTGCGCGACGCGGTGGGCGCGCCCGCCTTCGCGGACCGGGGCGGCCGGATGACGGACACCATGCGGCACTTCCTGGCCGGACAGCTGACGGCGCTGCGCGAGTTCAGCCTGCTGTACGCGCCGAACATCAACTCCTACAAGCGGTACCGCCCGGGCTCGTTCGCCCCGACGGCGGTGGCCTGGGGCCGGGACAACCGGACCTGCGCCTACCGGGTGGTCGGCCACGGCCAGGGGCTGCGGATGGAGAACCGGGTGCCGGGCGGCGACGTCAACCCGTACCTGGCGGTGGCCGGCATGATCGCGGCCGGGCTGCACGGCCTCCAGCAGAAGCTGGAGCTGCCCGCGCCCTGCCTGGGCAACGCCTACGCGGTGGACGAGTACGCCCGGGTGCCCGGATCGCTGCGCGAGGCCGCGGAGTTGTGGGGGCAGAGCGAGCTGGCCCGGACGGCCTTCGGGGACGACGTGGTCGACCACTACCTGAACATGGCGCGGGTGGAGCAGTCCGCGTACGACGGGGCGGTCACCGACTGGGAGCGCTACCGGTCCTTCGAGCGGATGTGAGGCCGGTGTCCGAACCGGCCACCCGCCCCGACCCCACCCCCGGCCGACCCCAGCGAGGAGCAGGAGCCAGATGACCGAGAAGCACGACGCCCCGGTGTGCCGCCGACTGGTCGGCCGCACCGCCGTGATCACCGGCGCGGGCAGCGGGATCGGTCTGGCGGCCGCCCGCCGGCTGGCCTCCGAGGGCGCCAAGGTGGTCTGCGCGGACCTCGACGAGGAGACCGGGCGGGCGGCGGCGAAGGAGGTCGGCGGCCTGTTCGTGCACACCGACGTCACCGACCCGTACATGGTCGAGGCGCTGTTCGACGAGGCGTACGAGACGTACGGGAGCGTGGACGTCGCGTTCAACAACGCGGGCATCTCGCCGCCGGAGGACGACTCGATCCTGACCACCGGGCTGGACGCCTGGCGCAGGGTGCAGGAGGTCAACCTGACCTCGGTGTACCTGTGTTGCAAGGCCGCGCTGCCGTACATGCGGCGGCACGGGCGGGGGTCGATCATCAACACGGCCAGTTTCGTGGCCCGGATGGGCGCGGCGACCTCGCAGATCTCGTACACCGCCTCCAAGGGCGGGGTGCTGGCGATGTCCCGCGAACTGGGCGTGCAGTTCGCCCGGGAAGGCATCCGGGTCAACGCGCTGTCGCCGGGGCCGGTGGACACCCCGCTGCTCCGGGAGCTGTTCGCCGCGGACCCGGAGCGGGCGGCCCGTCGACTGGTGCACATTCCGCTCGGCCGGTTCGCCCGGGCCGAGGAGATCGCGGCCGCGGTGGCCTTCCTGGCGAGCGACGACTCGTCGTTCATCACGGCGAGCGAGTTCCTGGTGGACGGCGGCATCTCCGGGGCCTACGTCACCCCGCAGTAGGCCTGCCGGGCACCCCGCGCCGCTTCTCACCGGAATCTCATCGAAAACCGCCGGAATTCCCGGTTGCGCTGATTTCACGTTTATCCGCGTGCCTTTAGATTCTCTGCTGTGAGTGAGCAGATTCCCGCCGGGTGGTACCCGGACCCGAAGGACACCGCCAGCGACCCGAGACCACAGCGCTGGTGGGACGGCAAGGGCTGGACGGCCAGCACCCGGCCCGCACCCTCGGACGCCCCGCTGCCGGCGGAGCCGGCCGCCGGGATTCCGGAGCCGGCGGCGGCCGAGGAGCCCATGGCACCGGCCGGCGAGGAGCCCACCGTGCTGACGGGCGAGGTGCTGGGCAGCGGGCCGACGGTCCGCTACCCGGAGCCGCCGCCCTTCGGCACCGCCTACGGCGCGGCCGTCCCGGCGGAGCGCAAGCCCCGGCGCAAGCCGTCCAGGCTGGTGGTCGCGACCGGCGTCGCCGCGCTGCTCGGGCTGGCCGCCGGCTCCGGCATCACCTACCTGGCGATGGACGGCCACGACGGGGACCGCCCGCACCGCAACGCCCGCGCGGCCGTGCCGTACGGCGAGGACGGGCCCTGGGGCGGCTTCCCGGGTCTCGGCGGCGGCCGCGGCGACGGCAACGGAGACGGCGGCGGAGACGGCAACGGCGGCGGCAGCGGGGACGGCAAGGCCCCCGGTGGGAACGGCGGCAAGGGCGGCAACGGCAGCGGCAAGAACCGGCCCGGCGCCGGGAACGCGGTCGACCTGGTCAACCGGCTCACCCTGCCCGTCCCCGCCGGCTGGCAGGGCAGCCACACCGTCGAGGGCTTCGCCTCGCTCACCGTCGGCCAGTACACCTGCACGGACGGCACCGATGGCTGCACCCTCGGCGGGGTGGTCACCGGCCGGATCACCGACGGCGGCACCGACGCCCAGGCGGCGGCCAAGGCCGACATCGAGAAGGCGGCCAAGGAGTCCTACGGGGACATCACCGGCCACCAGGAGCTGAAGTCCGAGGCGGTCAAGGTCAACGGCCAGGACGGCTACCTGGTTCGCTGGAAGGTCGACGCGTCCAAGGGCAACAACGGTTACGTGGAGAGCGTGGTCTTCCCGTCCGCCGACGGAAAGTCGCTGGTCTCGGTGCACTTCGGCTTCGACATCGCCGACAAGGCGCCGGACCTCGGGGTGATGGACACCATCCTCAAGGGCATCTCCGACTACAAGGGCAAGCTGCCGTCCCTGCCCGGCGGCGGCCTCCCCGGGATGCCCGGTGTCCCCGGCGGCCCCGGCGCGTCGGGTGCCCCCGGCAACGGCACCTGACCGGCCCGCTCCTCACGCCACGGCGGCCCACCCGGAAACGCTCCGGGTGGGCCGCCGTCGTTCAACGAGCGGGTGGGGCGCCGTCGTTCACCGATCAGGCGGGCAACGGAACCGGGCCGGACGGGGGTTGGGGCCGGCCCGGCTCCGTATCCGGCGTCAGGAGTCGCGTCGAACAGCCTCGATGCGACGGCGCCGGAGCACCATGCCCGCCCAGCCGACGCCGATCGCGGCGGCGCCCGCCAGCAGCAGCGGGCCGGTGGCCGAGGTGCCGACCGCCGCCGAGGCGGTCGGGATCACCGCGCCGGCGGGGGAGTTGGGGTCGCCGCCGTGCCCGTGGTGGGCGACGGTGGACCTGGGTGCGTCGGCCGCGATCTGGGCGTCGCTGGGCGCGGCCGGGGCCTGCGCGGCGAGCGCGGGGGCCGCCTGGGTGCCACCGGTCGCGGCGGAGCCGCCGAAGTCGACGTCGGAGCAGCTGTAGAACGCCTCCGGGCTGTCGCTGCGCTGCCAGATCGTGTACAGCAGCTGGCGGCCGATGCGCTGCGGCAGGGTGCCGGAGTAGGTGTAGTACCCGTCGGTGGCGGTGCGGGTGACCGGCACCTGGGCGACCGGGGTCGGGTCGAGGTCCGACCACTTCAGCGGCTTGGTCGGGTCGTAGCCCTGCTTGGTGAGGTAGACGGTCTGGGTGCCGAGGTGCGGCGCGGTGGTCCGGAACTGGAAGTTGAACGCCCCGGCCTTGACCGGGGTGGCCGGCCAGTCGGTGCGCGGCCAGTCCAGGGCCTGGTACTTGTCGCGGTTGGCCGAGCAGAGCTTGCCGTCCGGGATCAGCGCCTGGTGGTTGCCGTTGGCGTTGGCGATGTTGACCTCGTTCCAGTCGTAGAGCGGCTGGGTGCCGCTCGCGGCGACGAGGTCCTTGCAGACCTGGGACACCGGGTGCTCGGGGCCCTCGGCGTAGCAGGCGGCGACCCGGCTGACCGGGTTGGTCATCGTGCCGTGCGCACTGGCGGTACCGGCGGTGGACGCGGCCACCGCGAGGACCGCGGCGCCGACCACGCCGACGGACAGGGCACTTCGCTTGATGGACATGGGGTGGGGACTCCTTGACCGTCGTTCCGGGCGAGTGTGGGGGAGCGGACACGCCTGCCCGTTCGGGGGCCGCCGGCCCGGCTCGCGGCTCCCCGGCCAGAGCGTATGATTGGTCTGGACCAGCTGGCAATAGCCGGGCGTATGACGCTTCTTGACGGACTGTAGGCTCCCGAGCAGCACAAAGGCCCGATGGAACGCCTGGGTTAGGAGTTCCATCGGGCCTTGTTAAGGCTGGGGAAAGGTCAGCGCTTGTTGTCGTTGTAGAAGCCGGTCATGATCACGTTTCCACTGTGGGTCCCGTGGTTGATCGTGTTGTTGATGATCGTCGCGCCGGGCTCGTGCTGGGGCGGCTTGGGGTTGAACTCCTCCAGGATCGCCTGGAGCTGGGCAACCGACTCCGGGTTGTTCCGCAGCGCCAGCCGCAGCCGCCGCTCCCACTGCGGGACCTGGGTCTCGCCGCTCTGCGGGTCCTCGGCGAGCTCGCCCTGGATCTCGTCCAGCTCCTGCGACACCTCCTCCTCGCGGTTCCGTCCGAACAGCGCGGCGAAGCGCGGCCTCACCTGCGCCCAGGCCTCGGTCACCATCAGGCTGACCAGTGCGGTCGCGCCCCGCGTCGCGAGCTCCGTGATCTCGGCTTCCATCCTGCTCCTCGTTCCTGCCGCAGTGTTGCCACCACCGTAGGGCACGGATCCGACGCGGGGTCAGAGGAACGTCCTTCCCTCACCCCGATAGGTCGGTACCGTCCGGACGATCCGGTCGCCCTCGATCAGGTTCAACTCGGCGAAGCGCTCGCAGAGTTCCCCCGCCTTGGCGTGCCGGAACCAGACCCGGTCGCCGATCAGCAGGTCGTCCGCGGCCGCGCCCAGCAGCGGGGTCTGCACCTCGCCGGCGCCCTCCATCGGGTCGTAGCGCAGCCCCTCCGGCAGGTACGGCACGGGGGAGCGGTCCGGGCCGGCCGCGCCGGAGGCCGGGTAGCCGCCGCCGAGCACGGTCACCACGCCGACGCCGGGGCGGCGCACCACCGGCTGGCCGAACAGCGCGGCCGGGCGGCCCTGGAAGGAGCGGTAGTTGTCGAACAGCCGGGGCTGGTACAGCCCGGAGCCGGCCGCCACCTCGGTGACGGCGCGCTCGGCCACGGTGCTCTCCACGCTGCCGGTGCCCCCGCCGTTGACGAACTCCAGTTCGGCCACCTGCCGCAGCCGCCGGACCACCGCCGCGCGCCGCTCGGCGAGTTCGGTGCGCGCCTTGGCCTGCATCAGCCGGATCAGCTGCGAGCGCACCGGCCGTCCGGGTACCCGGTCGCCGACCCCGGCGACGTGACCCTCGTACGCCATCAGCCCGACCACCCGGAACCCCCGGCGGCGCTGGACGAGTTCGGCGAAGGCACCGAGGTCCTCGGCGGTGCGCAGCGGCGAGCGGCGGGCGCCCACCCGGACCCGGCCGCCGAGCAGGTGGAGGGCGGTGTCCAGCTCCAGGCAGACCCGCACCTCGGCGTCGCCGGAGCGGGCCTTGTCGATCAGGTCGAGCTGGGCGGGGTCGTCGAGGACGACGGTGACCGCGCCGGCGAGCTCCGGGTCGGCGGTCAGTTCGGCGTAGCCGTCCCGGTCGGCGGACGGGTAGGCGAGCAGGACGTCGCGGACGCCGGTGCGGGCCAGCCAGATGGACTCGTCCAGGGTGAAGCTCATCACCCCGGCGAAGCCGTCCGTGGCCAGCACCCGGTCCAGCAGGGCCCGGCAGCGCACCGACTTGCTGGCCACCCGGACCGGCTTCCCGGCGGCGCGGCGGACCAGGTCGGCGGCGTTGGCGTCGAAGGCGGCGAGGTCGACGACGGCCACCGGTCCGTCCAGGTGGGCGGTGGCGCGGTCGTAGCGGGCGCGGTCGGAGACCGGGGCGGGGGCGGACGCTTCGAGCATGACCATGGGCGCAGGGTGCCACACCGCGCTACCCGCGGGTAGGGGGCGCGTGCAGGGAAATGAGGCCGGGGGCCCGCGGTGGCATAGGGTCGGCGGGGTGGACCGCAAAGACTTCTCCAACCCGGCGTTCGTCGGCAAGAACATCCCGAACCCCGGCTTCGGCGACGACGACGGCACCGCCGACCCGGCCCTCACCGCGGCCCTGGCCCGCTGGTCGCAGGACCGCGCGGCGGAGCCCGAGCTGCTGGCGGCGCTGGCGCCGACCCGGCTGATGGTCCCGATCGTCGCCCTGCTGGGCGAGGTCGAGGTGGACGAGCACGGGCACAAGCACGAGAAGACCAGCGACATGGCCGTCCCAGTGCTGGAGGCCCCGGACGGGCGGCGCGCGCTGCCGGCCTTCACCTCGCTGGAGTCGCTGGCCCGCTGGCGCGCCGACGCCCGGCCGGCGCCGACCGCCGCCCCGCAGGCGGCGATGGTGGCCTTCTCCGAGCGTGCCGACACCCTGCTGATCGACCCGGCCGGGCCGGTGCCGTTCCAGCTGTCCGGCGCCCGGCTGCGGGCGCTGGCGGAGAACCGGCCCTACCTGCCGCCGGTGGCCGACCCCGAGGTGCGCGAGGCCGTGCGGGCGCTGCTGGCCGCCGAACCGCAGGTGGTCACCGGGCTGCTGGCGGCCTCCGCGGACGCGGACGGGGTGCTCGCGGTGGTCCTCGACCCGGCGCTGGACCAGCCCGGGATGCAGGCGGCCGTGCAGCGGGTCGGGCAGGCGGTGGCCGCGGACCCGGTGCTGCGGGTGCGGCTGGACCGGGGGCTGGACCTGGCGGTGCTGCCGGCGAGCGCGCAGCTGCCGGGCGAGCCGCTGTACCGGCGGTAGCCGCGATCGCAAAAGGACCACCTACTAGATCTAGTAGGTGGTCCTTTTGATCTCGCTCAGGAGTAGACCGGCCCGGTGAACTTCTCGCCCGGGCCCGCGCCCGGCGCGTCCGGGACGATGGACGCCTCGCGGAAGGCCAGCTGGAGCGAGCGCAGGCCGTCCCGCAGCGGGGCGGCGTGGAAGTTGCTGATCTCCGGGGCGCCGGCGGTGACCAGCCCGGCCAGCGCGGTGATCAGCTTGCGGGCCTCGTCGAGGTCCTTGTCCTTCTCGCCGCCCTCGGCCAGGCCGCACTTGACCGCGGCGGCGCTCATCAGGTGCACCGCGACGGTGGTGATCACCTCGACCGCCGGGACCTCGGCGATGTCCCGGGTGAGGTCGTCGAAGCCGATCGCGTCGTCGTCGGCGCCGGGGGTCTGGGTGGGCTCGCTGCTCAAGGGGGGCTCGTTCCGTCGTGCCGGTGGGAGGTACCCATGGAGCGTACAAGGGGGTGCGTGGAGGGGCGGAATAGCGTTCGGCAGCGCGACGCTGTAAGCTTCGAGACTGACCGGCCGGGTCCCGCACGGGCACCTGGCCAGCAAGTGGAGGCTCCACTCAGGAGGCCCGAGAGGGCAACCGCGAAAGTCTCCCACCTGATCGGCCTCGCGGTCGACGGGTCCCGGTCCGCGACGGGCGCCACGGCGCCGAGTCGCCCGCAGCGCCCCTCACCGGGTGCCGCCCCCGGTTGTGTGGAGCCCCGCTTGTACCGAGCGGGGCTTTTTTCGTGTCGCGGTGCACACGGTGCCGATCCGGTGCCCGGGCAGCGCAGCACGAATGAAGCCCCGCCCAGTGGTCGAGTCCACTACGTGCGACCGCCGTCCGACGGCCGCATCGCAGAAGGTGCAACCGAGGAGGCCCCATCAGCACCGAGCCCCGCATCAACGACCGGATTCGCGTCCCCGAGGTGCGACTCGTCGGTCCCAGCGGCGAGCAGGTCGGCATCGTGCCGCTTGCCAAGGCGCTGGAGCTTGCGCAGGAGTACGACCTCGACCTGGTCGAGGTCGCGGCGACCGCCCGGCCGCCGGTGTGCAAGCTCATGGACTACGGCAAGTTCAAGTACGAGTCGGCCATGAAGGCCCGTGAGGCGCGCAAGAACCAGGCGCACACGGTCATCAAGGAGATGAAGCTCCGGCCGAAGATCGACCCGCACGACTATGACACCAAGAAGGGTCACGTCGTCCGGTTCCTCAAGCAGGGCGACAAGGTCAAGATCACGATCATGTTCCGCGGTCGTGAGCAGTCCCGCCCCGAGCTGGGCTTCCGTCTGCTGCAGCGGCTCGCCGACGACGTCCAGGACCTGGGCTTCGTCGAGTCCTCGCCGAAGCAGGACGGCCGTAACATGATCATGGTTCTTGGCCCGCACAAGAAGAAGACCGAGGCGATGGCCGAGGCCCGCGCCCTCGCGGACGCCCGCAAGGCCGAGCGCCAGGGCCGCACCGCCGACGCCGACGCCGACGCCGCCCCCGCGGCCGACGACGCGGTGGCCGAGGACCTGGTGACCGACGACGCCGTGACCGAGGCCCAGGACGCCCCGGCCGAGGTGGAGGCCGTGGAGGCCGACGCCGCGGTCGAGCAGCCGGCCGCCTCCCAGGGCGCCTGAGCCTTCACCGGCTCGGGAGGTCCGGGAGACCGGCCCCCAGGGTGACAGGGCGACCCGCCCGGTCACCGCAGATCCATCCAGTTCACGCCCGCGTGGCACAGGCCGCGCGGGCGTGGACGGGACCGACGAGGAGATACGGCGAAATGCCGAAGCAGAAGACGCACAGTGGCGCCAGCAAGCGCTTCAAGATCAGTGGCTCTGGCAAGGTGCTGCGCGAGCGCGCCGGCCGCCGCCACCTCCTGGAGCACAAGCCCTCGACGCTGACCCGCAAGCTGGCCGGGACCGTCGAGATGGCCCCCGCTGACGCCAAGAAGATCAAGAAGCTTCTCGGCAAGTGATCGCCCTCCCGCCCGGCGCGAGCCGTGAGCGGGGCAGCTGATCCTTCCCGACCCATTCGAATGACGGACCACGTGAAGTAGTCCGTGGTCCAACCCAAGGAGTAATCAAGTGGCACGCGTCAAGCGGGCAGTCAACGCCCACAAGAAGCGCCGGGTCATCCTGGAGCGCGCCAGCGGCTACCGTGGCCAGCGCTCGCGCCTGTACCGCAAGGCCAAGGAGCAGGTCACCCACTCGCTGGTCTACAACTTCAACGACCGCAAGAAGCGCAAGGGCGACTTCCGTCAGCTGTGGATCCAGCGCATCAACGCTGCGGCCCGTGCCAACGGCATCACCTACAACCGCTTCGTGCAGGGCCTGAAGGCCGCCAGCGTCGAGATCGACCGCAAGATGCTGGCCGACCTGGCCGTCAACGACCCGGGTGCGTTCGCCTCCCTGGTCGAGGTCGCCCAGAAGGCGCTGCCGGCCGACGTCAACGCCCCCAAGGCTGCCGCCGACGCCGCCTGATCTCCCGAGATCAGTTGAGCTCTGACCGGACCCGCAGGCCTCCTGCGGGTCCGGTTTTGCGTTCCCCTCCCACAGCGCTCCCGGAGAACGAGACCATGCCGAGCACCGACACCCCCCTGCTGACCTCCCTGCGCTCGCCGCGCGTCGTCGCCGCCCGGCGGCTCGCCAAGCGGAACCAGCGCACCAAGGAGCGCCGCTTCCTGGCCGAGGGCCCGCAGGCCGTCCGCGAGGCCGTCGCCTTCGGCCAGCTGCCGGGCTCGGCCGAGCACGCCGTGGTCGAGGTGTACGTGACGCCGGAGGCCGCCGAGCGGCACGCCGGGATCGTCGAGGCCGCCCTGGCCGAGGGGCTGCCGGTGCTCACCGCCACCGACGAGGTGATCGCCGGGATCTGCGACACGGTGACCCCGCAGGGCATCGTGGCGCTCTGTCGCTTCATCGACACCCCGTTCGCCGAGGTGCTGAAGGCCCGGCCCCGGCTGGTGGCCGTCCTCGCGCACGTCCGAGACCCCGGGAACGCCGGTACCGTGCTGCGCACCGCCGACGCGGCCGGGGCGGACGCCGTGGTGCTCACCGACGCCTCGGTCGACCTGTACAACCCGAAGGCCGTCCGGGCCTCCGTGGGCAGCCTGTTCCACCTGCCGGTGGCGGTCGGCGTGCCGGTCGAGGAGGCGGTCGGGCGGCTGCGGGAGGCCGGCGTGCGCGTGCTGGCCGCCGACGGCGCGGGGGAGCGCGACCTCGACCAGGAGCTGGACGAGGGCACCCTCGGCGCGCCCGGCGCGTGGGTGTTCGGCAACGAGGCGTGGGGGCTCCCGGAGGAGACCCGCGCACTCACCGACGAGGTCGTGCGCGTGCCGATCCACGGCCACGCCGAGAGCCTCAACCTGGCCACCGCGGCGGCCGTCTGCCTGTACGCCTCGGCCCGGGCCCAGCGCTCGCCCGGCGGCTGTCGCTCGAACGGCTGAGCGCGCGCCCCCCGCGGCGCGCCCGGCACGTCGGGATCGCCCTGCCGCGGGACCTACTGCGGGGGGCTGCGAGGCGCTAGGGTCTGCCTCGGTGGGGGGAACGGCACGGTGGGTAATCGGGGAGGACACCCATGGTCGGCAGCGGGCCAGAGCTCGACCCGGACGACCTGCCGGACGGCCTGGTGGTCGCCGACGCGCTCGGCCGGGTGGTCTGCTTCAACCGGGCCGCGGCCCGGCTCACCGGCGTGCTCCCGGAGGCCGCGCTCGGCAGCGCGCTGGCGGACGTCCTGCCGCTGGAGGACCTGGACGGCCGCCGCTGGTGGCAGCTGACCGACCCGTACGGCGGGCTGGCCACCCGGACCCGGCAGCCGGAGCGCAACCTGCTGCTGCCCGGCGGCCGCGAGGTGCTGGTCTCCGCCCGGTACGTCCGCGCGGTGCCGCGCGGGCCGCTGGAGCGCCTGGTGATCGCGCTGCGCGGCACCGAGGCCCGGCGCCGCACCGAGCGCAGCCACGCCGAGCTGATCGCCACCGTCGCGCACGAGCTGCGCTCCCCGCTGACCAGCGTCAAGGGCTTCACGGCGACCCTGCTGGCCAAGTGGGAGCGGTTCACCGACGGGCAGAAGCGGCTGATGCTGGAGACCGTCGACGCCGACGCCGACCGGGTCACCCGGCTGATCGCCGAGCTGCTGGACATCTCCCGGATCGACGCCGGCCGGCTGGAGCTGCGCAAGCAGGTCGTCGACCTGGCCGCGGCGGTGCGCCGGCACGTCGAGCGCAAGGTCGCCACCGGCATCGCCGAGGAGCGCTTCGACGTCCGGATCGCCGAGCCGCTGACGGTGCTGTGGGCGGACCCGGACAAGGTCGACCAGGTGCTGGCCAACCTGCTGGAAAATGCGGTGCGGCACGGCGAGGGAACTGTCACGATCGAGGTGGCACCGGCCAAGGAGGTCGTCGAGGCGCCCGTCTGGGAGCGCTCCGGCACCCCGCCCCGCATCGTGGAAGGCACCGCGGTCACCGTGAGCGACGAAGGAAGCGGCATCCCCGAGGAGTCGATGCCGCGCGTCTTCACCCGCTTCTGGCGGGGCTCCAAGCGCGGCGGCACGGGCCTGGGCCTCTACATCGTCAAGGGCATCGTCGAGGCCCACGGCGGCTCGATCCGCGTCGACCGCGCGCCCGGCGGCGGCGCCCGGTTCCGATTTATCCTGCCCGCCGGCGTTCCGGACTTCATGCTCTGAAAGCGAAGAGCACGTACTGAGGTCCCGCTGGGCGGGCATCGCGCCAGTCGCGCTACGCGCTGCGACTACACTCGACCTTTGGCGTTGCGCAACGCCCTGCGCGGCTGAGCCGCGGACACCCCTCCCCGTGAGCCTCCGGTGAACGGAGACCGGCTGCCCGTGCCCCGGCCACGCCGGGCGTAACGCAGAGGTACGAGCCCCTTACCTGAGCACGGACGAGCAGGAGCACGGGAAAGATAGAGATGTCGGCACCCAACAAGTCGTACGACCCGGTCGAGGTCGAGGCCCTCAAGCCCGAGGTGGTGGAGCAGGCGCGGGACGAGGCCGTCGCCGCCTTCGCCGCCGCCAGCACGCTCGACGAGCTGAAGCAGGCCAAGGTCGCCCACTACGGCGACCGCTCCGCGCTCGCGCTCGCCAACCGCGAGATCGGCGCCCTGCCCCCGCACGCCAAGGCCGCCGCCGGCAAGCTGATCGGCCAGGCCCGCGGCGCCGTCAACCAGGCCCTCGCCAAGCGCCAGGCCGAGCTGGAGGCGGAGCGCGACGCCCGCGTGCTGGTCGAGGAGGCGGTGGACGTCACGCTGCCGTACGACCGCACCCCGCGCGGCGCCCGGCACCCGCTGACCACGCTGGCCGAGCGCATCGAGGACACCTTCGTCGCGATGGGCTACCAGGTCGCCGAGGGCCCCGAGGTCGAGGCGGAGTGGCTCAACTTCGACGCCCTCAACCTGGGCCCGGACCACCCGGCCCGCTCGATGCAGGACACCTTCTTCGTCCAGGCCCCGGACGGCTCCGCCGACTCCGGCGTGGTGCTGCGCACCCAGACCTCCCCGGTCCAGGCCCGCACCATGCTCGACCGCGAGCCGCCCATCTACGTCGTCTGCCCCGGCCGGGTGTACCGCACCGACGAGCTGGACGCCACCCACACCCCGGTCTTCCGCCAGGTCGAGGGCCTCGCGGTGGACGAGGGCATCACCTTCGCCGACCTCAAGGGCACCATCGAGGTGCTGGTCGAGAAGCTGATCGGCGGCGGCCTCGAACTGCGCTGGCGTCCCTCGTACTTCCCGTTCACCGAGCCGAGCGCCGAGATCGACCTGCAGTGCTTCGTGTGCCGCGGCGAGAGCGTCGGCAACCCGGACCGTCCGTGCCGCACCTGCTCCTCCGAGGGCTGGATCGAGCTCGGCGGCTGCGGTGTGGTCAACCCGCGCGTGCTGGTCGCCTGCGGTGTCGACCCCAACCGCTACAGCGGGTTCGCCTTCGGCCTGGGCCTGGAGCGGATCCTGATGAATCGTCACAACGTCGCCGACATGCGCGACATGGTCGAGGGTGACGTGCGTTTCACCCTTCCGTTCGGGATGGAGATCTGATGCGCGTCCCGCTTTCCTGGCTGCGCGAGTACGTCGACCTGCCGGCCGGCGAGACCGGCCGTGACGTCGCCGAGCGCCTGGTCCGGGCCGGCCTGGAGGTCGAGACCGTCGAGCAGCTCGGCGGCGACCTCAAGGGCCCGCTGGTGGTCGGCGAGGTGCTCTCCATCGAGGAGCTGACCGGCTTCAAGAAGCCGATCCGGCACTGCTTCGTCAACGTCGGCGACGCCAACGGCACCGGCGCCCCGCAGGAGATCGTCTGCGGCGCCACCAACTTCGCCGTCGGCGACAAGGTCGTCGTGGTCCTCCCGGGCGCCGTGCTGCCCGGCCCCTTCCCGATCGCGGAGCGCCAGACCTACGGCCACACCTCGGCCGGCATGATCTGCTCCGCCCGCGAGCTCGGCATGGGCGACGACCACAACGGCATCATCGTGCTCCCGCCGGAGTTCGAGCCCGGCACCGACGCGATCGAGCTGCTCCAGCTCGTCGACGAGGTGCTGGACATCGCCGTCACCCCGGACCGCGGCTACTGCCTGTCCATGCGCGGCGTCGCCCGTGAGGCCGCCGCCGCGTACGGGCTGCCGCTGGCCGACCCGGCGCTGTTGGACGTGCCGCCGGCCAACTCCTTCGGCTACCTGGTCAAGGTCAACGACCCGGCCGGCTGCGACCGCTTCGTCGCCCGCACCGTGGTCGGCGTCGACCCGAACGCCAAGTCCCCGATCTGGCTCCAGCGCCGGCTGCAGAAGTCGGGCATCCGCCCGATCTCGCTGACCGTCGACATCACCAACTACGTGATGCTGGAGGTCGGCCAGCCGCTGCACGCCTACGACAAGCAGCGCGTGGACGGCCCGATCGTGGTCCGCCGGGCGGAGCAGGGCGAGACCCTGACCACCCTGGACGGCGTGACCCGCAAGCTCGCCACCGAGGACCTGCTGATCTGCGACAACAGCGGTCCGATCGGCCTGGCCGGTGTGATGGGCGGCGCCTCCACCGAGATCCTCGACCCGGCCGCCGGCCCGGGCACCACCGAGGTGATCATCGAGGCGGCGCACTTCGACCCGGTCGCCATCGCCCGCTCCGCCAAGCGGCACAAGCTGCCCTCCGAGGCGTCCAAGCGCTTCGAGCGCGGCGTCGACCCGGAGGCCGCCCGCGCCGCCGCCCAGCGCGCGGTCGACCTGCTGGTCCTGATCGCCGGCGGCACCGCCGAGGCCGGGGTCACCGACATCGCGGCCCCGCACCCGGTGCGCACCATCACGATCGCCGCCGACCTGCCCGACCGGGTCGCCGGCACCGGGTACGGCCGCGAGACCGTCACCCGGCGCCTTCAGGAGATCGGCTGCTCGGTCGCCGGCGCCGACGTCCTGGAGGTCACCCCGCCGACCTGGCGCCCCGACCTCACCGACCCGTACGACCTCGCCGAGGAGGTCATCCGGCTGGAGGGCTACGACAACGTCCCCGCCCGGATGCCCAACGTGCCGCCGGGCAAGGGCCTGACCGAGGCCCAGCGGGTGCACCGCCGGATCGGCGTCGCGCTGGCCGGGGCCGGCTACGTCGAGGTCAACAACTACCCGTTCCTCGGCGAGGCCGCCTTCGAGGCGCTCGGCCTGGAGACGGACGACCGGCGCCGCCGCACGGTGAAGCTGGTCAACCCGCTCAACGACGAGGAGCCGGCGCTGCGCACCACGCTGCTGCCGGGCCTGCTCGGGGCGCTGCGCCGCAACACCGGCCGCGGCAACACCGACCTGGCGATCTACGAGACCGGCACGGTCTTCCTGCCCAAGGACGAGCTGACCGTGGCCCCGCGGCCGTCGGTCGAGCACCGGCCGAGCGCCGAGGAGCTGGCCGCGCTGGACGCCGCGCTGCCGGACCAGCCGCGCCGGGTCGCCGTCGCCCTCGCGGGCGAGCGGCTGCCGTCCGGCTGGTGGGGCCAGGGCGCCGGGGCCTCCTGGGCGGACGCCGTCGAGGCGGCCCGTACGGTGGCGCGCGCGGCCGGCATCGAGCTGACGGTCCGCCAGGGACAGCTGGCGCCCTGGCACCCGGGCCGCTGCGCCGAGCTGGTCGTGACCGGCACCGACCGGGTGGTCGGCCACGCCGGTGAGCTGCACCCGCGCGTCGTCAAGGCGCTCGGGCTGCCGGCCCGCACCAGCGCGATGGAGATCGACATCGACCTGCTCACCGCCGACGGCGCCGAGAAGGTCAACGGCCCGGCGGTCTCCGGCTTCCCGGTGGCCACCCAGGACGTCGCCCTGATCGTCGACACCGCCGTCCCGGCCGCCGAGGTCGAGGCCGCGCTGCGCTCCGGCGCGGGCGAACTGCTGGAGGCCATCCGGCTGTTCGACGTCTTCACCGGCGAGCAGGTCGGCGAGGGCAAGAAGTCGCTGGCGTACGCGCTGCGGTTCCGCGCCGCGGACCGCACGCTGACCGCCGACGAGGCCACCGCCGCCCGCGAGGCGGCCGTCGCCGAGGCCGTCGCCCGCACCGGCGCGGTGCTGCGCGGCGCCTGAGCCCGAAGGCCCGGCATCGGGGCCCCGTCCGAACCTCCGGGTTCGGGCGGGGCCCTTTGTCGTGCCGCTTTACGTTCTCTTGGGTTGACGGTCCCTCACATCTCCACTTAACTCATTAACTATGGAAGTAGATAAAGACGGTGACCAGCCCTCGCCGATCGAGTTCCGCCTGGACCCGGCCTCCGGTGTCCCGACCTACCTGCAACTCGTGCAGCAGGTCGAACAGGCGCTGCGGATGGGCTGGTTGACGGAGGGGGACCGGCTGCCCCGGGTGCGCGAGGTGGTGGCCGGGCTGGCGATCAACCCCAACACCGTGCTCAAGGCGTACCGCGAGCTGGAGCACCGCGGCCTGGCTGCCGGCCGGCGCGGACAGGGCACCTTCGTCCGCGGGCTGCCCGCCGGAGTGGTGCCGCTGCGCGAACGGGCGGCACTGCGGCGGGGGTTGCTGGACTGGATGCGGGCCGCGCACGGGGCCGGGCTGGACGAGGAGGGGATGGTCGCGGTGTTCGAGGACGCGCTGCGCGACCTGCGCGAGGGGCGGGACGGGGTGGTGGCCTGATGGCCGTGGACACGGTGATCGACTGCGGCGGGCTCGGCAAGCGCTTCCGCCGCTCCTGGGCGCTGCGGGACTGCCATCTCGCCGTCCCGGCCGGACACGTGGTGGCGCTGGTCGGCCCGAACGGCGCCGGCAAGTCCACCCTGCTCAACCTCGCCGCCGGGCTGACCATGCCGAACGAGGGCGTGATCTCCGTCCTCGGCGGCCAACTCCCGGGCTCGCCCGAGGCGTTGGAGCGGATCGCGTTCGTCGCGCAGAACGCCGCGCTCTACCCCGGCCTGCCGGTGCGCGACCTGCTGCGGATGGGCCGCCACCTCAACCGCCGCTGGGACGAGGCCCGCGCCCGGACCCACCTGGACGGCCTCGGCATCCCGCTGGACCGCAGGTACGGCCGGTTGTCCGGCGGTCAGCAGGCCCAGGTCTCGCTCGCCCTCGCCCTCGCCAAGCGCCCCGAACTCCTGCTGTTGGACGAGCCGTTGGCCGCACTGGACCCGCTCGCCCGGCACGACTTCATGGCGGTGCTGCTGACCGCGGTGACCGAGGACGGCCTGTCGGTGGTGTTCTCCTCGCACGCCGTCAACGAGCTGGAGCAGACCTGCGACTACCTGGTGGTGCTCGGCGGCGGCCGGGTCCAGGTGGCCGGTGAGGTGGACGACCTGCTGGGCGGCCACCGGATGCTGACCGGCCCGACCGCCGGGGCGGCGGAGGTGGCCGCCCGGCTGCCGGTGGTCCGCGACCGCCGGGCCGGCGCCCAGGCCCACCTGCTGGTCCGCACCGGTGGCGTGGACGCCCCGGTCTCCGACGGCTGGCGCCAACAACGCATCGGCCTGGAGGAGTTGGTGCTCTCGTACCTGCGCGAGCCGACCGCCTCCGCCCTCCCCGGCCCGCGTGGGGCCGTCCGTACGCCCGAGAAAGCGATGCTGTCGTGAGTGCCGTCACCGCCGTTCCGGCCGCCCTGCCCCGGATGGGGGCCCTCCAGGCGGCGTGGCTGCGCCACCGCGCCGCGCTGCGCACGGTGATCGGGGTGCTCGCCGGCCTGGCCGTGCTGCTGTTGGTGAGCGGGTACTTCCTGCACCGGGGCTTCGAGCGGTCCGGGGCGGGCGGCTGCGATCCGGCCACCCGGGAGTGCAACGAGCGCTGGAAGGAGTTCCTGCGCGGTTACGGCACCGAGCTGATGCTCGGCAGTAACCTGGTCTACTTCCTCGGCGGCGCGATCGGCGCCTTCGTGGGTGGGCCGCTGCTGGCCCGGGAGTTCGAGCACGGGACGTTCCGGTTCGCCTGGACCCAGGGGGCCGGCCGGACCCGCTGGACGGCCTCCGGGCTGGCGGTGACCGCCGGGGTGCTGGCGGTCGCGACGGCGCTGCTCGCGCAGGTGTTCTCCTGGTGGATCGCGCCGATGCGCCAGCAGGGGAGTCGGTTCGCGCCGCTGCTGTTCGTGGGCGCGCCGCCGGCGCTGGCCGGCCGGGTGCTGCTGGTCTTCGCGGTGTCCGCACTGGCCGGTGCGGTGCTGCGGCGCACCGTGGTGGCGGTCGGGATCGGTGTGGCGGCCTCGGTGCTGGTCACCCTGGGGGCGGAGACGCTGCGGTTCCACTACCGCGCGCCGCTCCAGGAGACCCTGCACACGCTGTCCCAGGTATGGGTCGACCACCGCTGGACGGGGAGCAGCTGGTACACCGATCCGGCCGGCAACCGGATCGGCACCGCTGAGCTCTTCGACCGGGGGCACGACTACTGGGGTGTGCAGAAGCTGGTGCAGGACGGCGGCTACGCCGTCCACGAGGTCTACCAGCCGGACGACCGCTACTGGCCGTTCCAGTTCATCGAGCTCGGCTGGATGACCGTGCTCGCGGTGGCGCTCGGTGCGGTGACGGTCTGGTGGGTGCGCCGCGGGGCGCGCTGAACCGGTTCTTGAAGAGAATCCGTCAAACCTCTTGCGGGGGTGCTCGCGGAGGGCGCATCCTCCTCGTTAGGAAAGTTTCCTAACCTCCCCGAGGAAACGGAGCGCCAGATGCGTCCTCAGCACCACCGTGCCCTTCGCATAGCCCTCGCCGCCGCGCTGGTCGCGGCCCCCGCCACCGTCGCGGCGGCCGGGGCCGCGCAGGCAACCCCCGTGCCTGCCGCGGCCGTTCAGCTCAAGGGCGTCGGTCTGGACGACCCGCACAAGAAGGACATCGCGATGCAGCTGGTGTCCAGCGCCGAGAACTCCTCGCTGGACTGGAAGGCCCAGTACAAGTACATCGAGGACATCGGCGACGGCCGCGGGTACACCGGCGGCATCATCGGCTTCTGTTCCGGCACCGGCGACATGCTCGACCTCGTCCAGCACTACACCGACCTCAAGCCGGGCAATGTCCTCGCCAAGTACCTGCCCGCGCTGCGGAAGGTCAACGGCAGCGACTCGCACGCCGGCCTCGGCGCCGCCTTCGAGCGGGACTGGGCCGCCGCCGCCAAGGACACCGTCTTCCAGCAGGCCCAGAACGACGAGCGCGACCGGGTCTACTTCAACCCCGCCGTCAAGCAGGCCAAGGCCGACGGGCTGCGCGCGCTCGGCCAGTTCGCCTACTACGACGCCATCGTCATGCACGGCCCCGGCAACAGCTCGGACAGCTTCGGCGGGATCCGGGCCGCCGCCATGAAGAAGGCCAGGACCCCGGCCCAGGGCGGTGACGAGGCCACCTACCTCAAGGCCTTCCTGGACGCCCGCAAGGTCGTGATGAAGAAGGAGCAGGCGCACTCCGACACCAGCCGGGTCGACACCGAGCAGCTGGTCTTCCTCAACGCGAAGAACTTCGACCTCAACCCGCCGCTCAAGTGGAAGGTCTACGGCGACAGTTACGCCATCAACAGCTGACGCCACGTCAACAGTCGGCCCGGGGGCGGGACATCGCCCCCGGGCCCGCTCAGCTCAGCGCGGGGTTCAGGCGCTGGCGGTGTAGTCGTAGAAGCCGCGGCCGGACTTGCGGCCCAGCAGACCCGCGTCGACCATCCGGGACAGCAGCGGGGGAGCGGCGTACAGCGGCTCCTTGTACTCGTCGTACATCGACTCGGCGATCGACACGATGGTGTCCAGGCCGATCAGGTCGCACAGCCGCAGCGGGCCCATCGGGTGGGCGCAGCCGGCCTCCATGCCCTTGTCGATGTCGGAGGCGGTGGCCACGCCCGACTCGAACATCCGCACCGCGGACAGCAGGTAGGGCACCAGCAGGGCGTTGACCACGAAGCCGGCCCGGTCCCGGGCGCGGATCGGCTCCTTGCCGAGCGCCTCGGAGGCGAAGGCCTCGACCCGCTCGGTGGTGGCCGCCGAGGTGGTCAGGGTCGGGATGACCTCGACCAGCTTCTGCACCGGCGCCGGGTTGAAGAAGTGCAGGCCGATGACCTGCTCCGGGCGGGAGGTGGCGGCGGCCAGCTTCACGATCGGGATCGAGGACGTGTTGGAGGCGAGGATCGCGTCCCGGCGCTCGACCACCTGGTCCAGCGTCTGGAAGATCTGGACCTTGATGTCCTCGCGCTCGGCGACGGCCTCGACGACCAGGTCGCGGTCGGCGAAGTCGGACAGGTTGACGGTGAAGGACAGCCGGGCCAGGGCCTCGTCCCGCTGCTCGGGGGTCAGCTTGCCGCGCTTGACGGCCGTCTCCAGGGAGTTGGTCAGCCGGGCGCGGCCGAACTCCAGCGCCTCCCCGCTGGCCTCCGACACCAGGACGTCCAGCCCGGCGCGGGCGAAGACCTCCGCGATGCCCGACCCCATCAGGCCGCAGCCGATCACTCCGACGCGCGCGATGTCACTCACTCAGTTGCCCTTCGGTGGTGCTGGGGGTCGCCCAGCGACAGGTGGCCCAGCATGGTGCTGGTCGGCGGGGCCGGTGGTCCGGAACGGGTGGACCGGGCACCGCCCCGACGACGTTACTACTCCGTACCGGCCAGTAGGTCACCCCCTCCCCGGTCGAGTGCCACCGCGTACGGATCGTTCGTACGGATCCTCCGAACGGGTGAGGACGGCCGGGCCCGGCGTGTGTCCGGCCCGGCTCCGCCCGGCGGCCGACAGAATCGCGGGACGGCCGGGCAGCGGGACACGGGACGGCCGGCAGCAGGACGCGGGACGGCCGGGCAGCAGGCGAAGGGAGTACGGGGATGCCGACGGGATCGCTCACAGGACAGGTCGCCCTGATCACCGGCGCCGGCCGGGGTATCGGCCGGGAGATCGCCATCGGCCTGGCCGCCGAGGGCATGGCCGTCGGGCTGGTCGGCCGCACCCACGAGACGCTGACCGACACCCTCAAGGAGTGCGCCCGGCACGGCGCCCGCGGCGTCGCCGTCACCGCCGACGTCACCCGCCTCGGCGCGGTCCGCGAGGCCGTCCGGGTCGTCGAACGCGACCTCGGCCCGATCGACCTGCTGGTCAACAACGCCGGACTGGTCGACCGCGCCGAGGTGCCGCTCTGGGAGACCGACGCCAACCAGTGGTGGCAGGTGATCGAGACCAACCTGCGCGGCCCCTACAACCTGCTGCGCTGCGTGCTGCCCGACATGGTGTCCCGGCGGAGCGGGCGGATCGTCAACCTCAACTCAGGCTTCGCGCTGCGCCCGGACGGCCACTACACCGCGTACGCGACCTCCAAGGGCGCGCTGCTCCAGCTCTCCGACAACATGGCGGACTCGCTCGCCGAGCACGGCATCGTCGTCCTGGACATCAGCCCGGGCGCGGTGGCCACCGACATGACCGCCGGCATGCCGATGTTCCAGGGCATGAAGGCCTGGGGCTCCCTCCCGTACGTGGTCGCGGTCACCGTGGACGCCGCCCGCGGCCGCTTCGACGCGCTGCACGGGCGGTTCATCCACGCCGGGCGGGACGACCTGGTGGAACTCGTCGAGCGGGCGGAGGAGATCCGCACGGCGGACGCCCGGACGCTGCGCCTGCGGCCGTACAAGGCGGACGACCCGATGGCCTGACGGCCCGCGATGGCCTGACGGCCCCGGGGGTCGTCAGGCGCCTCAGGCGCAGAGCTGGCTGGCGGTGACCGGCTTGAGGCCGGTCTTGGCGAAGCCGTCCAGGATGGCCGGCAGCGCGTCCACCGTGCACTGGTGGCCCATGTGCAGCGCGACCACCGAACCGCCGCGCACCGAGCCGAGCACCCGCCGCTGCAACTCGGCGGCGGTCGGGTCGCTGTAGTCGCGCGGGTCGACGTCGAAGGAGAGCACGTGCTCGTACCCGACCGCCTTGGCCTGCTCGCGCACCATCGGCGTCGCGTACTGCGCGGCGGAGGGGCGGAACCAGCGGCCGATCGAGCCGGTGAGCTTCTGGAGCCGGTCCGCGCACTGGGCGATCTCGGCGCGCGCCTGGTCCGGGGTCATCGCGGAGATGTTGAGGTGGTTCTGGGTGTGGTTGCCCAGTTCGTGGCCGCCGTCCAGGATCCGCCGGGCCATCTGCGGCTGCTGGTCGAGCCAGCTGCCGACCACCATCACGGTCAGCTTGGCGCCGTGCTGCTCGGCGATCTCCAGCAGGGCGGTGGCCAGCTTCGGGTCGCCGCTGCCGTGGAAGGTGAGTGCCACGTTCTTGCCGGTGCGCGGGCCGTACACGACCTCGGCCGGGGTGCCGGGGGCGAGCGGCGGCAGCACCGGCGGGGCCGGCGGCGGGGTGGCGGCCGCGGGGTCGGCGGTGGGCTGCGGCTCCGGCGGGGCGGTCGGCGGCGCGGAGGCCGGGCCCTCGCCGCCGTTCCAGGCCGGGTCGGTGGTGTGCGACGGATCGACGTTGCCCGGGTGCACGGCGAGTGCCCCGGGGTCGGTCCGGCGCGGGGCGCCGCTCCCACACGCGGAGATCAGACCGCCGGCGGCGGTGAGGGCGGCCAGCTGGGCGGCGGAGCGCAGTACGGTGCGGCGGTCGGCAGTCATCGGAGGCCAGCATAGAGACGGCCGACCCGGGGAGCGATCCGGGGCTGCCCGGACACCCCGTTTGACGTGCACACGCAGTCTCGGTGAGGTCGTGCGGAAACCTGAACTCCCGCTGTTTCCCCGGCGTGTCGTCGGATACGATCGCGGCGCACCGCGCGCTACGGGCCGGTAGCCAGGCCGGGGCGCGGGGGCGCCAGCCGTACCGGACGGGCCCACCGGCCGTGGTGCACGGCGACACTTCCGGCAGTGAGCACGGCTCTGTTGCGTATGGGGGCGGAATGAGCATGGACGAGCACACCGCGGACGGCGGGCAGGACACCGCCGTCAACTGGGACTGGGCCAGGGCCGAGGACTGGCAGCCGCCGAGCGAACTCGACACCGGCATACCGCACACCGCCCGGATGTACGACTACTACCTGGGCGGCAAGGACAACTTCGAGGCCGACCGCAAGGCCGCCGAGGCCGCCATCGCCGCCTACCCGGCGCTGCCGCTGCTGGCCCGCACCAACCGGCAGTTCCTCGGCCGCGCCGTCGAGTTCGTGGCCGGCCGCGGCATCCGCCAGTTCGTCGACATCGGCACCGGCATCCCGACCGTCGGCTCCACCAGCGAGGTCGCCCAGCGGGTCGCCCCGGACGCCCGCGTGGTCTACGTCGACAACGACCCGATCGTCGCCACCCACGCCCGCGCCCTGCTGGCCGGCCACCCCGCCGGGCACACCTCGGTGATCGAGGCCGACCTGCGCGAGCCGGAGCAGATCCTCGACCACCCGGCCCTGCGCGCCGCCGTCGACCTCTCCCGGCCGGTCGGCCTGATGCTGGTCGCCGTCCTGCACTTCATCCGCGACGAGGAGGGCGCCCAGCGGATCGTGCAGATCCTGCGCGACGCGCTCGCCCCCGGCAGCGCGCTGATCCTCTCCCACGGCAGCCCCGACTTCGCCTCCCGGGAGAGCGCCGCCGAGGGCACCCGGATCTACCGCAGCGCCAGCGCCCCGCTGGTGCTCCGCCCCCGGGCCGGAGTCGAACCCTTCTTCGGCGACTTCGAGTTCGCCGGCCCCGGCCTGGTCCAACTCCCCCTCTGGCGC
Organism: Kitasatospora sp. NPDC097643; assembly: GCF_040302625.1. Taxonomy (NCBI): domain Bacteria; kingdom Bacillati; phylum Actinomycetota; class Actinomycetes; order Kitasatosporales; family Streptomycetaceae; genus Kitasatospora; species Kitasatospora sp. NPDC097643. The sequence goes on along the minus strand of NZ_JBEOSA010000011.1, from coordinate 34,701 downwards.
CCCACCGCCGGCCACGTCCGCACCGCCGACCTCCCCGACGGCTGGCAGGACGTCTCCGCCTACGCCGGCGTCGCCTTCAAGCCCTGACCCCACCCCGGCCCCGGCGGCTTGCCGTGCAGGCGGGCCATCCGGTGGTGCGTACCGGGAGAAAATGACGCGACACGGTGTGTGGCGCGCTGTTAGCTTCCGGGGCATGGAACCCCTGAGTGAGAACGAGATCCGCGCGTCCTTCGTCAACTGCTCCAAGGGCGAGGCCCGTCGGCTCAACCTGCCCCGGGGGCTGGCCGAACTGCCGTGGGAGAACCTGGACTTCCTCGGCTGGCGGGACGCCGGCGCGCCCGACCGCGGCTACCTGGTCGCGCCGGTCGGCGGCGAGCTGGTGGGCGTCACCCTGCGGGTGCCGTCGATCCGCCGCAGCCTGACCAAGAGCAACGTCTGTTCGCTGTGCGTCACCGCCCACGCCGGCTCCGGCGTCGCCCTGCTCGCGGCCCGCCGAGCCGGGGTGTCCGGGCGCGAGGGCAACACGGTCGGCACCTACATCTGCGCCGACCTCGCCTGCTCGCTGTACGTGCGCGGGCTGAAGAAGTCCACGCTGGTCACCCGGCCCGACGAGTCGCTGCCGCTGGAGGCGCAGATCGCCCGTACGGTGGGCAACCTGGAGGCCTTCCTCGCCAAGGTACTGACCGACACCGCCGCGTGACGCCCGGCGGGAGCGGCCTCAGCGCCCGCGCAGCTGGTCCAGGTCGCGCCGCTCCCGCTTGGTCGGCCGCCCCGCACCCCGGTCCCGCTCGCCGGCCGTCGCGACGAACTCGCGCGGCGGCCGCGGCGGGCTGTTGTCGACGAGGCACTCCGCCGCCACCGCCGCGCCGACCCGCTTGCGGATCAGCTTCTGGACGACGACGACCCGCTCGTACCCCTCCTCGCGCACCCGCACCTCGTCCCCGGGTCGCAGCGACTGGGCGGGCTTGGCCCGCTCGCCGTTCACCTTGACGTGCCCGGCCCGGCAGGCGGCCGCCGCCAGCGCGCGCGTCTTGGCCAGCCGGACCGACCAGATCCAGCTGTCCACCCGCACGCTTCCCTCGTGTTCAGCCATCCCCGGAGCCTATCCCCGGCAGCCGGACGCCCGAAGGCGGACGTCAAAGCCGCGGCGCCTCCTGGACGGCCCAGCCGTTGCCGTCCGGGTCGTTGAAGAACACGAACGAGTTCCAGGCCTCGCCGTGCCCGTTCACCCGGACACCCGCCTCGAAGTGCTGCACCGGGCTGACCTCCACGCCCCGCGCCGCCAGCTCCGCGTGCGCCTTCTCGATGTCCGGCACCACCAGCTGGAGCCCCTTCACCGAGCCGGGCGGCGACTCGATCACCCCGGTGCCGACCACGATCGAGCACGCCGAGCCCGGGGGCGTCAGCTGCACCACCCGGACCCCGTCCCGGAGCCGGGTGTCGTGGTCGACCGTGAAGCCGGCCTGCTCCTCGTAGAACAGCTTCGCCCGGTCGACGTCCGACACCGGGACCACCACGACTTCGAGCTTCCAGTCCATCGCCCTCACCCCTCTCGCCGGGCCCTTCCAGTATCGGTCGCCCGAACGGAGGAGTCGCGCGGTCGGCTAGCCTGAGAGCACGATGAACCGCCTCAGCCCGCCCGCCGCCGCGACGCCCTTCACCACCCCGTGGGGAACCTTCGACCTCACCCGCCACCCCGAGGACCCGCGCGAGCGGCTGCGGGCCTGGGACGCCGCCGACGAGTACCTGCTGCGCCATCTCGCGGGGGAGACGGACAGCGCCGTCGGCGCCGCGACGGACCTCACCGACCGCCGGATCGTCGTCCTCGGCGACCGCTGGGGCGCCCTGACCACCGCGCTCGCCCCGCACCGGCCGGTCCAGATCGGCGACTCCCACCTCGGCCGGCAGGCCACGCTCGCCAACCTCGCCCGGGCCGGCGCCGAGCCCGACCCGGACCGGCTGCGCACCACCCGGGACACCCCGCCGGAGCGGATCGACGTCCTGCTGGTGCGCGTCCCCAAGAGCCTGGCCCTGTTGGAGGACCAGCTGCACCGGCTCGCCCCCGCCGTCCACCCCGGCACGGTGGTGGTCGGCGCCGGCATGGTCACCGAGATCCACACCTCCACGCTCGAGCTCTTCGAGCGGATCCTCGGGCCGACCCGCACCTCGCTCGCGGTCCGCAAGGCCCGGCTGATCTTCTGCACCCCCGACCCGGCCCTGGACCCCGGCCCCAACCCCTGGCCGCACCGCTACGCGCTGCCGGGCGACATCGGCCCCGCCTCCGGCCGCACCGTGGTCAACCACGCCGGCACCTTCTGCGCGGAGCGCCTGGACATCGGCACCCGCTTCTTCCTCGGCCACCTGCCGACCCCCGCCCCGGGCGCCCGGGTGGTCGACCTGGGCTGCGGCAACGGCGTGGTCGGTACGGCGGCCGCGCTCGCCGGGCCCGGCGCCGAGCTGGTGTTCGTCGACGAGTCGCACCAGGCGGTGGCCTCCGCCGAGGAGACCTTCCGGACCAACCTGGGCCCGGACGCCCCGGCCGAGTTCCTCACCGCGGACGCGCTGGCCGCGGACGTGATCGCCCCCGGCTCGGTGGACCTCGTCCTCAACAACCCGCCGTTCCACTCCCACCAGGCGACCACCGACGCCACCGCCTGGCGGATGTTCACCGGATCCCGGCGCGCGCTGAAGCCCGGCGGCGAACTCTGGGTGGTCGGCAACCGCCACCTCGGCTACCACGTCAAGCTGCGCCGTCTGTTCGGCAACTGCCAACTCGTGGCCGGCAACCCCAAGTTCGTCGTCCTCCGCGCGGTCAAGCGCTGAATCCGTCAGGGCTGCCGATCAGCGCCGCCGATCGGGGCCACCGGTCACGGTCAGCGGTCGAGGTCAGCGTCAAGGCGACGGTCGAGGCCACCCGCCCAGGGTGGCCTTTTCCGCATACTCCTTGCATGGATGTTCCGTGCTGCGTATATTCATGCCACGACTAAGGAGGAACGCCATGGCATTGCGAGTCGCCGTCGCCGGCGCGAGCGGATACGCGGGCGGCGAACTGCTGCGCCTGCTGCTCGGCCACCCGGAGGTGGAGATCGGGGCGCTGACCGGCGGCTCGAACGCGGGCACCAGGCTCGGCGCGCTTCAGCCGCACCTGATCCCGCTCGCCGACCGCGTCCTCGAACCCACCACCCCCGAGGTGCTGGCCGACCACGACGTGGTGTTCCTCGCGCTGCCGCACGGCCAGTCCGCCGCCGTCGCCGAGGCGCTCGGCGGCAATGTGCTGGTGGTCGACTGCGGCGCCGACTTCCGGCTGAAGTCCGCCGCCGACTGGGAGCAGTTCTACGGCTCCGCGCACGCCGGCACCTGGCCCTACGGTCTGCCCGAACTCCCCGGCCACCGCGCCGCGTTGAAGGGCAGCAACCGGATCGCCGTGCCCGGCTGCTACCCGACCGCGGTCTCCCTGGCGCTGTTCCCGGCGTACGCGGCGGGCCTGGCCGAGCCGGAGGCCGTCGTGGTCGCCGCCTCCGGTACGTCCGGCGCGGGCAAGGCCGCCAAGACCCACCTGCTGGGCAGCGAGGTGATGGGCAGCGTCAGCCCGTACGGGGTCGGCGGCGGCCACCGGCACACCCCGGAGATGGCGCAGAACCTCGGCCCGCTGGCGGGCGAGCCGGTCACCGTCTCCTTCACCCCCACCCTGGTCCCGATGCCGCGCGGCATCCTCGCCACCTGCTCCGCGAAGGCGAAGCCCGGGGTGACGGCGGAGGGCCTGCGCGCCGCCTACGCCGAGGCGTTCGCGGGCGAGCCGTTCGTCCACCTGCTGCCCGAGGGGCAGTGGCCGCAGACCAGCAGCGTCTACGGCGCCAACACCGCCCTGGTCCAGGTCGCCCTGGACACCACCGCCGGGCGGATCATCGCGATCAGCGCGATCGACAACCTCGTCAAGGGCACCGCGGGCGGCGCGGTGCAGAGCATGAACATCGCCCTCGGCCTCCCCGAGGAGCTGGGCCTTCCCGTGAACGGAGTCGCACCGTGACCAGCCCCCTGAACACCGGAGTGACGGCGGCCAAGGGCTTTCGCGCCGCCGGGGTCACCGCCGGCATCAAGGCCTCCGGCACCCCGGACCTCGCCCTGGTGGTCAACGACGGCCCCTCGTTCGCCGCGGCCGGCGTCTTCACCTCGAACCGGGTCAAGGCCGCGCCCGTGCTCTGGTCGGAGCAGGTCCTCAAGGGCGGCCTGGTGTCCGCCGTCGTCCTCAACTCCGGTGGCGCCAACGCCTGTACCGGCCCGCTGGGCTTCCAGGACACCCACGCCACCGCCGAGAAGGTCGCCGCGGAGCTGAACCTCAACGCGGGCGAGGTGGCCGTCGCCTCCACCGGCCTGATCGGCCAGCGCCTGCCGATGGACGTGCTGCTGCCGGGCGTCACCCTGGCCGCCGGCGAGCTCAGCCCGACCGGTGGCGAGGCCGCCGCGGTCGCCATCAAGACCACCGACACCGTCCACAAGACCGCCCAGGTCACCAGCCCGGCCGGCTGGACGGTCGGCGGCATGGCCAAGGGCGCGGGCATGCTCGCCCCGAGCCTGGCCACCATGCTGGTCGTCCTCACCACCGACGCCGACCTGGACGCCGCCGCCCTGGACGCCGCGCTGCGCGGCGCCACCCGCACCACCTTCGACCGGATCGACTCCGACGGCTGCATGTCCACCAACGACACCGTGCTGCTGCTGGCCTCGGCCGCCTCCGGGATCGTCCCCGACCGGGCCGAGTTCGCCGAGGCCGTCCGCACCGTCAGCGCCGACCTGGCCCGCCAGCTGATCGCCGACGCCGAGGGCGCCAGCAAGGACATCCGGATCGACGTCGTCGGCGCCGCCGCCGAGGACGAGGCCGTCGACGTGGCCCGGACGATCAGCCGCAACAACCTGCTCAAGTGCGCCATCCACGGCGAGGACCCCAACTGGGGCCGGGTGCTGGCGGCGATCGGCACCACCGCCGCCGTCTTCGACCCCGACCGGCTGGACGTGGCCATCAACGGGGTCTGGGTCTGCCAGAGTGGCAGCGTGGGGGAGGACCGCGACCTGGTGGACATGAGCGGCCGGGAGGTCGTCATCACCGCGAACCTGAACGCCGGTACGGCGAGCGCGTCGCTGTGGACCAATGACCTCACCGCCGACTACGTCCACGAGAACAGCGCCTACTCCACCTGAGCCGCGACATCCGTTCCGACAAGGGAATCCCGTGCAGATCGCACCCAAGGGCGAACAGGCCCGCAACAACACCGCGTTGCCCAAGGCCATGACGCTGATCGAGGCGCTGCCGTGGCTGGAGCGCTTCCACGGCAAGACCGTCGTCATCAAGTTCGGCGGCAACGCCATGGTGGACGACGACCTCAAGGCGGCCTTCGCCCAGGACGTCGTCTTCCTCCGCTACGCCGGGCTGCACCCGGTCGTGGTGCACGGCGGCGGCCCGCAGATCAGTGCCCAACTGGACAAGCTCGGCCTGGAGTCCAGCTTCACCAACGGTCTGCGGGTCACCACCCCGGAGACCATGGACGTGGTCCGGATGGTGCTGGCCGGCCAGGTGCAGCGCGAGCTGGTCGGCCTGCTCAACGGGCACGGCCCGTTCGCGGTCGGCATGACCGGCGAGGACGCGCACACCATGACGGCGGTCAAGCGGTACGCGGTGGTGGACGGCGAGCAGGTCGACATCGGCCTGGTCGGCGACATCGTCAACATCGAGGCGGGCGCGGTGAAGGCGCTGATCGCGGACGGCCGGATCCCGGTCATCTCCTCGATCGCGCGCGGCGCCGACGGCCACGTCTACAACATCAACGCCGACACCGCGGCCGCCGCCCTCGCGGTCGCGCTCGGCGCCGAGATGCTGGTGGTGCTGACCGACGTCGAGGGTCTGTACAAGGACTGGCCGCACTCCGACGACGTGATCAGCCAGCTCAGCGCGGGTGAGCTGGAGGAGCTGCTGCCCGGCCTGGCCAGTGGCATGCTCCCCAAGATGGAGGGCTGCCTGCGCGCCGTCCGCTCCGGCGTGGGCACCGCCCGCGTACTGGACGGCCGGGTGCCGCACAGCCTGCTGCTGGAGATCTTCACCGACGAGGGCATCGGCACGATGGTCGTGCCGGACGACGAACCGACCGTGACCGGGGGACTGGCATGACCGCGAACGAGCAGCTCACGCACCGGTGGCAGCACACCTTCACCGACAACTACGGCACCCCGCGGATCCCGCTGGTGCGCGGCGAGGGCAGCAAGCTCTGGGACGCCGACGGCAAGGAGTACACCGACCTGCTCGGCGGCATCGCCGTCAACGCCCTCGGCACCGCCCACCCGGCGGTGGTCGCGGCGGTGACGAAGCAGATCGCCACCCTCGGCCACGTCTCCAACCTCTTCATGGCCGAGCCGACCATCGCCCTCGCCGAGCGGCTGCTGACGCTGGACGGCCGCGAGGGCGGCCGGGTGTTCTTCTGCAACTCCGGCGCCGAGGCCAACGAGGCCGCGTTCAAGATCAGCCGGCGGACCGGCCGCACCCACCTGGTCGCCCTCCAGGGCGGCTTCCACGGCCGGACGATGGGCGCCCTCGCGCTCACCGGCCAGCCCGCCAAGCAGGAGCCGTTCCGCCCGCTGCCCGGAGACGTCACGCACGTCCCGTTCGGCGACGTCGAGGCGCTGCGCGCGGCCGTCACCACCGAGACCGCGGCGGTCTTCCTGGAGCCGATCCAGGGCGAGAACGGCGCGATCCCGCTGCCCGACGGCTACCTCAGGGCGGCCCGCGAGATCACCCGGGCCACCGGCACCCTGCTGGTCCTGGACGAGATCCAGACCGGCGTCGGCCGCACCGGCCACTGGTACGCCCACCAGGCCGTCGAGGGCGTCGAGCCGGACGTGGTCACGCTCGCCAAGGCGCTCGGCGGCGGGCTGCCGATGGGCGCGGTGCTCGCCTTCGGGCCGGCCGCCGAACTGCTCACCCCGGGCCAGCACGGCACCACCTTCGGCGGCAACCCGGTGGCCGCGGCGGCCGGGCTCGCGGTGCTGGACACCATCGAGGCGGAGGGCCTGCTGGAGCACGTCCGCAAGCTCGGCGAGCGGCTGCGGCACGGCGTCGAGGCGATCGGCGACCCGCTGGTCTCGCACGTGCGCGGCGCCGGCCTGCTGCTCGGCATCGTCCTCACCGAGCCCGTCTCGGCCAAGGTCCAGGCCGTCGCGCAGGAGGCCGGGTTCCTGGTGAACGCCGCCGTCCCGGACGCCGTCCGGCTCGCCCCGCCGCTGGTGCTGACCGAGCAGGAGGCGGACGCCTTCCTCGCGGCCCTGCCAGGGATCCTCCGGACGGTGCGCGAGAGCGCCCCGGCCGATGCGAGCTGACCGCGGTCCGGGAGAATAATCACATGACCGCTTCCAACTCCGGCCAGTCCGCCGCCGGCCCGACGCCGCAGGTGCCGCAGACCCGCACCGCGCGCCACCGGCGGATCGTGGACCTGCTCACCCGCCAGCCCGTGCGCTCGCAGAGCCAGCTCGCCAAGCTGCTCGCCGACGACGGACTCGTGGTCACCCAGGCCACCCTCTCCCGGGACCTGGACGAGCTGGGCGCGGTCAAGATCCGCAACCGGGACGGCGCGCTGATCTACGCCGTCCCGGCCGAGGGCGGCGACCGCACGCCGCGCGCGCCGATGGGGGAGTCGGCCAGCGAGGGCCGGATGGCCCGGCTGGCCGGCGAACTCATGGTGTCGGCGACGGCCTCCGGCAACCTCGTGGTGCTGCGCACCCCGCCGGGGGCCGCGCAGTTCCTCGCCTCGGCGATCGACCAGGCCGAGGTGTTCGAGATCATCGGCACCATCGCCGGCGACGACACCGTCCTGCTGATCAGCCGGGACCCGGCCGGCGGCCAGGCCCTCGCCGACCACCTCATGCAACTCGCCCAGGCGAAGGCGCAGTAGCGCCACAGGGCGGGTCTGACACCGCCCAGCACCCCGAAGCCCCGGCCGGTGGAGCGATCCGCCGACCGGGGTTTTGTGTTTCATACGGCTTGGTGCATACTTATGCCGAACACCGTAAACCTGTACGACCCGTGAGCAGTGCAGTGAGGAGCCAACGCGATGACCGCCGACGCTGACCAGCCCGCCGACGTCCGCCTCTGGGGCGCGCGCTTCGCCGACGGCCCGTCCGAGGCGCTGGCCAGGCTCTCCGCCTCGGTCCACTTCGACTGGCGCCTCGCGCCGTACGACATCGCCGGCTCCAAGGCCCACGCCCGGGTCCTGCACAAGGCCGGCCTGCTCTCCGACGAGGAGCTGGCCGGCATGCTGGAGGGGCTCGACCGGCTGCTCGCCGACGTCGAGGCGGGCACCTTCACCGGCACCGTCGCCGACGAGGACGTCCACACCGCCCTGGAGCGCGGCCTGCTGGAGCGCCTCGGCGCCGAGCTCGGCGGGAAGCTGCGGGCCGGGCGCTCGCGCAACGACCAGATCGCCACCCTGTTCCGGATGTACCTGCGGGACCACGCGAAGATCATCGGCGGCCTGCTGCTCGACCTCCAGCACGCCCTGGTCGGGCTGGCCGAGGCGCACCCCGACACCGCGATGCCGGGCCGCACCCACCTCCAGCACGCCCAGCCCGTGCTCTTCGCCCACCACGTCCTCGCGCACGTGCAGGCCCTCGGCCGGGACGCCGAGCGGCTGCGCCAGTGGGACGCCCGTACCGCCGTCTCGCCGTACGGCTCCGGTGCGCTGGCCGGTTCCTCGCTCGGCCTCGACCCGCAGGCCGTCGCCGCCGACCTCGGCTTCGAGGGCGGCTCGGTCGGCAACTCCATCGACGGCACCGCCTCGCGCGACTTCGTCGCCGAGTTCGCCTTCGTGACCGCGATGACCGGCATCAACCTCTCCCGGATCGCGGAGGAGGTGATCATCTGGAACACCAAGGAGTTCGGCTTCATCACGCTGCACGACGCCTTCTCCACCGGCTCCTCGATCATGCCGCAGAAGAAGAACCCGGACATCGCCGAGCTGGCCCGGGGCAAGTCCGGCCGCCTGATCGGCAACCTGACCGGCCTGCTGGCCACCCTCAAGGCCCTGCCGCTCGCCTACAACCGGGACCTCCAGGAGGACAAGGAGCCGGTCTTCGACTCCTGCGACACCCTGGAGGTGCTGCTGCCGGCCTTCACCGGGATGATGGCCACCCTCACCGTGCACCGGGAGCGGCTGGAGGAGCTGGCCCCGGCCGGGTTCTCGCTCGCCACCGACATCGCCGAGTGGCTGGTCAAGCAGGGCGTGCCGTTCCGGGTGGCGCACGAGGTGGCCGGCGCCTGCGTCAAGGTCTGCGAGGCGCAGGGCATCGAACTGTCGGACCTGACGGACGAACAGTTCGCCTCGATCTCCGGACACCTGACGCCCGAGGTCCGCTCGGTGCTGAGCGTGCACGGCGCCATCGCCGCCCGCAACGGGCGCGGCGGCACCGCTCCGTCGGCGGTCGCGGTCCAGCTCGCCGAAGTGAAGGCGGACCTGGCGCGGCAGCAGGAGTGGGTCCAGGGGTGACCCTGGGTCGGCATCGGAGGGGCGTGGCGGGTGACCGCCGCGCCCCTTTCCGTTGCGCGCCCCCGGCCGGGCGTAACCGGGCCCGGTCCGGCCCGTCATGCACGGTGTGTGCACCACCCTTCCGACCGCCCTTCCGCCCGTCCCCTCCGCCGAGGACGTGTACCTCGCCGAGTACCGCCGCCGCGCGGTCCGCGCGGCCGTGGCCGGCCTGCCGGGCCGCTGCCCGCAGCTGGTCGCCGCCCTCATCGAGGACCCGCCGCCGAGCTACCGCGAGCTCTCCGAACGCCTCGGCATGCCGCGCGGCTCCATCGGTCCCACCCGCTCCCGCTGCCTGGCCTGTCTGCGCGCGCTGCTGAACGCCGAGCGGTACCCGTGAACCCCGCGTGACACCGGTCCGCCGCTCGCCCCAGGCCCCCGCCGCGCGGCCGCCCCGCCGGGTGACCCTGCTCACGCCGAACCTCCGGAAGGTTGAGAGCAGCTGACACGCGGGTAGAGCGCTGGCGAACGTAGAGCTCTTGACGGTGCCGCGATCACTCGGATACTGAGCGTGAGCGCGTCGCCGTCGGCCCGGGGCGTTTCCGGGCCGTACGGCTGGTACGTTCGTGCGCCACCCCCGGTCAGGGCAGATCCCCGGCCGGGACACCTCCGGCAGGGCATCCGGTGCGGCACCCTCACGTTTGCGCGCCGGGCACGACGATGGGGAGGCCCCAGCAATGGGCATGAGCGTGATCATCTCGGCGGCGGACGCCGAGGACACGGAGCAGATCCTCAAGCTCCAGTACCTCGGTTACCAGGCCGAGGCGGAGCTGTACGGCGACTGGGCGATCGAGCCCCTGACGCAGAGCCTGGAGAGCCTGCGCGCCGAACTGGCCGAGCAGCACGTCCTGGTGGCCCGCCTCGGCGACGAGGTGGTCGGCGCGGTCCGCGGCCACCTGGACGACGAGGGCGTCGGCCGGATAGGGCGCCTGGTCGTCCACCCGCGGATGCAGCGGCACGGCCTCGGCGGGCGGCTGCTGGACGCGCTGGAGCGCCGCCTCGCCGAGGACGGCCGCCCGCTGACCTCCTACCGCCTGTTCACCGGCCACCGCAGCCTCGGCAACCTGCGCCTGTACGCCCGCCAGGGCTACCAGCAGACCTCGGTCGAGCAGGTCAGTGAGCGGTTGAGTTTCGTGCACCTGGAGAAGTCCGCGGTGGAGCCGCTGGCCGCCACCGCCTGACCCTTCCGGGACGTTTCGGTACGTCCCACCGAGCCTCACCCCGCCTCGGCGCCGCCACCATCCGGACATTCCGGTGGCGGCGCCGAGGCGTATCCCCGCTGGTCACAGCGATATCCGTCCGCATTGCGGACAGCGGTCCCAGTTAATTGGGCGCATATCGGCCCATCTGATTTACTGGCTCACATGACTGCGACGACGAAATGGACCCCCACCGGCACCATGCCGGCAGGTGAGCGTGCCATGTGTCGTCGAATGTGTCACTGCTGAGGGCCACCGTCCCTTCCTCGCGCCCCGAAGCGAGACCCCCGGCGCCGCTCCCGTCCGTGTGAGCGCGCCCAGCCTGCCGCACCCCCTCCCTCCGCCTGCCCGCGTCCGGGCCGGTGGTTCTTCCCGATGACTCGTCAGGGCCGCGCCGTCGCGCGGCCCGGCCGCCCGGCGGCCGCGATCAAGGGGTGGCAGGTCCTGATCCCCCCTGGCGAAGCGCCGTGCCCGTCGCCGACCGCAACCCGGTCGAGCGGCCGGCCGCCGCCCGCCCCCGACCCACGGAAGCAGCTGTGATCACCACCACGGACCTCACGAAGGTCTACCGCTCCCGAGGCCGCGAGGTGACCGCCCTCGCCGGTGTCGACCTGCACGTCCGCCCGGGCGAGGTCTACGGAGTCGTCGGCACCAGCGGCGCCGGCAAGTCCACCCTCATCCGCTGCGTGAACATGCTGGAGCGCCCGACCTCCGGCACCGTCACCGTGGACGGGGTCGACCTCACCGGGCTCTCCGGCGGCGAGAACCGGGCCGGCCGGGAACTGCGCGAGGCCCGCCGCCGGATCGGCATGGTCTTCCAGCACTTCAACCTGCTCGCCTCGCGGACGGTGCAGCAGAACGTCGAACTCCCGCTGGAGATCATCGGCCTGGACCGCACCCAGCGCCGCCGCAAGGCCGCCGAACTGCTCGACCTCGTCGGGCTCGGCGACAAGGCCGGCAGCTACCCCAACCAGCTGTCGGGCGGTCAGAAGCAGCGCGTCGGCATCGCCCGCGCCCTGGCCGGCGACCCCAAGGTGCTGCTCTCCGACGAGGCCACCTCGGCGCTCGACCCGGAGACCACCCGCTCGATCCTCAAGCTGCTGCGCGACCTCAACCAGCAGCTCGGCCTCACCGTCCTGCTGATCACCCACGAGATGGACGTCATCAAGACCGTCTGCGACTCCGCCGCCCTGATGCGCGGCGGCCGGGTGGTCGAGTCCGGCGAGCTCACCGACCTGCTGGCCGAGCCCGGCTCGGAGCTCGCCCGGGAGCTGTTCCCGCTCGGCGAGTTCGGCACCGGCCACCCCGGCTCCACCGTGCTGGAGATCACCTTCCAGGGCGACACCTCCGCCCAGCCCTTCGTCTCCCAGCTCGCCCGCACCTACCAGATCGACATCAACATCCTCGGCGCGGCGGTGGAGACCATCGCCGGCCGGCTGGTCGGCCGGATGCGGGTCGAACTGCCCGGCAGCCGGCACGACAACGTGGTGCCGATCGGCTACCTGCGCGAGCAGGGCCTCCAGGTGGACGTACTCGGCGCGGCGGACGGAGCGGTGGCATGACCTGGGACCAGATGTGGGCCCTGATGGGCCCGGCCACGCGGGAGACCTTCCAGATGGTCGGCGTCTCGACCGTCCTCACGGTGCTGCTCGGCCTGCCGCTGGGCGTGCTGCTGGTGCTCACCGACAAGGGCGGCCTGCTGGCCAACCGGGTCGTCAACAAGGCCATCGGCTTCGTGGTGAACCTCGCCCGCTCGGTGCCGTTCATCATCCTGATGATCGCGCTGATCTCCTTCACCCGCTGGCTGGTCGGCACCTCCATCGGCTGGCAGGCGGCCACCGTGCCGCTCACCATCGGGGCCATCCCGTTCTTCGCCCGCCTGGTCGAGACCTCCATTCGCGAGGTCGACCGCGGCCTGGTCGAGGCGGTCCAGTCGATGGGCGGCAGCAGCTGGACGATCGTCCGCAAGACCCTGCTCCCCGAGGCGCTGCCCGGCATCGTGGCCTCGGTGACCACCACGGTCATCACGCTGATCAGCTACTCCGCGATGGCCGGCACCGTCGGCGGCGGCGGCCTCGGCACCCTCGCCGTCAACTACGGCTACCAGCGCTTCGAGACCGCCTTCATGTGGGTCATCGTGGCCGAGCTGGTGATCATCGTCACCGCCGTCCAGCTGCTCGGCGACCACGCCGTGCGCCGGCTCGCCAACCGCGGCCGCACCGGCGGCCGGACCAGGCTGCTCGGCCGCACCCCGGCCGCCCCCGACGAGGATCTCGTCGCCCCCTAGACCTACCCCGTCCGACTCCGGACGCGGCTCCCCGTATCACGCAGAAAGGCACTTTTCGTGCGCAACGCCCTGAAGTTCACCAGCATCCTCGCCACCGCCGGCCTCGCCCTGTCGCTGGCCGCCTGCGGCAGCTCCGGGTCCTCCTCCTCGGACCCGAACGCGCCGCTCGAGGTCGTCGCCAGCCCCACCCCGCACGGACAGATCCTCAAGTTCGTCAAGGACAACCTCGCGGAGAAGGCCGGGCTCAAGCTCGACATCAAGGAGGTCACCGACTACGTGACCCCCAACACGGCGGTGCAGGACGGTTCGGCCGACGCCAACTACTTCCAGCACGTCCCGTACCTGGAGGACTTCAACAAGAAGCGCGGTACCGACATCGTCTCGGTCGCGACCGTGCACCTGGAGCCGCTCGGCGTCTACTCCAAGAAGGTCAAGGCGATCACCGACCTGCCGGACGGCGCCACCGTCGGCCTGCCCAACGACGCCACCAACGAGGGCCGCGCGCTCAAGCTGCTCGCCGACAACAAGCTCATCACCCTCAAGGACGGCGTCACCACCGCCGCCACCCCGGCCGACATCACGGCCAACCCGAAGAACCTCAAGTGGAAGGAGCTGGAGGCCGCCCAGCTGCCCCGCTCCGTCGCCGACCTCGACGCGGCCGTCATCAACGGCAACTACGCGCTCGACTCCGGCCTGAAGCCGGCCACCGACGCGCTCGTGCTGGAGAAGGCCGAGGGCAACCCGTACGCCAACATCCTCGCCGTCAAGAAGGGCAAGGAGAACGACCCGCGGGTCAAGAAGCTCGCCGAGCTGCTGCACTCCGACGAGGTCAAGAAGTACATCGACGACACCTTCAAGGGCTCGGTCGTCCCGGCCTTCTGACCGGCGCCCCGAACCGCACCCGCTCCCGACCGGGCCCCCGCCAACTCCGGCGGGGGCCCGGTCGGGCAGTATGCACCAGGACCGCCCTGGCCGAGGGCGTTCTGACGTACCGTCGTGCGGGCGGCGCACCGCGTGCTACCCGGGGCGCGGCGGAGGCGTACGGTGTTGTGTCCACGACCCGGCGAGGAGAGACGGCATGGCAGCGAGCTTCCCCGAGACCGCCATCAGCACCGAGCGGCTGCTGTTGCGACCCGTTGCGGAGACCGACGCGCCCGACCTCGCCGCGATGATGGCCGACGACCTCGTGCTCGCCTGGACGGACCTCCCGCACCCCTTCACCGAGGGCTACGCCGCCGAACTCGCCCGCACCCTCGCCCCCGCCCACCGGGCCGGCGGCCGCGGCATCGTCTTCGCGGTCACCGAGAACCTCACCCAACGCCTGGTCGGCCTGGTCGAACTGCGCAACACCGACTGGCGGTTGCGCACCACCGAGATCGCCTACGTCACCGCCGCCTGGGCGCGCGGCGAGGGCTACGCGCCGGAGGCCGTCCTCGGCGTCGCCCAGTGGCTGTTCGAGGACCGCGGCTTCCTGCGCCTGGAGCTGCGCACCGCCGCCGGGAACACTGCCGCCCAGCAGGTCGCCCAGAAGGTCGGCGGCATCAGCGAGGGCGTGCTGCGCAGCGCCTGGATAGTGCGCGGCGAATCCGGCGAGGTGACGGAAGAGAGCCGCAGCGACCTCATCCTGTGGAGCCTGCTGCCCGAGGACATGGAGACGCCCGAGCCGCAGCAGGACGGCTGGCACGGCGACCACCGCTACGTGCTGCGCGACTGAACCGCCGCAGGTCACCCGCTTGTCACGGACATGTGTGCGAGATGTCGACGCCGGGAGGAACACACCCGGTAGCCTCTGCTCCGGCGCCGTACCCCGGCGCGGTTCGAGGGCGCACCGAGGCGCGCACGGAGTCGAGGGAGAACGGCCGCAGATGGCTGACCGGATCACGGTCATCGGGTGGGACGGCACACCGCTGACCGAGGCCGCCGGCGCGGCCCTCGCCGCGGCGACCCTGGTGGCCGGAGCCCCCTACCAACTGGGCGCCCTCCCGGTGCCGGCCGCCGCCGAGCGGATCACCCTCGGCAACATCCCGCAGGCCGCCCGGCGGATCGCCGAGCACCGCGGCGCGGCCGTCGTCGTCGCCGAGGGCGACCCCGGCTTCTTCGGCGTGGTGCGCGCGCTGCGCCGCCCCGAGTACGGCCTCGAACTGGAGGTCCTGCCCGCCGTCTCCTCCGTCGCGACCGCCTTCGCCCGGGCCGGCATGCCCTGGGAGGACGCCCAGGTGGTCAGCGCCCACGGCGGGCGGCTGCGCCGCGCGGCCAACATCTGCCGGGCCCACCCCAAGGTCGCGGTGCTCACCGCGCCGGGCGCCGGGCCGGCCGAGCTCGCCCTGATGCTGCGCGGGGTGCACCGGACCTTCGTGGTCTGCGAGGCCCTCGGCACCCCGGAGGAGAGCGTCACCGTCCTCACCTCCGACCGGATCGCCGACCACGACTGGCGCGACCCCAACGTGGTGCTGGTGATCGGCGGCAACGGCGGTGCCGCCCCGGTCGGCGCGGCCGACGAGGCGGCGGGCTGGCTGGCCGGACGCCCGGTCGGCTTCCCCGGCGCGGAGCGCGGCTGGGCGCTCCCCGGCGACGCCTACGCGGGCGCCGGGCGCACGGCGGACGCGCCGGGCGCTTCCGGCGCGCTCCCCGCGCACGTCCGTGCGCTGGTGCTGGCCCGTCTGGGTGCCCGTCCGGGAGACCTGGTCTGGTCGGTCGGCGCGGGCAGCGGCGCCCTCGCGGTGGAGGCGGCCCGGTTCGGCGCGGCCGTGGTCGCGGTGGAGGCCTCCCGCTCGGCCTGCGCCCGGCTGGCCGTCAACGCCCGGCGGTACGGCGTCGAGGTGGAGACCGTGCACGGGCAGGGCCCCGAGGTGCTCGGCGGCCTGCCGGAGCCGGACGCGGCGGTGGTGGAGTCCGGCGGGCTCGACGTGGTGCGCGCGGTGCTGGCCCGCCGGCCCGAGCGGTTCGTCGCGGTGCCCGCGACCTTCGGCGAGGCCGAGCAGATCCGGCGGGCGATCGTCGCGGCCGGCTACCGGGCGGACGGCGCGCTGCTGCAGTCCACCCCGCTGCCGGGCGCCGAGACCGGCGCGGGCCTGGCGCTCGGGGCGACCGCAACCGGCGCGCTGCTGCTCTGGGGTGAGCAGATCGTGTGAAGACCTCGGGGCCCGACGGGCGGGTCCCGGCGGCGGCCCGGTGCGGCCGGACGGTGATCCAGGTCGCATCCGGACACCGATTCGAGAGGTGAACGCGGCGGGCCGGTAGTGTGGCGCCTAGCTGACTGCGGTGTCGGCGACCCGCCCGATCCGGTCGGTTTGTCACCTTTTTGACGTGGTGCAACCCGGGCTGGTTCGGAGTGTGGGCGATTCGACGGGCCGCGTGCCGGACCTGGAGAATGCCGTAGGGTCCGGTGCGGTCGTGCCGGTTGCCCCGGGTTGTCGTTGTTTCAGATGGCGTGCCGTCCCCCGCGGGCGGTGCGCGGGCCGGGGTACCGCAGCGCGCCGGAAGGACTTGGGCCGCAGCGCTACGGGCGCGGCGGCCGCGTGTGGTTGAGGGGCGGGTCGGTGCAGGCCCGGCCCGTGCGGATGGGCGCTGCGATCGGTGATCGCGTCGCCAAGGGCGCGGCAGCGGCCTGGAAGGAGCTTTGACAATGACCGATGGCGGCCACGTCCCGGGCGAGGGACTGCCGGAGCACCTGCACGCCGGGCCCGATCCGCTCGGCGGACCGGAGGGCGTCGCGGGCGTTGCACCCCTGCAAGGCGTCGCGACGGACGGCGGTGTGATCCCGAACCCGGCGGTGCCGGGGAACGGCCTGCCCGGTGCGGTGCCCCCCGGCGTGGGCGTCATCCCGCCGCAGGGCCAGCCGCAGGGCGCGCCCGGTTTCGCCGTCCCGGTTCCCGGCGCGGCCGTGCCCGGCGCGGCCGTCCCCGGGGGCATGGCGCCCGGCGGCATGGTTCCCGGCACGCCGATGGGCGAGATGCCGATGGCCGGCATGCCGATGGCGGGTGCGCCGATGGCCGGTGGCCCGATGGCCGGTGCGCCGATGGCCGGTATGCCCGGCGAGGGCTGGGCCGTCGACCCGGGCGCGCCGCGCCCCGCCTTCCACTTCCTCGACCAGCCCGACCAGCCGGACCTGCTGGACGACGAGGACGACGTCCTGCTGATGCCCGGTCCGCAGGGCTCCTGGGGCGAGCCGATGGCGCCCGCCGCCGAGGGCGCCCACGCCGCGCAGCTGCACGACGGCACCCCGGTCGAGCCGTCCTGGCCGCCGCTGGACCCGCCGGTGCTCGGCGCCGAGCAGGCGCAGCAGCCCGTCCAGGCCGCCGTCCCGGCGCAGCCGTCGGGCCAGGACCCGCTGACGGCGGCTCAGGCGCCGCGCCGCCCGCTGCACGCCGGCCCGCCGATCCCGGACCCGTCGCTGATGACCGGCCAGGTCCCGGTCCGCTCGCTCGCCGACCGCGGGCCGTCGCAGGGCGGCACGCCCGCGCACGGCATCCCGGTCGTCGGCCGTCCGCCGATGGCCGAGGCCGCCGCGCCGATGGCCCCCGCGCCGCAGGGGGTGCCGGTCGCGCCGGTGCCGCCGGTGGCGGAGGCCCAGGGCGTCCCGCTCGCGCCGGAGGCCCAGCCGTTCCCGCAGCCGGTCGAGGTGCCGATGCCGGTCGAGGCCGTGCTGGCCGTGGAGACGGTCGGGGCGATCGAGGTCGTCGAGGTGGTCGAGACGGCGGAGGCGGTCGACCCCGCCGTGGCCGCCGCGCCTGTCGAGGCCGCGCCGCAGGCCGTCGTGGTCGAGCCGGTGCCGGCCGAGGCCGCCCAGCCGGTCGCCGATCCGGCAGGTGTGCCGATCGTCGCGCCCGACGCCGGTGTCGTGGTCGAGCCCGTCGCCGAGGTCGCCCCCGAGGCCGCCGCGCAGCAGGCCCCGGCCGAGCTCGCCGCCGAGGTGGCTGCGCAGGTCGCCGAGGTCGCCGAGCCGGTCGCCGCCGAGCAGGCCGAGGCCGCCGCCCCGGCCGGTCAGCCGCGCCGGATCTCCGCCTTCCTCGCCGCGCCCACCCCGCACGGCCTGCCCCCGGTCCAGGCGGCCGCGCAGGCCCCGGTGGCCGAGGAGACCGCCACCCAGCAGCCCGCGCCCATAGCGGCCGCCGACGCGCCGCAGGCCGTCCAGCCGGTCGAGGGCGTGCCGTCCGCCGAGGCCGTCGACACCGTCGTGGCCGCACCGGAGGCCGGCGCCGAGCTCGCGGTCGAGGCCGTGGTCGTGGCCGAGGCGGTCGCCGAGACCGCCGCCGGGACCGGCGAGATGCCGTCCGGCCAGGCCGTGGTCGAGCCGGTGGCCGAGGCCGCCACCGAGGCCGGGCAGCCGCAGCCGGACCAGGCCCAGGTCGACACCCCGGCCGAGCCGGTGGCGCCGCAGCCGGTCGAGGCCGCCGTCGAGACCCCGGTCGAGCCGGTCGCCGAGGCCGCCGCGCCGGAGCAGGCCGAACCGCAGGCCGTCGCCGAGGCCGCCGAGCCCACCGCCGTACCCGCCGAGGCCGGTGCCGAGACCCCGGTCGAGCCGGTCGCCGAGCCCCTGGTGACCCCGGAGGCCGAGCCGCAGCCCGCCGCCGAGGTGGGCCCCGAGCCGGTCGCCGCCGCGGCCGCGCCTGCCGAGGCCATGCTCGCCGAGGGCGCGCCCGTCGAGGCCGTGCCCGTCGAGGGCGCCCCGGAGGCCGTGGTCGAGGCCGCCCCCGAGACCGCCGAGGCCCCCGCCGCCGAGGGGCAGCCGGCCGGGGAGCCCCAGCCGGAGGAGCCCGCGGAGCCCCGTGGCCCGGCCGCCGTCGGCTACGACGAGGCCGGCCGCGAGGCCGTCCACCAGGTCATCCGCGAGCGCCGCGACATCCGCAACGGCTTCCGCCCGGACCCGATCCCGCACGAGGTGCTGATCCGCGTCCTGGAGGCCGCCCACACCGCGCCCAGCGTCGGCTACTCCCAGCCCTGGGACTTCGTGGTGATCCGCTCGGCCAAGACCCGCCGACACATGCACGCCCTGGCCGAGCGCCAGCGCGAGGCGTACGCGGACTCGCTGCCCAAGGGCCGGGCCAAGCAGTTCAAGGAAATCAAGATCGAGGCCATCCTCGACACGCCGGTGAACATCGTGGTCACCGCCGACCGCACCCGCGGCGGCCGACACACCCTGGGCCGGCACACCCAGCCGCAGATGGCCCCGTACTCGGCCGCCCTGGCCGTCGAGAACCTCTGGCTGGCCGCCCGCGCCGAGGGCCTGGGCGTCGGCTGGGTGAGCTTCTTCGACGACGAGGAGCTGGTCCGCGAGCTCGGCCTGCCCGAGCACCTGGAGGTCGTCGCCTACCTGTGCGTCGGCTACGTCGACTCCTTCCCGGACGAGCCCGAGCTGGAGCAGCAGGGCTGGGCGAAGAAGCGCCCGCTCTCCTGGGTCGTCCACGAGGAGCAGTACGGCAACCGCGCGCTGCCCGGCGAGGAGCCGCAGGACCTGCTGGCCGAGACCCTGCGCGGCATCCGCCCGCTGGACGCCAAGGCGCTCGGCGAGGCCTGGGACCGGCAGAAGCGGATGACCAAGCCGGCCGGCTCGCTCGGCATGCTGGAGATCATCTCCGCCCAGCTGTGCGGGCTGTCCCGCAAGTGCCCGCCGCCGATCCCGGAGCCCGCCTGCGTGGCGATCTTCGCGGGTGACCACGGCGTGCACGCCCAGGGCGTCACCCCGTGGCCGCAGGAGGTGACCGCCCAGATGGTCGGCAACTTCCTCGCCGGGGGAGCGGTGATCAACGCCTTCGCCAAGCAGATCGGCACCGAGGTCTGCGTGGTCGACGTCGGCGTCGCAGCCGAGCTGCCGGACGCCATCCAGCAGGGCCGCACCACCGGTCTGCTGCCGCGCAAGGTCAAGCCCGGCACCGACGACATGACCCAGGGCCCGGCGATGACCCGCGAGGAGGCCGTCAAGGCCATCGAGGTCGGCATCGAGACCGCCCGCGACCTGGTCGCGGCGGGCAACAAGGCGCTGGTCACCGGTGACATGGGGATCGCCAACACCACCGCCTCGGCCGCCCTGATCTCGGTCTTCACCGGCCTCGACCCGGCCGAGGTCACCGGCCGCGGCACCGGCATCGACGACGAGACGCACGCCCGCAAGGTCGAGGTGGTCCGCGCCGCGCTGGCCCTGCACCAGCCCGACCCGGCCGACCCGATCGGCGTCCTCGCCGCCATCGGCGGCCTGGAGCACGCGGCGATCGCGGGCTTCCTGCTGGGCGCCGCCTCGCTGCGCACCCCGGTGGTCCTGGACGGCGTCATCGCGGGTTCGGCCGCGCTGGCCGCCAAGGCGATCGCCCCCGAGGTGCTGGCCGCCTGCATCGCCGGCCACCGCTCCGCCGAGCCCGGCCACCAGGCCGCGCTGGCGAAGCTCGGCCTGCGTCCGCTGATCGACCTGGACCTGCGGCTCGGCGAGGGCACCGGTGCCCTGCTGGCCCTGCCGCTGGTGCAGAGTGCGGCCCGCGCGATGCACGATGTAGCCACCTTCGACTCCGCCGGGGTCACCGAGAAGGCCTGACGTTCCCGTCACCGCTCCGCGGACCGGCCCGAGGGCGCGCCGGACCGCGGAGCGGCGTCACGTCGTACCCGCACCCCACCTCACCCCCGACGAGGAGCACCGCCGATGACCGCGCCCACCCCCCACGCCGGCACCGAAGGCCGTACCCCCTACCCGGTCGGCCTGCTGCTCGCCGGCCGCCGCGTCGTCGTGGTCGGTGGCGGCCAGGTCGCCCAGCGCCGGCTGCCGGCCCTGATCGCCGCCGGTGCCGAGCTGCACCTGATATCCCCGGACACCACCCCGGCCGTCCAGGCCATGGCCGACGCGGGCGAGCTCACCTGGCACGCCCGCCCGTACCGGGACGGCGACCTCGCCGGCGCCTGGTACGCCCTGGTCGCCACCGACGACCCGGCCGTGAACGTCGCGGTCAGCGCCGAGGCCGAGCGGGAGCGGGTGTTCTGCGCCCGCAGCGACGACGCGGCCGCCGCCACCGCCTGGACCCCGGCCAGCGGCCGCGACGCGGGCGCCACCGTCGCCGTCCTGACCGGCGACCCGCGGCACTCCGCCGGGCTGCGCGACGCCATCGTGGACGGCCTGCGGGACGGCTCGCTGGCCGCCCGCCAGTTCCGCGCCCACGGCGCCGGGGTGGCCCTGGTCGGCGGCGGCCCCGGCGACCCGGACCTGATCACGGTGCGCGGCCGCCGCCTGCTCGCCGACGCCGACGTGGTGGTCACCGACCGCCTCGCCCCGCGCGAGCTGCTGGCCGAACTGCCCGAGCACGTCGAGGTGATCGACGCCTCCAAGATCCCCTACGGCCGCTTCATGGCCCAGGAGGCGATCAACCGCACCCTGATCGAGCACGCCAAGGCCGGCAAGTTCGTGGTCCGGCTCAAGGGCGGCGACCCGTACGTCTTCGGGCGCGGCGGCGAGGAGCTGCTGGCCTGCGCCGAGGCCGGGCTGCCGGTCACGGTCGTCCCCGGGATCTCCAGCTCGATCAGCGTCCCGGCGGCGGCCGGCGTCCCGGTCACCCACCGGGGCATGACGCACGAGTTCACCGTGATCTCCGGCCACGTCGGCCCGGACGACGAGCGCTCGCTCACCAACTGGGAGGCCGCGGCGAAGATGAGCGGCACCCTGGTGCTGCTGATGGCCGTGGACAAGATCGGCGCGATCGCCGCGAAGCTGGTCGAGTACGGCCGCCCGGGCGACACTCCGGTCGCCGTCGTCCAGGAGGGCACCACCGCCGCCCAGCGCCGGGTGGACGCCACCCTGGCCACCGTGGCCGCGACCGTCGAGGCCGAGGGGGTCAAGCCCCCGGCGGTGATCGTCATCGGTGACGTCGTCAACGTCCTGGCGGCCGCCTTCGGGCGCTGAGCCCGCCCGGAGCCGAGCACGCACGGAGTGGGAAGTCGGCGGGCCCGACTTCCCACTCCGCCCGGCTTTCCACTCCGTCTCCGTCCGGCTACCCACTCCGCCCGGCTACTCCAGCGGCTGCTCCGTCCAGATCACCTTGCCGGTCGCGGTGTAGCGCGTCCCCCAGCGGTCCGCGAACTGCGCCACCAGGAACAGCCCGCGCCCGCCCTCGTCCGTGGTCGCCGCGTACTTCAGGTGCGGCGAGGTGCTGCTGCCGTCGGACACCTCGCAGATCAGCGCCCGGTCCCGCAGCAGCCGTACCCGGATCGGCCCCGAACCGTAGCGGATCGCGTTGGTCACCAGCTCGCTCAGGATCAGCTCGGTGACGAACGCCGCCTCGTCCAGCCCCCACGCCGTCAGCCGCTCGGCCACCGCGGCCCGGATCCCGCCCACCGCGGCCGGGTCGGAGGCCACGTCCCACTCCGCCACCTGCTCCGGGGCCAGCGCCTGGGTGCGCGCCACCAGCAGCGCGATGTCGTCCTGCGGGTGCGCGGGCAGCATCCGGCCGAGCACGTCCGCACAGGTCTGTTCGGGCGTGCGCGGCGGCCCGGTCAGCGCCGCCCGCAGCAGCTCCAGCCCCTCGTCGATGTCCCGCTCGCGGTCCTCCACCAGGCCGTCCGTGTAGAGCACCAGCCGACTGCCCTCGGCGAGCTCCAGCTCGACCGTCTCGAACGGCAGCACCGCCAGCCCCAGCGGCGGCCCGGTCGGCAGCTCCGGGAACACCACCCGGCCGTCCGGGTCCACCACCGCCGGTGGCGGGTGCCCGGCGCTGGCCAGCGTGCAGCGCTGCGACACCGGGTCGTAGATCGCGTACAGGCAGGTCGCCCCGGCCAGCGCCGCGCTGTCCCCGGTGTCCGTCTCGTCCTGGTCGATCCGGTGCACCAGGTCGTCCAGGTGCCCCAGCAGCTCGTCGGGCGGCAGGTCCAGCGTCGAGAAGTTGTGGATCGCCGTCCGCAGCCGCCCCATCGTGGCCGCCGCGTGCAGCCCGTGCCCCACCACGTCCCCGACCACCAGCGCCACCCGGGCGCCCGGCAGCGGGATCACGTCGAACCAGTCCCCGCCCACCCCGGCCTGCGCCGGCAGGTAGCGGTGCGCGACCTCCAGCGCGTTCTGCGCCGGCAGGTTGCGCGGCAGCAGGCTGTGCTGGAGGGTCACCGCCATCGCGTGCTCCCGGGTGTACCGGCGCGCGTTGTCGATGCACACCGCCGCGTGCGCCACCAACTCCTCCGCCAGCGTCAGGTCGTCCGGCTCGAAGGCCTCCGTTCCCGTCGCCCGCCAGAACCGGACCACCCCCAGCAGCACCCCGCGCGCCCGCAACGGCACCCGCACCAGCGAGTGCACCCCGTACGCCAGCGCCTGCGCGGCCCCCTCCGGGTCCTGCTCCCGCCAGGCCTGCGACTCGGCCAGCCGCGGCTCCAGGCCCGCCAGGCCGCTGCCCAGCGCCCCGGCCAGCGGGGTGTCCGGCACCACGTCC
Source organism: Kitasatospora sp. NPDC097643 (assembly GCF_040302625.1). Taxonomy (NCBI): domain Bacteria; kingdom Bacillati; phylum Actinomycetota; class Actinomycetes; order Kitasatosporales; family Streptomycetaceae; genus Kitasatospora; species Kitasatospora sp. NPDC097643. The sequence goes on along the minus strand of NZ_JBEOSA010000011.1, from coordinate 11,264 downwards.
AGCACCGTGCCCACCGGGTAGAACGGCGCGTCGTTCCGGACGCCCGCGTACGCCGCCCGGCGCATCCGCCCCAGCGAGTCCCCGGCCGGCGGCTCCTCGCCCGCGACGACCTGCTCGGCCAGGTCCACCGTGACGAAGTCCGCGAACCGGGGCACCGTGACCTGCGCCAGCTCCTCCGCCGTCCGGGTCACGTCCAGCGTGCTGCCCACCGTCACCCCGGCGTCGTACAGCAGCCGCAGCCGGCGCTGGGCGCCCTCGGCCCGGCCGGACAGCGCCAGCAGCTCGGTCGAGTCGCGCAGGGTGGCGACGCAGCCGGGCGGGCCGCCGTCCTGGTCGGTCAGCCGGACGTTCACCGCCAGCAGGCGCTCCCCGGCCAGCACCACCTCGTCGGTCACCGGCCGGTTGCCGGTGAGCAGCGCCTCGGGCGTGGGCTCCAGGCCCAGCTCGGTCACCGGCCGGCCCTCGGCGTCCGGCGGCAGGTCCAGCAGCCGCCGCGCCTCGTCGTTGAAGAGCAGCAGCCGCCCGTCCCCGCCGACGATCATGACGCCCTCGCGCACCGCGTGCAGCACGGCCGCGTGGTGCTCGTACATCCGGGTCATCTCTTCCGGGCCCAGCCCGTGCGTCTGCCGCCGCAACCGCCGGCTGATCAGCGCCGTCCCCAGGGTGGCCAGTCCGACGGCCCCGGCCGCCGCGCCCAGGACCACCGGCAGCTGGCGCTCGCTCGCGGTGCTGATGTTCTCCAGCGTGATGCCCGCCGACACCATCCCGGCCACCGAGCCGTCCGGCGCGTACACCGGGACGACCGCCTGGACCAGCGGGCCCAGGGTGCCGGTGATCTCCTCGGTCACCACCTGCCCCTGGAGGGCGGGCTCGTAGGTGCCGATGAACTTCTGGCCGATCCGGGCGGGGTTGGGGTGGGTGTACCGGATGCCGTCGTTGTTCAGCACCACGATGAAGTCGACCCCCGACGCGACCCGGGCGGCCTGCGCCTTCGGTTGCAGGATCGCGGTCGGGTCGGGGGAGTGCAGCGCCTCGACGATGCCCGGGGAGTTGGCGAAGGTCTGGGCGACCGCCACCGACCGGTTCCGGGCCTCGCGGTCGGCGTCGTTGCGCGACTGCACCACCAGTGCCACCAGGGCTGCCACCACCAGCAGCAGCACGACGAGGATCTGCAGCACGAACACCTGACCGGCCACCGACCGGTGTTTCACCGGCCACGACCGCTTCGCGCGGGGAACCTGTTGCCGACCGTGTGGGCGCCCACCGGAGGAGCCGGCGGTACCAGTGGATCGGAGGGCGGCGGAACCAGAAGCACCAGAGGCCGACGGAGCCCAGGATCGGCCCGAAAAACGGGCCATACGTCATATTTGCATCCCGGCGGCCGAGGGGCCAAGGGCGGCGCGTCGCGCGCTTCGCCCGTTTGGCCTTCCTCGCCCCGCCTTGGCAAGATCGCAGGGTGTCCGAACCCAGCACCATCACCGACCCCGCCGACCCGCGCCTCGCCGACTACACCGGCCTCACCGACGTCGAGCTGCGCCGCCGCCGCGAACCCGCCGAGGGCCTCTTCATCGCGGAGGGCGAGAAGGTCATCCGCCGCGCCCTCGACGCCGGCTACCGGATGCGGTCGATGCTGCTGACCTCCAAGTGGCTCGACGTGATGGCCGACGTCATCGCCGCGGCCGAGGCGCCCGTCCACGTGGTCGAACCCGGCCTCGCCGAGGCCGTCACCGGCTACCACGTCCACCGCGGCGCCCTCGCCTCGATGGAACGCAAGCCGCTGCCGGACGCCGCCGCCCTGCTCACCGGAGCCCGCCGGGTGGCCGTCCTCGAAGGCCTGGTCGACCACACCAACCTCGGCGCCATCTTCCGCAGCGCGGCGGCCCTCGGGATGGACGCCGTCCTCCTCTCGCCCGACTGCGCCGACCCGCTCTACCGCCGCGCCGTCAAGGTCTCCATGGGCGCCGTCTTCGCCGTCCCCTACGCCCGCCTCGACCCCTGGCCCGCCGCCCTGGACACCGTCCGCGCCGCCGGCTTCACCCTCCTCGCCCTCACCCCCGCCGAGGGGGCCGTCGACCTCGCCACCCTCACCCCGGCCCGCCTCCCCAAGGCCGCCCTGATGCTCGGCGCCGAAGGCGACGGCCTCACCCACGGGGCCCTCGCCGCCGCCGACCACCCCGTCCGCATCCCCATGGCCCACGGCATCGACTCCCTCAACGTGGGCGCCGCCGCCGCCGTAGCCTTCTACGCCGTCACCACTCCCTGACCCCGCCCCACCCCGCGCACAAGAAGTCGGCCCGCCCGACTTCCTGTGCGCGCCCCTGCCTGGCTTCCTACGCGTGCCCGTCACCGCCACCCGGCCCCGCGCATAGGAAGTCGGCCTACCCGACTTCCCATGCGTGCCCCTGGCCACTGCCCCGCCCCACTGGGCTCCCCACGCGCGCCGGTCACCCCGCCCCGCCCGGGAAGTCGGCCCGCCCGACTTTCCGTGCTCCGGAGGTGCCTGTGCCTGCCCGAGCGCCGCTCTTCCTGCGCAAGGAAGGCCCTCCACCTGGAGCCGATGCTTCTCCTCGTGCACTGCGAGAACGCGCTCTTGTCATGGGCCTGACATTGACTCCCGCGCCTGAGAAGTCGACCAGTCCGACTTCCTGCGCAGCCCGTGAGGTCACCCCGTGGGGGAGGTGGGTGGGGCGGGGGCGGCGGCCGGGGGCGGGGTGGTGGGGCCGGCGCCGGGCCAGGACTCCTCCAGCGTGCCGTCGGCCCGCACCGTGTAGCGGGTGGAGGTGACGGCGCCGGTCGGCGCCACGTGCTCCTCGCGGATCACCGCACCGCCGTCCAGCCGCCAGGCCGCCGCCGCCTGGGGGTCGGCCGCCGAGGTGCGGGAGGTGGCGGCGACCGGGGTGTCCCCGGTGAAGGTGAACAGCTGGACGAGGTCGACCGGCACCGACCCTTCCGTCCGCCGCAGCACGACGACGGTCGCCGGCGCGCCCTTGTACCGGGCGGGCAGGACCGAACTCAGCACGACCTGCGGTCCGCCCCCCACGGACTTCCCGTCCCGCAGGGCGATGCCGGGCCCGCCCGCCCCGTCGGGGTAGCTGCGGTTCGGCCAGTCGACCGTCGGCGCCGGCCCCTGCGACGCCGCGAGGGCGGTGTCGCCGGCCGCCGGACCGCCGTGCGCGGCCGCCGAGAGCGGGGCGGTGCCGGGCGTGGCCCTGTCCACCGAGGTCCCGGCCGCCGCCTGCTCGCCGCCGGTCGCGCCGCCCGCAGCGGCTCCGGCGCTGACGGTGACCGCCGGGCCGCCCGGCGCCCGCAGGCCCTGGTTGCTCCGGTTCTCGCACCCCTGCGCCGCCGCGATGGCCAGCGCGACCCCGATGGTGACGGTGACGAAGACGACGAGCCGCTGTCGCAGCAGCCGCTGCCGCGCGCTGCCGGGCCGCCCACCGGGGGCGGGGGTGTGCTGGCGGTCGCGCGGGTGGACGCGGTCCCGGCTGCCGGGGCGGCCGGGGGGCGGGGTCTGCGGGCGGTCCCGAAGCGGACGGTCCCGGAGCGGACGGGTGACCGGGGTGGCCTCGGGCCGGGGGAGCGGCGCCCCCTGCGGGCGGCGCGTCGCGGCCGGCCGGGCACCCGACGCGGCGCCCGGGGCGGCCGCCGCCCGGGCCCGTGCCGGTGCGGCCGGCTCGGGCGAACGCCCGGGGGCCGGAACCCCGTGCCGGGCGCCGTCGGCGTTCGGCGGCGCCGGGGCCGCACCCCGCCCGGGCCGGGGGGGCCGTACGCCGCCAGGGCCGACCGCCGCGGCCGCCGCCCCGCGGGCCGCCAGCTCGCTGAGCCGCTCGTGCAGGGCGGCCGCGCCGGGCCGCTCTGCGGGCTCCTTGGCGAGGCAGGCCCGGATCAGCGGCGCGAGCTGCGGCGGTACGGCCGACAGGTCGGGCTCCTCGTGGACGACCCGGTAGAGCATGACCTCGGAGGACGCCCCCGACCCGAACGGGGTGTCCCCGGTGAGCGCGTACGCGAGGGTGGCGCCGAACGCGAAGACGTCCGTGGCGGGTGTGACGGCGGCGCCGCGGACCTGTTCGGGCGCGAGGAAGCCGGGGGAGCCGACCGCCGTCCCGACGTGGGTGAGCGTGCTGGCGCCGCGCGACCAGGCGATGCCGAAGTCGATGATCCGCGGCCCGCGGGGCGAGAGCAGGATGTTGGACGGCTTGAGGTCGCGGTGGACGACCCCGGCCTCGTGCACCTTGACCAGCCCGTCGGCGAGCGCGGCCCCGATCCGGGCGGCCTCCGGCCAGCTCAGCGGCCCCTCGTCGCCGACCCGCTTGTAGAGCGAGGGCCCGGGCACGTACGCGGTGGCCAGCCACGGCCGGTCGGCCTCGATGTCGGAGCCGACGACGCGGGCGGTGCAGCCGCCCCGGATGCGGGAGGCGGCGGCGATCTCGCGGGCGAAGCGGGTGCGGAACTCCTGGTCCTCGGCGAGCTCGGCCCGGATCAGCTTGAGGGCGACGCGCTGCCCGCGGCGGTCGGAGCCGAGGTACACCACGCCCATCCCGCCGGCGCCCAGTCGCCGGTGCAGGCGGTACGGCCCGACGATGCGGGGGTCCTCACGCCTCAGCCGCATCATCGCCATGTCTTCGTTCCCCGTCAGCCTGTGGGTGAGGCCCCGTCGGTGTGGGGCATCGTCAGTTCCTGTCCGGCACAGCTTACGGACTGCCTGCTGCGGTGTGCTGATACGCAACACCTCAAGCCGCCGTGCGATTGTCCGATCTTGCACTGCGCCGCAGGTCACCGGGGTGCCGAATCGTTTCTCGGGGTTGTCTCTCAGGGTTCCCCCGGGGGTGCGGCGAGGACTCTCTCCCCCTGCGGTAGTACGCCCTGGGTCGGAGCGTCATCCTCGGGGAGGCCCGAGGAACGGTACGACGGCATGACGTCCGAATGGCCCCCGGACGCCTAGCGTTGTTCCCAGCGGTGGACGGGGAGCTCGTCCCCCGAGGTAAGCCGTCCACCGCGCCAACTCGACCGGATCAGGAGTGAGGGAATGGCACCGCAGCTCACCGGAACGGCCCGCCGTCGGCGGCCGGCCGTCAGCCGGTCCGGCCCGGGCGAACAGCCCACCCGGCACCCGGCGGTGGCCCTGGCCATGGCCCTGCCGTGCGCCGCGCTGCTGGTCGTGCTGTTCGGCGGGTGGGAGCAGATGGCGAGCCAGGCCCAGGCCGTCGCCGACCTGCTCGGCCGCTGACGGCGGTCACCGAGGCGGCCGCCGACAGCGGCCACCGAGATCGGGCCGGCCCCGGAGGCCGGCCACCAGAACGGGCACTGATCCCCTGGGGACGGGGAGCAGTGCCGCCGGGGAGGCCGCGGGCCGCAATGAATCGCGGACGGGCGAGAGCGGTGCGCAGAGCACCCCGGCAGGCGGAGATGCCGCGTACGGACGTCGGTGAGGGCGACCGTACGCGGCTCTTCTCCTCCCACCCGCAGAACCCCGCGGAAGCCCGGAAACGCCAAAGGGCCGGGGCCGTGACCCTCGCGGATCACGGCCCCGGCCGATTACTGTGCGCGATACTGGGATTGAACCAGTGACCCCTACCGTGTCAAGGTAGTGCTCTCCCGCTGAGCTAATCGCGCCTGGTGTGGCGGTCTTGCAGCAGACCCCGAAGGGCCCGACGTGCGCGATACTGGGATTGAACCAGTGACCCCTACCGTGTCAAGGTAGTGCTCTCCCGCTGAGCTAATCGCGCCTGGTGTGGCGGTCTTGCAGCA
>NZ_JBEOSA010000011.1:0-5417 GCF_040302625.1 Kitasatospora sp. NPDC097643 | reverse complement strand
AGACCCCGAAGGATCCGACGTGCGCGATACTGGGATTGAACCAGTGACCCCTACCGTGTCAAGGTAGTGCTCTCCCGCTGAGCTAATCGCGCGGGGAGGTCTCCCGGTGGAACCGGGTGAGCCTCTTGGAGGTGGAGACGGGATTTGAACCCGTGTACACGGCTTTGCAGGCCGTTGCCTCGCCTCTCGGCCACTCCACCAGGCAACACACGAAGAACGATCTTACACTGTTCTCCATCGAGCGGACGACGAGATTCGAACTCGCGACCCTCACCTTGGCAAGGTGATGCTCTACCAACTGAGCCACGTCCGCCTGTCTCCCGGGGGCTTCACCGCTTTTCTTCGGCTGCGCTCCCTGGCGACGTGTTGAACTCTAGCGGATTCCCGGCCCAGCTAAAAATCCGTTCCCGCAGCGAGCTGCGGGGATGCCCCCCGGGTGCCGTCCCGTCAGCCTCCTGAGCCGCTCACCGGCCGCCACCTGCGGCGCTCCCGCACGGTCAGCCGCAGGCCACCCGGCGCACACCCGCGCGCCGTCCCGGGCTGCTCGCGCCCCCGGGCCACACCGGCTCACGCCCCCGGGCCGCGCCGGCGCCCCCGACCTACACTTCAGGCACCGCCCAGCACCACCGCGCAGGAGAACCGTGTCCGGCCCCATCGCCCCCCACACCCCGCTCGCCCGCTTCGGCGGCCGCCTGGCCACCGGACTGCGCGACGTCACCTCGGACCCGGCCGCCCTGGACTCCACCGGCTACTGGGCCGTCGCCTACGACTTCGAGGGCCGCCTCACCTGCGCCCGCTTCGACCAGCTCCGCCCCGCCCCCGCCCCGCCCTCCGGCGCCGGCTGGCGCGGACCGGAGGCCGACAGCTGGCACACCTCCCTGGACCGCGCCGCCTACACCGCGGGCGTACGCCGCATCCGCGAGCACATAGCCGCCGGCGAGGTCTACCAGGCCAACCTCTGCCGAGTGCTGTCCGCCCCGCTGCCCGACCCGGCCCGCAGCGACATCGACGCCCTCACCGGCCTGCTCGCCCACGGCAACCCCGCCCCCTACGCGGGCACCATCCGACTGCCCTCGCACGGCGTCGAGATCGCCACCGCCTCACCCGAGCTCTACCTGCGCCGCTCCGGCCGCACCGTCTCCTCCGGCCCGATCAAGGGCACCGGCCGCACCGAGGACGACCTGCTGGAGAAGGACCACGCCGAGAACGTGATGATCGTCGACCTGGTCCGCAACGACCTCGGACGGGTCTGCGCGACCGGCAGCGTCACCGTCCCCGACCTCTGCGCCGTCGAGAAGCACCCCGGCCTGGTCCACCTGGTCTCCACCGTCGAGGGCACACTGCGCGAGGACGCCGGCTGGCCCGAACTCCTCGACGCCACCTTCCCGCCCGGCTCCGTCACCGGCGCCCCCAAGTCCAGCGCCCTGCGGATCATCGAGGCCCTGGAGACCGCCCCGCGCGGCCCCTACTGCGGCGCCGTCGGCTGGGTCGACGCCGACCGCGGCGAGGGCGAACTCGCCGTCGGCATCCGCACCTTCTGGCTCGACCGGACCGACCCCGAGGCCCCCCTGCTGCGCTTCGGCACCGGAGCCGGCATCACCTGGGGCTCCGACCCCGACCGGGAATGGGCGGAAACCGAGCTGAAGGCCGCCCGCCTGGTCGCGATAGCGTCGGGCGGCGACACCGGCCCGACCGGGCCGTGAACCGAACCGCCCCATCCCGCCCTGAGGAGCAGCCCGCGATGCCGAACCCGAACCCGATCACCAGCTGGGTCAACGGGGCGCTCGTCGACTCCGCCGACGCCACCGTCTCGGTCCTCGACCACGGACTCACCACCGGCGACGGGGTGTTCGAGACCCTCAAGGTCGTCGACGGCCGGGCCTTCGCGATCACCCGCCACCTCGACCGGCTCACCCGCTCCGCACGCGGCCTCGGCCTGCCCGACCCGGACCACGACCTGATCCGCGAGGCCTGCGCCCAGGTCCTCGCCGCCGACCCGGTGCCGCTCGGCCGCCTGCGCCTCACCTACACCGGCGGCATCGCCCCGCTCGGCTCCGAACGCGGCACCGAAGGCCCCACCGTCGTCGCCGCCCTCGGCGCGATCAGCCGCCGCCCCGACGCCACCGCGGTCGCCGTCGTCCCGTGGCGGCGCAACGAACACAGCGCCGTCGCCGGCCTCAAGACCACCTCCTACGCCGAGAACGTGGTCGCCCTGGCCGCCGCCCACCGCGCCGGAGCCTCCGAGGCACTGTTCGCCAACACCGCCGGCCAGCTCTGCGAAGGCACCGGCTCCAACGTCTTCGTCGTCCTCGACGGCCGCCTGCTCACCCCCGTCCTCGCCTCCGGCTGCCTGGCCGGCATCACCCGCCGGCTCGTCATCGACTGGTGCGGGGCCGAGGAGGCCGACCTGCCGCTCAGCGCCCTCCAGGACGCCGAGGAGATCTTCCTGACCTCCACCACCCGCGACGTCCAGGCCGTCACCCGGGTCGACGACCGCGAGCTCCCCGGCATCGGCCCGGTCACCGCCAAGGCCATGGCCGTCTTCGCCGAGCGCAGCGGCGACGACCTCGACCCGTGATCCCCACCCGGCCGCCGCGGCACCGGCGCGGGTGAGGTGCGGATAACCGGACAGGCGCGGGGAAGGGACCAGCACATGACCACCACGCTGCGCCCCGAGGGCCCGGAGACACCCACCACCGCCGGCGGCCGCACCAGGCGCTGGCAGATCTGCGCCAACGGCCGACCGGTCGGCGCACTGCGCACCACCGCCGTCCCGCACGGCAGTCAACTCTTCGGCGAAATAGCAGAGTTGGAGATCCGGGAGAGCCGCGGCCGGGGCCGCGGCACATTCGGCGCGCTGGCCGCGGAGGAGGTGCTGCGCGGCTGGGGCTGCACCCGGGTGGACGTCAACATCCCGGAACCGGCGGGCATCGCCCGCGCGCTCGCCGTCACCCTCGGCTACACCGAACGGATGCGGAACCTGGCGAAGCGGCTCACCACCGCCCCCGCCCTGCCGACCGGCGTCACCGCGCGCCGAATCGAGCCCGCGGAGCTCCCGGCCTGGCTCGATCGGGCCGCACAGGACTACGTCGGCTCGCTCACCGACTCCGGCCTCAGCCCGGAACAGGCCCACGCCAAGTCGCACCTCGACCACAGCAACCTGCTCCCGCAGGGCGCCGACAGCCCCGGCGTCGCCCTGCGCCACCTGTGCGCGCCCGGCGAGCCGGAACCGCTCGGCTCGCTCTGGGTGGACCTCCACCTGCGCGACCTGCCGGACGGCGAACCGCTCGCCTGGGTGATGGTCGTCGAGGTGTCCCCGGCCCACCGGGGCCGGGGACACGGCCGGACGCTGATGCTGCTCGCCGAACGCGAGTGCCTGGCCGCCGGTGTGCGGAACCTCGGGCTCAACGTCTTCACCCGCAACGACGTCGCCATCCGGCTCTACGCCTCGCTCGGCTACCGGGTCACCAACCGCGTCTACGGCAAGCCGCTCTGACCCGACACGGTGTCAGGAAGCCTTCGCCGCCTCGATGACGGCCACGATCCGCTCCCGCAGCCCGTCCTGGCTCTGCCCGCCGTCCAGTCGCTGCCCGCCGATCACGTACGTCGGCGTGCCGGTGACCCCGATCGCCCGGCCCTCGGCCTGGTCGGCATCCACCGTCAGCATGTGCCGGCCGTCGATCAGCGCGGTGTCGACCTCGTCGACGTCCGCCCCGACCTCCCGGGCCACCTCCAGCAGCACCTGCTGCCCCCGGGCATCCAAGTCCTCGACCCGGGCCAGCAGCGCCTCCACGAACGGCCAGCCCAGCCCCTGCGCGAACGCCTCCTCGGCGGCCTCCGCGGCCGCGTAGGCGCGCTTGTGCTTCTCCAGCGGGAAGTGCCGGAGCTCGATGAGCAGCGCGTCGCCGTACTGCGCGCGCAGCGCCCGCACGTCGTCCAGCGCGGTGCGGCAGTCCGGGCACTGGAGGTCGCACCAGAACTCAAGGCGGGGGAGGGAACCTTCGATCATTCCCCCAGTGTTCCACTAGTGGGCGCCCGCTCCGGCCGGCGGTGCGCCCGGGCGCACACCGAAAGGGAGGCTCGGATGACCAGGACGACCGGACGTGCGGGGGTGTCCCCGTGCTGAGCGCGGCGATCAGCTTCGCCCTCACGGCGGGAGGCGTGGCCGTCGCGGGCCTGCGCGCCTACCGGCGGCGGTTCCTCTCCGCGACCCGCTGGTTCGCGGTGGCCCTGCTGCCCGCCGGGCTCTACCTGACCGGGCTGTTCCCGCTCGCCCGCACCATCGCCGACGAGTTCGTCGACTGGGTGACCGGGCTGGTCTTCGACCCCAAGGTCTGGATCGGCATCGTGCTGCTGGGCGTCTCCGCGGCCCTGCTGCTCACCACCCGCTGGCTGGGCCGGCGCGGCGCCGTGGAGCCGGCGCCGGAGCGCCCGGCCGCCGCCGGTCCGGCGCCCGAGCGCCCGGCGGTGGCAGCCGCGCCGCCGAAGCCGAAGAAGCGGGCGGCGGGGAAGCGGGACGACGGCCTCGGCGGCTTCGAGGACATCGAGGAGCTCCTCCGCAAGCGCGGCATCTGAACCCGGGCGCGCTGCCCGGACGTGCGGCGCCGCAGCGGTGCTCAGGCGGAGGGGACGGCCTCCGCCGAGCGCTGGCGCGCCCGGTAGGCGGCGACGTGCAGCCGGTTCCCGCAGGTCCGGCTGTCGCAGTAGCGCCGGGAGCGGTTGCGCGAGAGGTCCACGAAGACCCGCGCGCAGTCCGGCGCCTCGCACCGGCGCAGGCGCTCCCGCTCGCCCGCCATCAGGATGAAGGCCAGCGCCATGCCCAGCTCGGCCGCGAGGTGGTCGCCGAGCGCGGCGTGCGGGGCGAAGTAGTGGATGTGCCAGTCGTGGTGGTCGTGGTTGGTCAGCCGGGGCGTCGTCCCGGCCGCCGCGACGATCGCGTTGACGAGCTCGGCGGCCTCCGCGGTGGACTCCGTCCCGAAGACCTCGCGCAGCCGGGTGCGCAGCTCGTGCACCTTGCGCAGGTCGTCCTCGGTCAGCGAGTCGATCTCGCTGATCTCCTGGCCGACCACGAAGGCGTCCAGCGCGGCCACGTCCGGCAGCCGCTCGGCGCCGCACACCTCGGGGGCGGTGTTGAGCAGCTCGACGAGGATGCTCAGCGCGCACTCGGTGTCATGGGTGATCAGCACGTTGGGGACTCCTCGCGCAGGGGGACTCCGGTACCCCGCGTCCACGGTTACCCCAGACCATACCGGGCCTTGCGGCGTCGGGTCGGCGCGTTCTTTCGAAGGCCCGTGCTGATTCCGCCAGAGCGTCCCCAAAGGACGCCCGCCGGGGCGGCTCCGGGCGGGCGGCCGAAAACCAGCGGCGCCCCGCACCGCTGGCCTCCCCGCACCCGGGTAGTAGGCTCGGAGGGCGGC
>NZ_JBEOSA010000010.1:0-160162 GCF_040302625.1 Kitasatospora sp. NPDC097643 | reverse complement strand
GTCAACCGCATCCTCGACCTGGCCGGCCAGGTGCCCGGCCTGAAGACCGACGCCTTCGTCAAGGCCGTCCAGGACGGCACCTACACGCCGTGGGCGGCCCGGGTGGCCGAGGAGTTCAACAAGGGCGACGTCACCGGCACCCCGACGGTGCAGGTGGACGGCAAGCCGATCACCCTGTTCAGCGGCCGGGCCGCGGTCTCGCCGGAGCAGTTCACCGCGCAGGTCAGGCAGGCCGCCGGCCTGTAGTGATCCGAGTGTTGTAGCACCACCGGCCCGGCCGAACTCCCGGCCGGGCCGGCCCCTCTGAGCCGGCCCAGCCCCGGCCACCGGAGTGTGCTGCCTTGACATCCTCCTCCGGCCGAGGCCGGAGGACTCCAACCCTCGCAGGTCGGAATTTCTGCTTCACGACCGATTGCCGACCTGGGGCTACCAGCGGAGGGACGGTGCGCCGCCCATCGGTCTTACATCAGCTCCACAGACCTGACTTCCCGCCAGCCCGGCGGTAGGCCGGACCGGAACTTGGTTATCGTTCCGGCCCGACGTAACCAACTTATCACGAAGAGTGACTTACCGGAGCCGGACGGCAGCCCGCCCTGTCGGCAGGACGCAGAGCCCGACGTGCTCCACAGGCACATCCGAATCTTCCCCCGACTGAAGCCGGGGTCCCATCGGAGGCATCAGATGACCACAAGCACCATGCACCTCTCCCGCCCCACCCCCCGCGCCGGGCGCGCCCCGGTCGGTGCGGGCCGGGCCTTCTCGCTGCTGCTGTTCCTGGGCGGGCTGGTCGGCCTGGCGGCCTCGGCCGTCCTCACCTTCGACAAGCTCCGCCTGTTGGAGAACCCCTCGTACGTGCCCAGCTGCAACCTCAATCCGATCGTCAGCTGCGGCTCGGTGATGCGCACCGAGCAGGCGGAGGTGTTCGGCTTCCCGAATCCGCTGCTCGGGCTGGCCGCGTTCGGTGCGCTGGCGGCACTGGGGGCGGGCCTGCTGGCCGGCGCGGCGTACCGCCGCTGGTTCTGGCTGGGGCTGCACGCGGGCACCGCGGTGGGCGTGGTGTTCGTGCACTGGCTGATCGACCAGGCGCTGTACCGGATCGGCGCGTTGTGCCCGTACTGCATGGTGGTGTGGGTGACGGTGGTGGCGCTGTTCTGGTACACGACGCTGCACAACCTGCGGTCGGGGGTGATCCCGGTGGGCCCGCGGCTGCGGCCGGTGGTCCGGGAGGCGGCGCGCTACCACTGGGCGGTGCCGGCGCTGTGGGCGGCGGTGATCGCGCTGCTGGTGCTCAACCGGTTCTGGTACTACTGGAGCACCCTCCTCTGACGCGTCGTCACGCCCAGGGCGCGTCAGCCGAGGTAACCGGCCGAGTGCAGCAGTGCGGTGGCGCCGGTGCGCCGGGCGTCGAGGGCCCCGGTGAGCCGGCGCGCCGCGGCGGGGTGGAGCAGTGCGGCCGCCCGGGCGGGGGTGAAGTACCCGTACTCGGTGATCTCCTCGGGCTGCACCCGGATCGCGGCGCCGGGTCGGACGGTGCCGCCGTCGAACATGAACTGGACGGCGGGGTGGGCGTGTTCGCCCTGGCCGGGGATCGGGTCGCGCCATTCGACGATGACCAGCCGCAGCCCGTCGGCCACCAGCCCGGTCTCCTCGCGCAGTTCGCGGGCGGCGCATTCGGCGGGGCTCTCGCCGGGATCCATGGCACCGCCGGGGAACTGCCACTCCGCCCGGTAACTGGCCTTCAGCAGCAGGATGTTGCCCGTCTCGTCGGTGAGTAGCACGCTGCAGCCGACGTAGGCCCGCACCATCCGGGACAGCCAGTCCGCCTCCGACAGCCAGGCCTCCGTCATCGCGCCTCCTCCGCCGGCGTCCGGTTCGCGGTGGCCACTCTGCCGCAATCCGGCCGCCGGGGGCGGTGGTTCGTGCTGGATCCACCCGATCGGGTGCCGTCGCGAAACGCAGGCGCTACCCGAACACCGCCCGGCGGTAGGCGTTGCGCAGGTCGGTGAGCGGCTGGGTCTCGCGGCCGTAGTGGACCTTGTTGGTGAGCAGCAGGGCCCAGCGGCCGAGCCGGCGGGAGATCCAGATGCCGGTGCCGGTGAAGCCGTAGTGGACGAAGGTGCCTTCGGCGGGGTCGGTGCCGGGGGCGTACAGCCAGGAGAGGCCGCGGGCGGGGGTGAGGGCACCGGTCTGGAGGCGCAGCGACTCGACGATCCAGGGCTCGCCCCAGGGCAGTTCGGGCGGCGGCGCGAGCAGTGCGGTGAGGAAGCGGGCGAGGTCGTGGGCGGTGGAGAAGGCCCCGGCGTTGCCGGAGACGCCGCCGAGCAGCCGGGCGGAGGGGTCGTGCACGACGCCGCGCAGGTGGTCGCCGGTCCGCTCGTCGTACTCGGTGGGCGCGGTGCGGGCGGCGTCGGCAGCGCCGAGCGGCCCGTAGCGGGTGTCGGCCATGCCGAGCGGCCGCCAGATCCAGCGGGCGGCGAGTTCGTCGAGCGGGGCGCCGCCGAGGTCCTCGACGAGGTAGGTGAGCAGCACGGCGGCGCGGTCGGTGTACTCGACGGCCGTGCCGGGCGCGCGGTGCAGCGGGGCGGCGACGACGCCGGCGCGGATCGCCGCGAGGTCGCGCCCGTAGCGCTGCTCGAACCGGGTGTGCGGGAGCATTCCGGCGGTGTGGGTGAGGAGTTGACGGACCGTCACCGCGCCGGACGGGTGCCCGGCGGCGGGTGGCCAGCAGCGGCCGAGCGGTTCGTCGAGCGGGAGCCTCCCGCGTTGCCGGAGCACCCCGACGCAGGGCCAGAGCGCGACGATCTTGGTGAGGCTGGCGAGGTCGTACCGGGTGTCCGACCCGGGGGCGAGCCGGGCGTACCGGCCCTGCCCGAGCACGCCGTGACTCCCGCCGCCGAGTGCGCCCCGGGCGTCCCCGACGGCCCAGACGGCACCCGCGCCGACCCGGCGCACGCCGTCCCGGACCAGCCGGTCCAGCTCCCCGCCGGGCGCGGCCAGCTCGGGGAGCCGCTCGGCTCCTGACGCTTGGTGGCTCATCCATCCCCCTCGGACCGACGGGGAACCTACCCGGCCCGGCGCCCGATCAGACCGCCGGGACGAGCTCCTTGCCGAGGCAGATGCTCTGCGGGTGCTCGCGGTAGATGCCGAACTTCCGGATCGCGACGTACCCCCCGGAGCCGTACAGCGCGACGGCCTCCGGCTGCTCGGTGCCGGTCTCCAGGATGAAGCGGGTCCGCCCGGACTCGACGGCGGTCTCCTCCAGCCGGCGCAGCACGGCCCGGGCCAGGCCGCGGCCCCGGGCGGCGGGCACGACGAACATCCGCTTGAGCTCGGCGTCGCCGTCGCGCAGCCCGTGCGGTCCGGCCTGCTTGGCCCGCCAGCCGCCGCAGGCGACCGGCCGGCCGTCGAGGTAGGCGATCAGGAACAGGCCGGCCGGCGGCTCGAAGTCGTCCGGGTGCAGCACGGTCTGGTCGCCGTCGCCGTAGCGGCGGACGTACTCCTGCTGGACCTCGGCCGACAGCGCCTGCGCGTCCGGGTGGCCGAAGCCGGTGACGCGGAACTCGACGACGCCGGGGTCCGTGGTGGTGCTCTCCATGGTCAAAGAGCCTACGACCCCGGGCGGCCGCCCGGACTACCGGCCCTCGAAGCGGGCGACCAGATCGGCCTTGCCGAACATCAGGGCGGTCTCCACGGCGGAGGGCGCGCCGGCCTTGGGGTCGGCGCCGCCGGCCAGCAGCGCGTCGATCACGTCCTCGGCGCCCTTGAAGACGGCGCCGGCCAGCGGGGTCTGGCCGCGGTCGTTGGCCCGGTTCGGGTCGGCACCGCGCTCGATCAGGGCGGTGACGGCGGCGGCGTGGCCGTGGTAGGCGGCGAGCATGACCAGGGTGTCGCCGCGGTCGTTGGTGAGGTCGGCCGGCGCACCCGCGTCCACGTACGCCGCGAGGGTGTCGACGTCCCCGGCGCGGGCGAGGTCGAAGAGCTTCCCGGCCAGGGCGATCACCTCGGCGTCGGGGGCGTCGGCGGGCTGCTGGCTGGCGGCGTCGGTCATGGCGGGGGCCTCTCCGGTGTCGGGTCGGTGGCACGGGCTGCGCGTACCGCACCGTAGCGGCCGGGTGCCGGGCGGACCAGCGGGCGTCCGGAATCCGGATGGCGGCTTTGCGGGGTACGACACACGGCCACCCGGGTTGCGGAGCCGTTCGGGCGAACTTCCCGGCCACCGGGGAAACGTCCCGCCGGGCGGGCGGGAATGCCTCGCCGCAGCTGGAACTGTGCGGTGCACGGCCACCGTCCCGGCCGGTTCGCATACCGCCGTCCGGGCGCCGGCGCGGCATTGCCCCGGAAAACCACCCATTTGCACCGTTCCATCATCTATTACTTTTTGTCACGATTAGGGAACTTTCCGTGACACTGTCCCTGTCCCCCTTCCCGAGGAGCAGAGCGTGATCCTCTCGATTTCCGGCATCGTCCTGTTCGGCACCATCGCCTTTCTGTTCTTCCGCAGGGACGGACTAAAGGTCTCCCACGCCATCGTCTGCGCCCTCTTCGGCTTCTACGTCGCCGGCTCCTCGATCGCCCCGAGCATCACCGCGGGCGGCGCCAGCCTCGCCAGCCTGCTCGGCGGCATCAGGTTCTAGCCGCCGCCACTCCCCCGTACGGGCCCGGGCGCGGATCCCACCGCCCCGGGCCCCGTCGTACCACGAGCCCCATCGAGCCCCATCCCCACACCACCCGTCCCACTCGCCCGGGGAGTCAAGGAATGCCGCTCCACCGCCATCTCAGCAAGGGCCGTGAGGTCGCCCGAACCGCCGGGGACCACGCCTCCGACATGTTCGCCCCGCTCACCGTCATCGGTCGCGGCCTGCGCCACCACAGCGCCTGGGCCAAGGGCCGCTGGCAGGCCACCCCGAAGGAGCGCCGCGGCCCGACCGTGTTCCTGGTCGCCGCGATGCTGATCGGCATCTACCTGCTGCCGCACGGCCTGCTGTTCGCCCTGATCGCGCTGATGGCCAGCGCCGCCTGGGCCGGGCGGGCCCCCAAGGCGGCCGCGGCCCCGCCCGCCCCGGACGTCGCCGACGTCAAGCTGGGCGCGCTCTACTCGGCCCTCACCCCGTACCTGTGCGGACCCGAGGACGCCAACCCGCTCTACCACTTCGAGGGCAGCTACAAGAACGTCTTCAGCTCCTGGGAGTTCGACGGCGAGGGCCGGCTCTCCCGGCTGGAACTCACCTATCCGGCGTACTTCACCGACACCGAGCCGGCCGCCCGGGCCCGGATCGAGCAGGTCGTCCAGGGCAAGGCCGGGCGCGCCCGGGAGTACCGCTTCGACTGGGACGAGGAGTCCAACCGGCTGCGGATCGCCGCGCTCGTCCCGCTGCCCACCGACATCGTCGCCCAGCGCTTCGTCGCCGCACCCGGCGAGATCGTGCTGGGCTTCACCGACGAGGACGGCACCGCCCGGACCATCCCGGTCGGCCAGGGCGGCGCGATCACCCAGCAGCCGCCGGTGGTCTGGCGCACCGGGCCGCGCTCGGCCGAACCGCACCTGCTGGTGCTCGGCGCCGCCGGGCACGGCACCTCCAGCCTGATCCGCTCGGTCGCGCTCCAGGTGCTCCCGTACGCCGACCTGGTGGTGATCGACGGCGCCGGCACCGGCGAGCACGCCTGCCTGGTCAACCGGCCCGGCGTGCACACCGTGGAGACCAGCCTGCACGGCGCGCTGGCCGCGCTGGAGTGGGCCGCCCAGGAGACCGACCGCCGGCTGACGGCGCTGAACGCGGCCCGGCACACCGGCACCGCCCCGCCGGAGGACGCCACCCGGCCGCTCTGGCTGCTGCTGGACCACCCGACCGAGCTGAGCGAGCTCGCCCAGGCCGAGGGCCGCCCGGACCCGCAGGACCTGCTGGAGCTCCCGCTGCGGCACGGCCGGGCCGCCCGGGTCACGGTGGCGATCGCGGACGACATCGAGGCCCGGGACCGGATCACCCCGACCGTCCGGGCGACCACCAGGGCCCGGGTGGTGCTGGGCCCGGTCGGACCCGAGGAGGGCCACGCCGCGCTCGGCGCGCCGCTGGACATCGTGCCCGCCGCGCACGCCCCGCTCGGCCGCGGCTACGCCCGGATCGGCAACGGCGCGCCGGTCCGGCTCCAGGTGCCCGCGACCGTCGACCCGCTGGACGACGAGGCCCCGGCCGCGCTGCGGGACGCGGTGATCGCCCTGCTGCCGCACCGCGACACCCGCACCGAGGCGGCCGCCGAGCTGCCGCCCCGGCCGGACCGCCCGCCGCTGGTCCTTCCGGCCGAACCGGCCCCGCCGGCCCACCCGATCGACCTCGCCAAGGGCGAGCCGATGATCCGTTCCCGTCCGATCTCCTGAGGACGGGCCGCGGGGGCGCCGACGGCCGTCGATTCCCGCCCCGGTACGCTCGTCGTGGAAAGGCCGACCGATCACCAGATGTGAAATAGGTGACACCTTGGGTGATATCCCCGGCCAGATGTGACAAATCGGGCGCCGATGGGTACAAACAGGGGCGGCACGACAGACGACGCATGTCCCGGGACGGGAATCTTCGTCGGAAGCCGAGCGTTGACCGAACGACGAAGAACAGCGACCACTAGTCCTGTGGGCCATAAGCCCGGGAGGCACGATTCATGAGCGAGCGAGCTCTCCGCGGCACGCGACTCGGGGCCACTAGCTACGAGACCGACCGTGGTATCGATCTGGCTCCCCGCCAGACCGTCGAGTACGCATGTCAGAACGGACACCGATTCGAGGTTCCTTTCTCGGTCGAGGCGGAGATCCCCCCGGTGTGGGAATGCCGCTTCTGTGGCCAGGAAGCAGCACTTCTCGACGGTGACGAGCCGGAGGAGAAGAAGGTCAAGCCCACGCGCACCCATTGGGACATGCTGATGGAGCGCCGGACGCGCGAGGAGCTGGAGGAGGTGCTGGCCGAGCGGCTGGCCGTACTCCGTTCCGGTGGGATGAACCTCGCGGTACACCCGCGGGACACCCGCAAGAGCGCCTGACCCCGCTCCCGCCGCGGCGGGAGGACGCGAAAAGGGACCCTGGTCACCAGGGTCCCTTTCGCGTTGCCCTCTTCGTGTTGCCCTCTTCGCGGTACCTGACGGGGGCGCCCGCCTGCCGGGGGCGCCCGTCAGCCGCTCAGCCGGTGATCGGCGGGCGGTAGGAGGTGTCCGGGCCCTGCGGGCCGCGCGGGCCGGCGTCCGGCTCGACCACCTCGCCCTGGATCACCTTGCCGTCCGGGCGGTGGATGCGCAGCTGCTCCTGGAGCCGCATCGCGTCCGCGAACGGGGCGGTGCCGGCGGCGGCGGTGCTGCGCAGCGCCCTGTCCGCGACCCGCCGACCGGCCGCCCGCCAGAGCGCCCGGGTGGGCGGGAAGAGCAGGGTGAGCGCCACGGCGTCCGACAGGAAGCCCGGGACGATCAGCAGCAGGCCGGCCAGCACGGTCATGCTGGTGCCGGTCTGGGGCTGCTGCGACTTCGGGTCCTTGCTCTGTTCGATCGCCGCGGACAGCGCCTTCAGTCCGGCCCGCTTGATCAGCGAGCCGCCGATCAGCGCGCCGGCGATGAGCAGCAGCAGGACGGTGAAGCCGCCCAGCGCCGAACCCACCTGGACCAGCAGCCAGATCTCCAGCACCAGCCAGGCGGTGATCAGCAGCGGCAGCACCCGGCGGAGCCGTCCGCGCGAGGCCGGACGGGCAGGGGTAGCTTGCTGAGTCACGGTACGAATCCACTCCATGCGGTGCTCTGCGCGCCGCACGGGAGGTCCGGGCCGGCTACGGCACCACCTGGTCCAACGAATCCCCGGTGGCGGGTGTTCCGGCGGTCGTCTTCCTGCGCCGGGTGACCAGGACGCCCGCGGCGCAGGCCAGCAGGCCGCCGATGGCCAGGGTCCACTCCGGTGCGGCGCCGACCCGGTCGGCGACCGTGGTGTCGTCGCGCAGCGGGACGTTGGCCGACAGCTCCGCGGCGGTCAGCTCCTCGGTGCGCTGCACCACGGTGCCGTCCGGGGCGATGACGGCGCTGATGCCGCTGGTGGCGGCGATCAGGACGGCCCGGCCGTGCTCGACCGCGCGCAGCCGGCTCATCGCGAGCTGCTGCTCGGGCTGGCCGGTCTTCGCGTAGGTGGCGTTGTTGGTCTGCACCACCAGGACGCGGGCGCCGCTGTCGACGGTGTCGCGGACGATCTCGTCGTACGCGACCTCGAAGCAGATCACGTCGCCGATCCGGGCCGGGCCCAGCTGCATCACGCCGTTGTGGTCGCCGGGGTAGAAGTCCCGGGCGACCCGCTGGAGGCGGGTGATCACCTTCATCAGCTGGTCGCGGAACGGCACGTACTCGCCGAACGGGACGGGATGCTGCTTGGTGTAGGAGGCGCCGGGGCCGGTCTTCGGGTCCCAGACGATGCCCTCGTTCTGGACGTGCTGGGCGTCCGGGCCGTCCACCAGGGTGCCGACCAGGGTGGGCACGCCGATGGTCTTCACGGCCTGGTCGATGCGCTGGTAGGCGAGCGGGTCGCTGAACGGGTCGAGGTCGGAGGAGTTCTCCGGCCAGATCACGATGTCCGGGCGCTCGACCTTGCCCGACCTGATGTCGGCGGCCAGCCGCTCGGTCGCCTGCGCGTGGTTGTTGAGGACCATCATCGGGCGGCCGAGGAAGTCCATGCCCGGGTTGGGCACGTTGCCCTGGACGATGGCGACCTTGACGGTGTCGGCGGGCGCGGTCGGCACCGGGACGAGGTAGCCGGCCAGCAGCGCGGCCACCGCGCCCAGCGCCGCCAGGGCGGCGGCCTTCGGGGCCCGGCCCGGCCCGCGCAGCCGCAGCGCGGCCCAGCCGAGCAGGGCGCCCGAGAGGGCCACCGCGAAGGTCACCAGCGGGGCGCCGCCGAGCGCGGCCAGCGGGGTGTACGGGGTCGCGGTGTTGGCGAAGGCGAGCCGGCCCCAGGGGAAGCCGCCGAGCGGCAGCCGGTCGCGCGCCCACTCCTGGGTGATCCAGAGGCAGGCCGCCCAGAGCGGCCAGCCGGGCAGCCGGGAGGTGACGGCCAGACCGCTGCCGAGGGCCGCGAGGAAGAGCGCCTCGACGATCGACAGGCCGATCGTCGCGTCCCAGCCGACCACCCGAAGCCAGCTGAGCAGCATCAGGAAGAACGGCAGACCGAAGGCGAAGCCCGTCCAGGCGGCCTGGCGGGCGGTGCGGCCCCGGGTGAGCAGGGACAGCGCGGCGACGCCGAGCAGGGAGAGCGGCCACAGGTCGAAGGGCGGGAAGGCGAGCGCGAGCAGCAGGCCGGCCAGCGCCGCGAGGCCGGTCCGGGGCAGCCCGGCACGGACCTTGGCGAGGGCACGGGCGCCCCGGCCGGGCTGCTGCACCGGCTCCGACGTCGACTCCGGCGGCTCGGGCGCGGTCCCGGACCGCTCCTGGGTGACGGGCATGGCCACCGGCGCACCATCTTCCTGGGCTTGCTTGTTCGGACGCTGTCCGAAGACGGTACCCCGGAACGTCAGGTGACCGTGAGGTGAGGGTGGTACGAGGACCGGCGGGCGGCACACCGGATCCCGCCCGGCCGGTGGGCCGCCGCCAGGGCCTGCTCAGCGCTGGTACACCGTCCGGCCGCGGACCACGGTGCGCAGGCAGGTCGGGAGGGGGTGACCGGGGGTGAGGTCGGGCAGGCCGGGGGTGCCGGAGCGCGGGTCGGTGGACCAGCCGGCCACCCGGGAGTCGGGGGCCTGGACGACCAGCTCGTCGGCGGCCCAGATCGCGTAGCTGGCCACCGCGCCGGGGACGAGCACGCCGTCGTGGTCGCGGCCGATCGCGCGCCAGCCGCCGCGGGTGTGGGCGGTGAAGGCGGCGCGGACCGAGATCCGGTGGTCGAGGGTCCGGTGGAAGGCGGCCGCGCGGATGGTGCCCCACGGGTCGAGCGGGGTGACCGGGGCGTCCGAGCCGAAGGCGAGCGGGACACCGGCGCGC
Organism: Kitasatospora sp. NPDC097643; assembly: GCF_040302625.1. Taxonomy (NCBI): domain Bacteria; kingdom Bacillati; phylum Actinomycetota; class Actinomycetes; order Kitasatosporales; family Streptomycetaceae; genus Kitasatospora; species Kitasatospora sp. NPDC097643. The sequence continues at coordinate 150,181 of NZ_JBEOSA010000010.1, read as the reverse complement.
AGCAGCGCGGCGAAGGGGTTGAGCACGGCGGCCCGCTCGGCGCCGAGGCGCTGCACGTACATGCCGTCCGGGCCGCCCCAGGCGGCGTCGAAGGCGGGCTGGACGGAGGCGGTGAGGCCGAGTTCGGCGAACGCGGCGATGGCCTTGTCGTCCAGCGCCTCGGCGTGCTCGACGCGGTGGCGCAGGGCCCGGACCCGGTCGGCGCCGACCCGCTCGCCGGCCGCCCGGACGCCGTCGAGGACGGCGGCCACGGCCGCGTCGCCGATGGCGTGGAAGCCGGCCTGCAACCCGGCCTCGGTGCAGGCGGCGACGTGGTCGGCGACCTGCTCGGCGGTCAGGTAGGCGGTGCCGGTGTGGTCGGCGTCCTGGTACGGGTGGTGCAGGCAGGCGGTGCGCGAGCCGAGCGCGCCGTCGACGAAGAGGTCGCCGCCGGCGCCCACCGCGCCGAGCCGGCGGGCCGTCTCGATGCCGCCCAACTCGCCCCAGTAGCCGAAGACTTCGGGCCCCTCGCCGTCGGCGGCGAGGGCCAGCAGGGCGGCCAGGTCCGCCTCGGAGGAGATCTCCGGGCCGGCGCACTCGTGCAGGGCGCCGATGCCGAGTTCGGCGGCCCGGGCGAGGGTGGCGCGCTGGGCCCGGCCTCGCTGCTCGGGGGTGAGGCGGGCGAGCGCGGTCTGCCGGACGGCGTGGTGGGCGTCCTTGGTGAGCGGGCCCTGCGGGGCGTACCCGGGGCGGTCGGCGAGGCCGGGAGTGAGGGCGCGCAGCTCGGTGGTGGCGAGGGCGGAGTGCACGTCGGTGCGGGAGAGGTAGAGCGCGGCGCCCCAGGCGGCCTCGTCGAGTTCGGCGAGCGTGGGCGGGCGGCCCTCGGGCCAGCCGCTCTCGTCCCAGCCGTGGCCGATGAGCACCCCGCCGCGCTCCGGCTGCGCCTCGACGAAGGCGGTGACCGCGGCGAGGGTGGCGGCCAGCGAGGGGCTGCCGGTGAGGTCGAGGCCGGTGAGCGCCAGGCCGGTGGCGGTGGCGTGCACATGGGCGTCGACGAAGGCGGGGGTGACCAGGGCGCCGTCCAGCTCGACGATCTCGTCGGCCGTCCCGGCGTACGCCTCGGCGGCGCCGTCGCTGCCGACCCAGGCGACGTGCCCGCCCTCGACGAGCATCGCGGTGGCGAAGGGGTCGGCGGGGCTGTAGACGGCGCCGCCGCGCAGCAGGACGGTCGGGAGGGTGCTTTCGGTCATGCGCCCAAGTCTGCACCCCCGGGGTTCGCCCTCAGAGCTTCGGGGGTCGCGCCTCGTACGGGGTGGAGAGGACGACGGTGGTCCGGGTGGAGACGCCGGCCGCGCTGCGGATCCGGGCGAGCAGGTCCTCCAGGTCGCCGGGGGCGCCGACGCGGACCTTGAGGATGTAGTTCTCGTCCCCGGCGACGCTGTGGCAGGCCTCGATCTCGGGCAGGCCGGCCAGGCGGTCGGGGGTGTCGTCCGGCGCGCTGGGGTCGAAGGGCTTGACCGAGATGAACGCGGTCAGCGCCAGGTCGACGGCGTCGGGGTCGATGATCGCGGTGTAACCGCGGATCACCCCGCGCTGCTCCAGGCGGCGCACCCGCTGGTGCACCGCCGAGGTGGACAGGCCGGTGGCCTTGCCCAGGTCCGTGTAGCTCATCCGGCCGTCCTCGAGGAGCAGCTGGACGATGCGTTGGTCGAGATCCTCCACAGCGGCCAACCTACCCGGTCGGGGGCACGGGGGGCGCACGCGGTGTCACCGGCGGCTGCCGCAGGTGTCACGCGGGCACATGCCGGGCGAATGTGGCCAAGGACACACCCGCGGTGCATCACAGTGCGCCGGACCGCAGGGTTATGAGGCCGAATCGCAGGGAAGTGCTGGTTGTGGCCCCGGGCGACCACGCCGGGCCCGATCCTAGGGGGATCCTCATGCCTGCTACTGACCAGCGCGCCCTGGGCGCCGACGAGACCGACGATAGGGCCGACCGCGAGGGCCTCGCGGTCGACCACGGCCACGGACCGGGCACCGACCCGGGTGAGGCCGACACCTGGGAGATCTTCCGGGTGCACTGCCCCGAGTGCCGCCGTCCGATCGCGCTGGTGGCCGACGAGGAGCGGCTGCCGATGCACGCGCTGCTGCCGACCGCCTGGAACCCCTTCGCCCCCGCGATCTGCTCGGGCTCGGGCGCGCCGACCGACGACCTGGCCGAGGTGGAGGCCCAGCAGGACGCCCGCCCGACCGGGTTCGACGCGCTGTTCAAGCTGCCGGCCGAACTCGACTGGCGCACCCAGCCGTTCTCGCACGCGGTGCTGCACCGGCCGGAGCGGGTCGCCGCGAGCAGCCCGGCGCGCTCGGCGCTGCCGGCGCTGCCCGTGATCCCGGAGCAGCGGCGCCGCCTGGTCCGGCGCTGATCCGCCTGTCGCGCTGGCGAGTTGCCACGAGTTCGAAGACGCCGCCGGCCGTCACTCCGCACCCTGGAGTGACGGCCGGCGGCCGTTCAGGAGACCTCGGGCCCGTGTGTCGGCCCTCGGCTCAGCCCTCGGCTCAGCCCTTGGTGAGGTGGCGGCCGATCACCAGCCGCTGGATCTGGTTGGTGCCCTCGACGATCTGAAGCACCTTGGCCTCGCGCATGAAGCGCTCGGCCGGGAAGTCCTGGGTGTAGCCGTAGCCGCCGAGCACCTGGACGGCGTCGGTGGTCACCCGCATCGCGGTGTCGGTGCAGAACAGCTTGGCCATCGCCGCCTCCTTGGAGAACGGACGGCCGGCGTCGCGCAGCCGGGCGGCGGACAGGTAGAGCGCCCGCCCGGCCTCGATCTGGGTGGCCATGTCGGCGAGCATGAAGGACAGGCCCTGGAAGTCGGCGATCGGACGGCCGAACTGGCGGCGGGTGCCCGCGTAGTCGACCGCGAGGTCCAGCGCGGCCTGGGCCACGCCGATCGCGCACGCGGCGATGCCGAGACGGCCGGAGTCCAGCGCGGCGAGCGCGATCTGGAAGCCCTGGCCCTCCTCGCCGATCAGCCGCTCGCGCGGGACCCGGGCGCCGTCGAAGTGCACCTGCGCGGTCGGCGAGGAGCGCATGCCCATCTTGTGCTCCGGCTGGGCGGCCGAGAGGCCGGGCTGGGTGCCGGGGACGAGCAGGCAGCTGATGCCCTTGGCGCCCTCGCCGCTGGTGCGCACCAGGGCGCTGTAGAAGTCGGCCGCACCGCCGTGGGTGATCCACGCCTTGGTGCCGTTGACGACGTACTCCTCGCCGTCCAGCTCGGCGCGGGTGCGCAGCGCGGCCGCGTCCGAGCCGGACTGCGGCTCGGAGAGGCAGTAGGCGCCGAGCTGCTCGCCGGAGAGCATGCCGGGCAGCCAGGCCGCGCGCTGCTGCTCGGTGCCGAAGGTGGCCAGCGCGTGGCAGGAGAGGGTGTGCACGCTCACGCCGAGGCCGACGGCCAGCCAGCCGGCCGCCAGCTCCTCCAGGACCTGGAGGTACACCTCGTAGGGCTGCTCGCCGCCGCCGTACTTCTCCTCGTACGGGAGCGACAGCAGGCCGGCCTCACCGAGCGTGCGGAAGACCTCACGCGGGAAGCGGCCGGCGGCCTCGTCCTCGGCCGCGCGCGGCTGGAGCTCGCGCTGGACCAGGTCCCGGGTGAGGCTCAGCAGCTCGCGGGCCTCCTCGCTGGGCAGCTGGCGCTCCACGGGCTTCACAGGGGACGGGGTCATGGCGGCGGTCGCCTCCTCGATCGGGCACCGGCCCAACGGGGGTGGGGGGTCCGGCGCGGGTGTGGCAGGTCGGCCCGACCGGCACCGGGTTGCGGTGAACGGCCGTTCACAGGCGTGGCGAAGCGAGTATGCCCGAAAGGCGCGCTGCCGTCACGACCAGCGGCGATGAACTGTCCGACCTGGTTGGCTACCGCACCGTAGGGTTGACGTTGTGGCTGTATCCGGACCCCTCCCCTCCCCCTCTCGGCGCCCGCCGGGCGACATCCAGCGCGACACCCAGAGCGACACCCAGCGCGACGCACCGGGCGCACTGGGCGCACTGGCGGCGGAGCTGCGCGCCCTGCCGCCGTCCTGCGGGCCGGTGCGGCTGGTCGCGGTGGACGGGCACGCGGGCTCGGGCAAGACGACCTTCACCGGGCGGCTGGCCGCCGCGCTCGGCGGGGCGCCGGTGGTCCACCTCGACGACCTGGCCACCCATGCCGAGCCGTTCGGCTGGACCGGGCGGCTGAGCGAGCAGGTGCTGGCTCCGCTGGCGGCCGGGCGGGACACCGCGTACCGGGTGTACGACTGGACACTGCGCCGCTTCGAGGGCACCGCCGCGGTACCTGCCGCCCCGGTGGTGCTGGTCGAGGGGGTCGGCGCGGGGCGGCGGGCGGTGCGGCCGTGGCTGGCGCGGCTGATCTGGATGGAGCTGGACGCGGCGGCGGCCCGGCGACGCGGCGAGCGGCGGGACGGGCCGGAGCTGGCCGACTTCTGGGTCGGCTGGGCGCGGGCCGAATCGGCGCATTTCGTCGGTGATCCGAGCCGCCCGTACGCCGGAACGCGGGTCGACGGGGTGACCGGACGGATCATGCCGGGCACCGTCCGTGAACCTACAACAAGCCCTTGACCTGCGGTATCGCCAAGAATTAGGTTCTCCTCAGTCGCCGGAACGCGAAGTTCCGGTCACTTTGACCCGGTGCCCCCGGCTTGTTCCCCCGTGAGCCGGGGGCACCGTCTCCGCCCGCCCCTGGCGGCCGCGCGCAGCGGCCCGGCAGCGCACCGGCGGCCCCTCGACGGCCGCCCGCGAAGCGCCCCGCGGCCGCTCAACAGCCGCGCACACGATCGTATTTGACTCTGTGCGGCACCCTTCCGGATCAGCGTCGCGCCGGTACGATTTCCAGCAGGCGCATATGCGCTCCGGGGGCCATCGACCACCGGCCCGGCTGCGTGCAGGCGACCCGCCGGCCGGGCCCCGGGCCACACCGCGGGGGGCGTGAGTGACGACGGTGGACAGTTCCGACAGCAATGGGGGCGGCCCGGACCGGCTCGCCGACCGCGCGTGGCTGCGTGCCATGGACGCGTACACGGCGGGCGCCTACGCCCGCGCCGAGGAGGAGTTCCGCTCGGCCGTCCGGCTGGACCCGGGCATGGCCGACGCCTGGCTCGGCCTGCACGCCCTGCGCAGCGACACCTCGGCGGCCCTGCTGGCCATGTACCGCAACCAGAAACGGTTCGGCGAGCAGCGGCGCCGCCACCGTCGGCCGCTCGGCTCCTGGTACTGGCTCGGCTGGTGGGTGCAACCCGTCCTGGAGGACGCCCGCGACCTCGCGCTGGCGCACGCCTCGCACTGGCTGGACGGCCGTCACCTGGCCGAGCTGGACCGGGCGCTGGAGCAGTGCCCGGCGCCCAGCGAGGACCCGTCCGCCCAGTTCCTGTACGCCTGCCGGTCCTATCTGCTCAAGGACTGGGAGCAGCTGATCCGGGACACCGACCGGCTGCTGGACGACCCGCTGCTCGGCATCGAGGCCGGGCTGTTCGCGGGCATGGCGCGGGTCCGCCTGGACATGTGCGCCCAGGCCCAGACCCCGCTGGCCACCTCGCTGGCCCGCTGCCGCTCCGAACAGCCCCAGCGCAAGGAGCTGCGGTACTGGCTGGGCCGGGCGTACGAGGGGGCCGGGCGCAGCGCGGCGGCGCTGCCGCTCTACCGGGCGGTGCACCGGGCCGACCCGGCCTTCATGGACACCGCGGCCCGGCTCGCCGCCATCTCGGCCGAGGACGCCCTGGCGGACGGGCTGCTGGCGGGCGAGCGCTCGGCCGGGCCGGAGGACGCCGGAGCGGAGGCGGTGTACCAGGACGAGACCGGGTACGCGGAGGGGCTCGGCTTCGGTGACGGCACCGGGTTCGCCGGTGGGCCGGGCCCGGCCGAGGGCGACATCGATGTCGACGTGGAGAGCGACGGCGCCGGGCTCGCCGGGGAACCGGGCTTCACCGAGGGGCCCGGTTCCGGCACGCCGGCCGGCTTCGCCGCGGGCCCCGGGCCGGGCGACGGCGCCCCGGTCGGGTCCCCGTCGCAGGCCGCCGGTGAGCGCTCCGGATCGGCCGCCCCCGCCGGACCGGCCGGCCCGGCGCCGCAGCCCGTCCGGGGCGAGGCGCAGACCCGTACCCCACCCGCGCCCTCCGCCCAACCGGGCGGGGACGAGCGCGAGTTGGACGCCGCCCTGGCCGAACTCTCACTGATGGTGGGCCTGGAACCGGTCAAACGCCAGGTGCGGGCGCTCTCCGCCCAGCTGCGGATGTCCAGACTCCGCGCCGAGCAGGGCCTGCCGGTCCAGCCGCCCAAGCGCCACTTCGTCTTCTCCGGCCCCTCCGGCACCGGCAAGACCACCGTCGCCCGGATCCTCGGGCGGGTCTTCCACGCCCTCGGCCTGCTCTCCGGCGACCACCTGGTCGAAGCCCAACGGGCGGACCTGGTCGGCGAGTTCCTCGGCCAGACCGCGGTCAAGGCGAACGAGCTGATCGACTCCGCGCTGGACGGCGTGCTCTTCATCGACGAGGCCTACAGCCTCTCCAACTCCGGCTACACCAAGGGCGACGCCTACGGCGACGAGGCGCTCCAGGTGCTGCTCAAGCGCGCCGAGGACAACCGCGACCGGCTGGTGGTGATCCTGGCCGGCTACCCCGAGGGCATGAACCGGCTGCTCGCCACCAACCCCGGACTCAACTCCCGCTTCACCACCCGAGTGGACTTCCCCAGCTACCGCCCGAACGAGCTCACCGCGATCGGCGCGGCGCTGGCCGGGCGGGACGGCGACGGCTGGGACGAGGACGCGGCCGAGGAGCTCGCCAGCATCTGCACCCACGTGGTCCGCGAGGGCTGGATCGACGAGCTGGGCAACGGCCGGTTCATCCGCACCCTGTACGAGAAGTCCTGCGCCTACCGGGACCTGCGGCTCTCGCTGCTGCGCGAGCCGCCGGGCCGCGAGGACCTGGCGACCCTGCGGCTGCCCGACCTCGTCCAGGCGTACGGGGAGCTGATCGACGGCCGCGGCTGACGACCGGCTCCCCGGCGGTTCGTCCGCGGAGCGGAACCGCCGGCGGCCGGACGGGCCGCCGGCGGAACCGGGAAACCGTGGTCAGGCCGCCGAGCGGTGGTCCGGGTCGTGCATCTCGCCGACCAGCTCCTCCAGCACGTCCTCCAGCATGACCACGCCGAGCGTGCGCCCGTCCTGGTCCAGGACGGCGGCCAGGTGGCAGGTGGCCCGGCGCATCGCGCCGAGGGCGTCGTCCAGCGGGAGGCTGCCGCGCAGCACCGTGATGGGCCGCCACAGCCGGGCCGGGACGGGCGCCGCGGGGTCGTCCACGTCCAGGACGTCCTTGAGGTGCAGGTAGCCCAGGTAGCCGTGGCCGGCCGGGTCGCCGTCGGTGACCGGGAAGCGCGAGAAGCCGGTGCGCAGGGCGAGCTCCTCGACCTCGGCGGCGGTCACCTTGGTGTCCACGGTGACCAGCTGTTCGGGCTCGAGCAGCACCTCGGTGACCGGGCGGCGGCCCAGTTCGAGGGCGTCCTCCAGGCGCTCCTGGCGGTCCTCGTCGAGCAGGCCGGCGTCCCGGGAGTCGAGCAGCAGGTACATCAGCTGCTCGGTGGTGAAGACCGACTCGACCTCGTCCTTGGGCTCGACCCGGAACAGCCGCAGCACGCCGTTGGCGAAGGCGTTGAGCACCCGGATCACCGGGGCGAGCCAGCGGGCCAGCCGGTCCAGCGGCGGGCCGAGCCAGAGCGCGGCCCGCTCCGGGCCGGCCATGGCCAGGTTCTTCGGCACCATCTCGCCCATCACCATGTGCAGGAAGACCACGAGGGCGAGCGAGATCCCGTACGAGAGCAGGTGCATCAGGCCGGGCGGGACGCCGATCGCGTGGAACAGCGGCTCCAGGAGGCCGGCGATGGTCGGCTCGGCGAGGGCACCCAGGCCCAGCGAGCAGACGGTGATGCCGAGCTGGGCGGCGGCCAGCATCGCGGAGACGTTGGTCAGCGCGTGCAGCACGACCCTGGCGCGCTTGTGCCCGGCCTCGGCGAGCGGCTCGATCTGGCTGCGGCGCACCGAGACGACGGCGAACTCGGCGCCGACGAAGAAGGCGTTGCCCAGCAGGAGCAGGAGGGCGACGGCCAGTTGGAGCACGGTCATCGGGTGTCCTCCCCGTCCTCACCGAAGCGCGCGGGCGCGCTGGTGCGTTCCACCCGGACCTGGCTGGTGCGGCGCCGGTCGACGCCGGTCACGGTGAGGCGCCAGCCCGGCAGTTCGGCCCACTCGCCCACCTCGGGGAGCTTGCCGAGCAGGTCGGCGACCAGGCCGGCCAGCGTCTCGTACGGGCCGTCCGGGGCGTGCAGGCCGATGGCCTCCAGCTGGTCGATCCGGGCCCGGCCGTCGGCCTCCCAGGCGGGCAGGCCGTCCACCGGGGGCAGCGGCAGCAGCTCGGGGCGGTCGGCCGGGTCGTGCTCGTCCTGCACCTCGCCGACGATCTCCTCGACGATGTCCTCGACGGTGACGACGCCGGCGGTGCCGCCGTACTCGTCGACCACGATGGCCATCGGCTGGAGGCGGCGCAGCTGGTCGAGCAGCCGCTCGGCGGGCAGCGTCTCGGGCACCAGCAGCGGGGGCGAGGCGAGTTCGGCCACCCGGGTCCGGCCACGCTGGGCGGCCGGGACGGCGAGGGCGTCCTTGAGCGTGACGATGCCGGTGACCTCGTCCAGGCTGTCGGTGTAGACCGGGAAGCGGGACAGGCCGGTGGCGCGGGTCAGGTTGACCACGTCGGAGGCGGTGGCGTCGCGCTGGAGCGCGGCGACGTCGACGCGCGGGGTCATCACGGACTCGGCGGTCAGCTCGCCCAGGCCCAGCGTGCGTACGAACAGCCGGGCCGACTCCTCGTCTATCGCGCCGGCCTTCGCCGAGTGGCGGGCCAGCGAGACCAGTTCGGCCGGGGTGCGGGCGTGGCCCAGCTCCTCCTGCGGCTCGACGCCGAGGGCACGGACCGTCCGGTCGGCCGCGCCGTTGAGAAAGCGGATCAGCGGCCGGCAGGCGATCGAGAACGCCATGTGCGGGGCGGCGACGGCGCGGGCCGTCTGGAGCGGGCGGGAGATCGCCCAGTTCTTCGGGACCAGCTCGCCGATCACCATCTGCACCACGGTGGCCGCGCCCATGCCGATGATCACAGCGGCGCCGCGGGCGGCATCGTCGGACAGGCCGAGGCCGGTGAACACCGGCTTGAGCAGGGTGGACAGCGCCGGCTCGGCGAGCATGCCGACCACCAGCGAGGTGACGGTGATGCCGAGCTGGGCGCCGGAGAGCTCGAAGGAGAGGTGTCGCACGGCCCGGGCGACCCGGCCGGACTTGACGTCGCCGGCCTCGGCGGAACGTTCCACCGCCCCGCGCTCGACGGTCACGAAGGCGAACTCGGCGGCCACGAACAGGCCGTTGGCGAGGATGAGCAGGAGGGCCGCGAGCAACAGCAGCCAGGCGGTGATCACAGTGCCGCCTGCCTTCCGTGGGCAGGAAGGTGGGCGGCGCAGGTACTACCGGACGGATCGTCCATCGAGGGGGTGTGTCACTCCTCTGGTCGTAACAGACGGTCGTTGCGGATGATCGCGTGGATCGGATCGCGCGGATCAGATCTCGTCGATCAGATCGTTTTCGGGCAGGACGGAGACTTTGCCCTGCTTTTACCAGCGTAGACCATACCCGTGCGACGGCAGCAGGAGTGTTCGGGCCCGCCCGGTCTCAGACCCGGGAGTGCTGCTCGACCAGGTCGCGCAGCGCACGGGCGTCCGCGATCGCCTGGTCCTTGCCGACGCCGGACTGGATGCCGACCGCGGCGAGCGAGGTGCCGTCGGCGAGGTCGAGGGTGGCCCACGGGTCGCCCTGACGGAAGTTGACCCGGACGATCTCGGCCCAGGCGAGCCGGCGGCTGCGGACGAAGTTGACCACCGTCACGCCCTCGGCGTCGGCGCTCACCCGGGGGCGGGCCAGCATCAGACCGACGCCCGCGAACAGCACCCCGCTGAGCAGCATCATGATCCGGTCGTTCAGCTGCCAGTTCGCCGGGAGCGCGAGGGCCATCGCGGCGAACAGCACCACCAACAGCACGCAGACCGGCAGCAGCACGGCGCGGGTGCGGCGCGGCGCCCAGGTGACGGGGAACTCGACGGGCGTGGACACGGGGGGCTCCGGTGGGGGTGGTTCAGGGGTAGACGGACGAAGGGTCGTGCAGGCGAAAGGGCGGGGACGCCGCTCGGCGTCCCCGCCCCATTCAACCGTTGCTTATCCGCGCGGCCGACGGCGAGGTCGGCCGACCTGGGGTCAGAGGCGGCAGGCGTGGATGTTGGTGACCAGGATGGCCCGGGCGCCGATGCTCCACAGGTCGTCCATGATCCGCTGGGCCTCCTTGCGGAGCACCATCGCCCGCACCGCCACCCAGCCCTCGGTGTGCAGCGGGGAGACGGTCGGCGACTCCAGGCCGGGGGTGAGCCCGACGGCCTCGCCGACCTTCTCGGCGCGGATGTCGTAGTCCATCAGCACGTAGCGGCGGGCCACCAGCACGCCCTGGAGGCGACGCAGGAACTGGTCCACCGCCGGGTCCTCGCCCGCGCCCTTGGGGCGGATCACCACGGAGTCGGAGACCAGGATCGGCTCGCCGAACACCTCCAGCCCGGCGTTGCGGAGGCTGGTGCCGGTCTCCACCACGTCGGCGATCACGTCGGCGACGCCCAGCTGCACCGCGGTCTCCACCGCGCCGTCCAGCTTGGTGACGGTCGCCTTCACCCCGTGGTCGGCGAGGTGCTGCTCGACCAGACCGGTGTAGGAGGTGGCGATCCGCAGACCCTCCAGGCCCTTGACGTCCTCGACGTCGACGCCCTCGGGACGGGCGAAGCGGAAGGTCGACCCGGCGAAGCCGAGGGCGAGCACCTCCTCCGCGTTGGAGTGCGAGTCCAGCAGCAGGTCACGGCCGGTGATGCCGACGTCCAGCCGGCCGGAGCCGACGTACACCGCGATGTCGCGCGGGCGGAGGAAGAAGAACTCGACCTGGTTGTCCGGGTCGACGAGGACGAGCTCCTTGGGGTCCTTCCGCTGGCGGTACCCGGCCTCATGGAGCATCTCCGCCGCGGGACCCGAGAGAGAACCCTTGTTGGGGACGGCGATGCGCAGCATGGGAGGTTGGTTCCTTACCTGTCGGGGGGTGTGCGGTTCGAACCGGGATCAGGGGTACGTGATCAGAGGTACTTGTAGACGTCGTCGAGCGTCAGCCCGCGGGCGATCATCATCACCTGAAGGTGGTAGAGGAGCTGCGAGATCTCCTCCGCCGTCTGCTCGTCCGACTGGAACTCGGCGGCCATCCAGACCTCGGCGGCCTCCTCGACGACCTTCTTGCCGATCGCATGGACGCCCTGCTGGACGAGCTGCGCGGTACGGGAGGACGAGGGGTCGCCGGTGGCGGCCTTCTGCTGGAGCTCGGCGAAGAGCTCCTCGAATGTCTTCGAAGCCATGATGGACTCACCATACGGCGTGCGGGCTGACGGGCGGTAAACGGTCCCGGACCGTGGACAGTCCGGTGGACGGCCACGGTCCGGGACCGGGAGTGCGCGGCGGCGCGGCGGCGCGGCGCGGGGATATGGGGCCGGTGGCGTCAGAGCAGGTTCAGCGCCAGCGCGGTGGCGACGGCCGCGGTGACGGCCTCGTGGCCCTTGTCCTCGGCGGAGCCCGGCAGGCCGGCGCGGTCCAGCGCCTGCTCCTCGTTGTCGCAGGTCAGCACGCCGAAGCCGACCGGGACGCCGGTGTCCACGCTGACCTGGGTGAGGCCCGCGGTGGCCGCCTGGCAGACGTAGTCGAAGTGCGGGGTGCCGCCGCGGATCACGACGCCGAGGGCGATCACGGCGTCGAAGCCGCGGTCCGCGAGGCGCTTGGCGGCGACCGGCAGCTCGAAGGTGCCGGGGACCCGCAGCACCGTCGGCTCGGTGATGCCCAGCTCCTTGAGGGCGCGGTGGGCGCCGTCCAGCAGGCCGTTCATCACCTGGTCGTGCCACTGGGCGGCGACGACGGCGACCTTGAGGTCGGCGGCGCCGTCGATGATCAGCTCGGGGGCTCCGTGGCCGCTCATGTGCTTACTTCCTGTTCGTCGTACGGGTGGTGGGCGGTGGAGGGTGACGGGTTCAGGAGCCGAGGCCGGGCAGGTCGTGACCCATCCGGTCGCGCTTGGTGCGCAGGTAGCGCAGGTTGTGCTCGCCGGGCGTGACCTCGACCGGCTCGCGCCCCTTGACCTTGAGACCGTGCTCGGTGAGCGCGGTGAGCTTGTGGGGGTTGTTGGTGAGCAGGGTGAGCGAGCGGACCCCGAGGTCCACCAGCATCTGCGCCGCGATGCTGTAGTCGCGGGCGTCGGCGGGCAGGCCCAGGTCCAGGTTGGCGTCGACGGTGTCGCGCCCCTGCTCCTGCAACTCGTAGGCGCGCAGCTTGTGCGCCAGGCCGATCCCCCGGCCCTCGTGGCCGCGCAGGTAGAGCACCACGCCGCGGCCGGACTCGGCGACCCGGCGCAGCGAGGCCTCCAGCTGGGGGCCGCAGTCGCAGCGCAGCGAGCCGAACACGTCGCCGGTCAGGCACTCCGAGTGGACCCGCACGAGGACGTCCTCGCCCTCGGGCAGCCGCCCGTCCGCGTCGAGACCGCCCGCCACCAGGGCGATGTGCTCGACGCCGTCGAGGGTGCCCTTGTAGCCGACGGCGGTGAACTCGCCGTGGACGGTGGGCAGGGCGGTGACCGCGGCCCGGTCGACGTGCAGTTCGGTGCGGCGGCGGTAGGCGATCAGGTCCTCGATGGAGATGATCGCGAGGCCGTGCTCGCGGGCGAAGGCGACCAGTTCGGGCAGCCGGGCCATGGTGCCGTCGTCGTTGACCACCTCGGCGATCGCGCCGGCCGGCGGCAGACCGGCGAGCCGGGCCAGGTCGACGGCGGCCTCGGTGTGACCGGGGCGGACCAGCACGCCGCCGTCGACGGCGCGCAGCGGGAAGACGTGCCCGGGGCGGGTCAGGTCGCCCGGCTCGGTGCCGGCCGAGGACAGCAGCCGGACGGTGCGGGCGCGGTCGGCGGCGGAGATGCCGGTGTCGACCCCCTCGCGGGCGTCCACCGAGACGGTGTACGCGGTGCCCTTGCGGTCCTCGTTGACCTGGGTCATCGGCGGGAGCTTGAGGCGGTCCAGCTCCTCGCCGGTCATCGGGGCGCAGATCACGCCGGAGCTGTAGCGGATGGTGAAGGCCATCAGCTCGGGGGTGGCGGCGGAGGCGGCGAAGACGATGTCGCCCTCGTTCTCGCGGTCCTCGTCGTCGACCACGATCACGGCGCGGCCGAGGGCGATGTCGGCGATCGCCCGCTCGACCGGGTCGAGCACCAACTCGTCGACCTGGGCGTCATTCTGATGGGTGGTCATGCCAGGGCTCCCTGCGGGACGTTGTCGGTGGGGGTGCGCGACTCACGGGTGCTCAGCCACCAGGAGCGCAGGCCGAGCAGCACCAGCACGAAGTAGATCGAGTAGGTGAGGCCGGAGAAGGAGTAGCCGCTGTTGAAGGCCAGCGGGACGCCGACCACGTCGACGGCGATCCAGGCGAACCAGAACTCCAGCCAGCCACGGGCCTGGGCGACCATCGCGGCCAGCGTGCCGACGAAGATGTAGGCGTCCGACCAGGGGCTCCAGGAGAGGCTGGGGTAGGAGGTGAACAGCCAGGCCAGCGCGACGGTTCCGGCCGCGGTGCCGGCCACCAGGGCGGCCCGCTCGGGCCAGGTGGCGAACCGGACGGCGATCGTGCCGGTGTCGCGACGGCCCCGCTGCCACTGGGTCCAGCCCCAGACGGCGGTGACGACGACGATCAGCTGCTTGCCGATCAGGCCGGGGACGTGGCCCCCGAGGTAGGCGGTGATCAGCACGGCGCCGGAGAGGAGTTGGACCGGCCAGCTCCACACCGAGCGGCGCCAGCCGAGCGCGAGGGCGGACAGGCCGAACAGGTTGCCGATCATGTCGGCCCACTTCACGTGCTCACCGAGGACGGTGAACGCTTCTCCGCTGAGCCAGCTCACTTGGACTCCCCGGCGGTGCTCGGGTCTCCGGCGATGGTCGGGGGCAGGGTGCGGGACTCCAGCAGCCGCTCCACGTACTTGGCGAGCACGTCGACCTCCAGGTTGACGCTCTCTCCGGCGGCCTTGGCGCCGAGCGTGGTCAGCGCGAGGGTGGCGGGGATCAGGCTGACGGAGAAGCTGTCGCGGGCGGCATCGACGACGGTGAGGCTGACGCCGTCGACCGTGATCGAGCCCTTCTCCACCAGGTAGCGGGAGATGGAGCCGGGCAGCGAGAAACGCAGCACCTCCCAGCGGAGGTTGCCGTCCGCGTCGCGCTCGCCGGGCTCGCGGCCCAGCAGCGTGCCGGTCGCGTCGACGTGACCCTGGACGAGGTGGCCGCCCAGCCGGGCGCCGAGCGCCATCGCGCGTTCCAGGTTGACCCGGGAACCCGGCTTCAGCTCGCCGAGGCTGGAGCGGTGCAGCGTCTCGGCCATCACGTCGGCGCTGAACTCACCGGTGCCGGCGGCCAGTTCGTCCGGGGTGTCGACGACGGTCAGGCAGACGCCGTTGACCGCGATGGAGTCGCCGTGGTGCGCGCCCTGACAGACCACCGGGCCGCGCAGGCGGATTCGCGAGGAGTCGCCGATCTCCTCGATCGACACGACCTCGCCGAGCTCTTCGATGATGCCGGTGAACACCCGGGTTCTCCTCGCGCTTGGGGCGCGGACTCCGGGGCGGCAGAGGGAGATGACACGGACGGGCACCGGTGCACGAGCCGACGGCACGACCCGTCGCCGGGGGTGCCGAAGCCGCCGGGAGATCGCTCGCCCGGCCCGGGAGGGAGCCCTCCCGCCGTCCACCTGACCGTGGTCCGGTCCGGTTCGAATGGACCACGGGTACTGCACTACGTCCGCCCGCGCACGCCTCCCATCCGGACTTTAACCGTCGGTCCAGGAATTTCACCTGGTCAACCGGCCGCTGGCTGCGGACGGGTCGCGGACTGTAACCGCCGGTTCGGATTTTCACCGACCCCGGAGTGCGCTGAACGTCACTGCTGTTGACGTCATTCTGCCATGATCGGCGCAAGCCCGGGGAGAGCGTTTCGCTGTGGTCTGTTTCACGCGGGCGCGGGGAATGTTGCGCGCCGTGCGCAGGGCGGTGGTAGGCGGCCGGAACGGAGCCGCCGGTCGGGCCGGTTCGCCCGCCTGGTGGCGGCGACGGGCGGCGCGGGCGAGGCTGGTGGTAGGGCCCGTCCAGTGCAGTACACCGAGCGAAACACGTCCGACGAAGTACGTCCGGCGAAAGTACGGAGGCGAGGGCGATGGCCAAGTTCATGGACGTCCACCACGGGATGACCGGGATCACCGCCGAGCAGCTCAGGCAGGCGCACGCGGCCGACCTGGCGGTCGAGGACCAGGAGGGCGTGCACTTCGAGCAGGCGTGGGCCGACCCCGAGTCGGGCACCGTCTACTGCCTGTCGGAGGCGCCGACCAAGGAGGCCGTGCAGCGGGTGCACACCCGGACCGGGCACCCGGCGGACGAGATCCATCCGGTGCCGCTCGTGGTGTGAGACCTGTCCTGCGGCGGACTGCGGGCTGCGGGTCAGAGCGTCGCGGGCGTGACGATCGGCATGAAGTGGCTGACCACGGGCGGGTGCGCGAGGTAGCGCAGCTCGCCCTCCGACCAGACCGGCCGGATCCGCCACATCGGCCCGGCGTACCCGCGCAGGGCCGCCTCGTCGCGCCAGCGGCTCACCACGAGCACGCGGTGCCCGTCCTCGGTCACCGAGCGCAGCAGTTCACCGCCGAGACAGCCGTCGGTCCGCCCGAGCTGGGGAAGCACCTGTGTCGTCAGCAGCGCGCAGAACTCCTCCAGCCGCCCGGTCATGACCTGGCCGGCCCAGATCCTGACGATCACGACCACCACCTCCCAGCGGGAGCCATCGACCCATGGCCCCATTATCAGCGGAAAGCCGCTGGTGGGGAGGGGTACGGGAGGGTAACCACGGCCGGGGGCCCGGCGGCGTCCGCAGCGCCCTCCGCTAGATTGCCGCCATGACCACCACACCGGAAGCTGCCATACCGTCAACCACTGGCCCTGAAGGGGTGGGCGACGGCCCCGAGCCGCGCGGGCTGTTCGAGGCGCTGCGGGCGGGTGCCCTCACCGACCCGGACCAGCTGCGCGAGATCTACGAGCAGCCCGGCGACCACGCGCGCCGCAAGCAGGTGGACCGCATCCACGACGTCGCGCGGCAGCTGATCGCCTGCTCGTCCCTGGTGTTCGTGGCCAGCACCGACGCCGCCGGGCGCTGCGACGTCTCCCCGCGCGGCGGGCCGGCCGGGCTGGTCTCGGTGCTCGACGAGTTCACCCTGGCCATCCCGGACGCCACCGGCAACAAGCGGCTGGACACCCTGCACAACGTCCTGGAGACCGGCCAGGTCGGGCTGATCTTCGTGGTCCCGGGCCGGGACACCACGCTGCGGGTCAACGGGCGCGCCTGCGTCTCCACCGACCCCGAACTGCTCCGGCAGCTGACCGCCGTCGGCAAGCCCCCGCGCAGTGCGATCGTGGTCGCCGTCGAGGAGGTCTACGCGCACTGCCCGAAGGCCCTCCTGCGCGGCTTCGCCTGGAAGCCGGAGAAGTGGCTCGGCAAGGACGAGCAGCCGAGCTCGGCCTCGGTCACCCTGTCGCACCTGCGGGACGAGACGCTCACCATCGAGATGATCGAGCAGACCGAGCGCGAGGCGCTGCTCTACCGGTACGAGTAAGCCGCGGGGCGGTCGGCCGAGCCGGGCCGGGCGGGGCCGGGTGCGCGCGCCCGCGGAGGTGCCGGGGTGGCCGCCGGGGGCTTGAATGGGCGGGTGGACTGCGTGTTCTGTGCGGTGGTGGCGGGTGCGGAGCCCGCGCACCGGGTGCTGGACGACGAGGCCGCGGTCGCCTTCCTGGACCGCCGGCCGCTGTTCCCCGGCCACGTGCTGGTGGTGCCACGCGCCCACCACCGGACGCTGGCGGACCTGCCGGCGGCCGAGGTGGGCCCGTTCTTCCTGTGCGTGCAGCGGGTGGCGGCCGCGGTGGAGCGCGGGCTCGGCGCGGCGGGCAGCTTCGTGGCGGCGAACAACCGGATCAGCCAGTCGGTGCCGCACCTGCACGTCCACGTGGTGCCGCGCAATCCGAAGGACGGGCTGCGCGGCTTCTTCTGGCCCCGCGGGAAGTACCCGGACGAGGCGGGTGCGGCGGAGGTCGCGGCCCGGCTGCGGGCGGCGCTCGCGGGCTGAGCCTGCCTTCGGCGCGGCCGGTCCGTTGCTGCTCGGTGGATGGCCCTACCTTGCGGAGAGCAGTGGGGGCGTACTCCTGGGGAAGCAGCGGGAGGCGGCCGAAATCATCGTCCGGGCGGACGATTTGGCAGGTCGGGGCGGCCTAGGCTCACGGCCATGAACGAACTCGCCCGCCTTGTTCAACGGACCGCCGAACGGCTCGCGGGCCAGCACGTCGGCGTGGTGGTCGCCGGGCTGGCCGGCGGTGCCGTGGAGATCCACGGCACCGGTCGCACCGGCCCCGGCGGCGGGGTGCCCGGGCCGCACACGGTGTTCGAAATCGGCTCCGTCACCAAGGTGTTCACCTCGCTCGTCCTCGCCCGGCTGACGCTCGACGGCTCCACCCGGCTGGACGAACCGCTCGCCGAGGTGCTCGCCGACGCGCGGCCCGGTGGCGCCGTCGTCCCGGCCCGGGGCGGGCGAGCGATCACCCTCCAGCACCTCGCCACCCACACCTCGGGGCTTCCCCGGCTGCCCCGGGGCGTCCTGGTGCCGGCGCTCCTCGGCCCCAACAGGGCTGATCCGTACGCCCGTTGCACCGCCGAGTACGTGCTCGGCGGGCTCGCGCGGACGCGACTGCGGGCGGTGCCCGGGCGCAGCTTCCGCTACTCCAACCTCGGCGCCGGGCTGCTCGGCCTCGCCCTCGCCCACCGGGCCGGCACCGGGTACCAGGAGCTGGTGGGGCGTGAGATCTGCGAGCCGCTGGGGCTGGTGGACACCGGGGTGCGGTCGGACGCGGAACAGTCCGCGCGGCTGGCCCACGGGCACACCCCCGGCGGCCGGCCGGTGCCGTACTGGGAGTTGGCCGACCTCTCCGGGATGGGCGGGCTCCGGTCGACCGCCGCCGACCTGGCGATATTCCTGCGGGCCCAGCTGGCCGCCGAGCGCGAGCCCGGCGCGCCGCTGACGCCCGCGATCACGCTCACCCGGGAGACCCGGCACCGGGTGAACCCGTTCGCCTGGATGCACCTGGGCTGGCTCGGCCGCCGCCTGAGCCCCCAGCAGGGCGGCCACCTCCAGATCTGGCACAACGGCGGCACGGGCGGGTTCCGGTCCTTCGTGGCCTTCGACCCGGAGAAGCAGGTGGGGGTGGTGGCCCTGGTCAACACCCGCCGCTCGGCCGATTCGGCCGGTACGGCCCTGCTGCGCACGTTGCAGAACGAGTTCGCGACGACGACCTGAGACGCAGGCCCGAGACGACGGCCTGAGAGGAGGCTGCGACCAGTAGGCCGCAGAGAGGGTTGGACTTCCAAACCTACTCGCCCTAGAGTGATGCCACTCCCGAGTGAGTTTGCTTTTCCAACCACCCTCACAGGAAAGGCGGCCCGCCATGCGCGACGCCGTGATCGTCGAAGCCGTCCGCACGCCCGTCGGGAAGGGCAAGCCGGGAGGGGCGCTCTCCGGCGTCCACCCCGTCGAGCTGCTCGCCCACACCCTGCGGTCGTTGATCGGGCGCAGCGGCATCGACCCGGCCCTGGTCGACGACGTGATCGGCGGCTGCGTCGACCAGGTCGCCGAGCAGGCGATGAACACCACCCGCTACGCCTGGCTCGCCGCCGGACTGCCGGACTCCGTCCCGGCCACCACCGTCGACCGGCAGTGCGGCTCCTCCCAGCAGGCCGTCCACTTCGCCGCGCAGGGCGTCATCGCGGGCGCCTACGACGTGGTGGTGGCGTGCGGGATCGAGTCGATGAGCCGGGTGCCGATGTGGTCCAACGTGCCGCCGGGGGCCGATCCCTTCGGCGCCTCGGTGGCCGCCCGCTACCCGGGCGGCCTGGTGCCGCAGGGCGTCAGCGCCGAGCTGATCGCCGCGAAGTGGTCGATCACACGCGAGGCGATGGACGAGTTCGCCGCCGGTTCGCACGCCAAGGCCGCACGCGCCCACGCGGACGGCCTGTTCGGGGCCGAGCTGGTCCCCGTGCCGACGCCGGACGGCGGGCTGGTGACGACGGACGAGTCGGTGCGCCCGGCCACCACGCCCGAGGTGCTCGCGGGTCTGCGGCCGTCCTTCGAGGACCCGGCCTTCGCCGAGCGCTTCCCGCAGATCTCGTGGTCGGTGACGGCCGGCAACAGCAGCCCGATCAACGACGGCGCCTCCGCCGTCCTGATCACCAGCAGCGAGACGGCCGCCCGGCTCGGCCTGCGCCCGCTCGCCCGGCTGCACTCCTTCGCGGTCACCGGCTCGGACCCGCTGCTGATGCTCACCGGCGTGCTCCCCGCCACCGAGAAGGTGCTCCGGCGCTCCGGGCTCTCGCTCGCGGACATCGACCTGTTCGAGGTGAACGAGGCCTTCGCCAGCGTCGTCCTCGCCTGGCTCCAGGAGACCGGCGCCGACCCGGCGAAGCTCAACGTCCACGGCGGCGCGATCGCCCTCGGCCACCCGCTCGGCGCCAGCGGCACCCGGCTGATGACCACCCTGGTGCACGCGATGCGCCGGCGCGGCGCCCGGTACGCATTGCAGACGATGTGCGAGGCCGGGGGCCTGGCCAACGCGACCGTCCTGGAGGCGCTGGACTGAGCCCCCCCGACCGGGCGCCCGCACCGGGAACTCCCGTCGGGCGCCCCGTCGGGCCCGCGTACGACGCCCCGGACGCCCGCACCCCTAGGGGTCACCACGGCGGCATCCCGGAGGTCTCGCCGCACCTCCTGGGGTACCGCCCCTACATCGCTGAGGCGACGTCAACTCCCTTGCAGCGCACTACTGTCGTCGACATGACGCGAACCCGACGCACCGCCGCAGCCGCAGCCCTGCTGCTCGCCCTGCCCCTGTCCGTCCTCGCCGCCGGTCCCGCCCTCGCCGCACCGGGGCCCGGTTCCTCGACCACCGCACCGACCGCACTGAGCGCACCGGCCACACCGGCCGCACCGGCCACCGGCACCGTCGCACCGGGCTTCCACGCCGAACTCCCCCGCCCCACCGGGCCGTACGCGGTCGGCCGGGAGGTCCTGCACCTGGTCGACCAGGACCGCCCGGACCCGTGGGTCCCCTCGGCCGGTCCGCGCCAGCTGATGGTGTCGATGTACTACCCGGCCAAGCCCGGAACGGGCGACCCGGCGCCGTACATGACCACCGAGGAAGCCCGGAGGATGCTGGCGCTCAAGGTGCCGGGCACCACCATCCCGCCGGAGGCGCTGGCCGGTACCGGCACCTGGGCGCGCTCCGGGGCCCGCCCCGAGCACGGGCGGTACCCGCTGGTGGTGCTGTCGCCGGGCTTCACCATGCCGCGCACCGAACTCACCAGCCTCGCCGAGGACCTGGCCAGCCGCGGCTACGTCGTCGCGTCGGTCGACCACACCTACGAGAACAGCGGGACCACCTTCCCGGACGGGCACACCACGCCCTGCGTACTCTGTGGCCACCTCCACCCGGGCGACGCCGCGAAGGTGTCGGAGAGCCGGGCGAAGGACGTGTCCTTCGTCATCGACCAGCTGACCGCGCACCCCCACCCGGCCTGGCGCTACGCCCGCATGATCGACGGCGAGCGGATCGGCATGGCCGGGCACTCGCTCGGCGGCGCGGCGGCCGTCCCCGCCATGCAGACCGACGACCGGATCCTGGCCGGGGTGAACCTGGACGGCACGATGGAGCACACCGTCCCGGCCGAGGGCCTCGACGGGCGGCCCTTCCTGCTCATCAGCCACGCGCAGGAGGGCCCCGGCGAGGACCCCACCTGGACCGAGAGCTGGGCCCACCTCGACGGCTGGAAGCGCTGGCTCACCGTCGCCGGTTCCAATCACGGCACCTTCACCGACCTCCCGGTGCTCGCCGCCGCGGCCGGCCTCCCCGAGCCGCCCGGGACGACGATCACCCCGCAGCGCTCGGTGGCCCTCACCCGGTCCTACGTCGCGGCCTTCTTCGACCTGCACCTGAAGGGCGTCGCGCAGCCCGTCCTCGACGGCCCGACCCCGGCCGACCCGGAGGTGACCTTCCACCCCTGACCGGTCCCCGCCTGACCGGGCCCGTCTGACCTGGCCCCGCCCGGCTGGACCCCGCCCGGGCGGAACGCTGTCGCCCCGCCCGCACCCGCCGAGCCGTCGTCCGTACGGTGAGCGGTCGGGCGGGGCCGCGTGGGAAGATGGCAGGGCTGGCGGAAACGATCTCCGGACGGTTCTCTGGACGGTCCTCTGGCCATGGTGGACGACATGGTGAACGAGCAGCGCGAGGCGGAGCCGCGGCAGGACGCCCTGCTGATGGTGCCGATCGCCACGGCGCTGATCGAGGCCGACGGGCGCATCCTGCACTGGAGCGACGACGCGGAGGCACTCCTCGGTTACACCGCGCAGCAGGCGATCGGCGAGAAGGCCGCCCAGCTGCTGGCCTCCGACGAGCAGCGGCCCGAGGTGCTGGAGCTGTTCCAGCAGATCCTGGAGGGCCGCGCCTGGTCGGGCGTCTTCCCGGTCCGCCACCGGGACGGGCACCCGGTGAACCTGGAGTTCCGCACCCACCCGATCACCGGGCCGGGCGGCAGCCCGCTGGTGCTTGCGGTCGCCTCGGACGTGACCACGCTGCGCCGGATCCAGGCCGATCTGGCGGTGCTCGACGGCTTCTTCACCCAGTCCCCGGTGGGAATGGCCGTCTACGACACGGAGCTGCGGTTCGTCCGGCTCAACGAGGCGCTGGCCCGGGTGAACGGCCTGGCCGCCGGGGAACACCTGGGCCGCCGGCTCACCGAGGTGCTGCCCGGGATCAACGGGGCGGAGGCCGAGGCGGTAATGCGGCAGGTGCTGCTCACCGGCACGCCGGTGGTGGACACCCGCTCGCAGGGCCGCACCCCGAACGACCCGCTGCACGACCACGCCTGGTCCGCCTCCTACTTCCGGCTGGAGGAGCCGGGCGGGCAGGTGCTCGGGGTCAGCTCGACGGTCATCGACATCACCGAGCGGTTCCGCGCCGACGCCCGGGCGGCCCGCGCCCAGGAGCGGCTGGCCCTGCTGGTCGACGCGACGGCCTCCATCGGCACCACGCTCGACCTGCGGCAGACCGCCCGGGAGCTGGCCGACGCGATGGTGCCCAGAGTCGCCGACATCAGCGGGGTGTTCGCGCTGGAGGCGCTCGTCGCCGGGCGCAACGTCGAGCCGCCCGCCCAGGACGCGTCGCAGTTCGTCCGCCGGCTGGCCCTGGCCACCACCGACCCGCTGTACCCGGCGGAGGCGCTGCCGGTGGACGCGGTGTACGAGCTGCCGGCCGACTCGCCGTACGCGCGGGCCCTGGCCACCGGGCAGACGGTGGTGGTGCCGTCCTGGGAGCTGCCGCTGCTGAGCGAGGACGGCATCAGCGAGAGCCGCCGCCAGGCCTACCTCGGCGACCGGCCGCGCTCGGTGCGGATCACCCCGCTGGTGGCCCGCGGCACCACCCTCGGCATGATCGTGTACTCGCGGCGCGGCGAGCGCGAGTCCTTCGCGGAGGCCGACATCACGCTCGGCGACGAGCTGGCTTCACGGGCCGCCGTCGCGATCGACAACGCCCGGCTGTACCTGCGCCAGCACCAGACCGTGCTGGCCCGGCAGCAGGCGCTGCGCGAGGCGAAGGCCGCGCAGGAGCGGCTGGCGCTGGTCAACGTGGCCTCCACCCGGATCGGCACCACGCTCGATCTCGCCCAGACCGCCCAGGAGTTGGCCGAGGTGGCGACGCCCCGGCTGGCCGACACCGTGGTGGTCGAGGTGCTGGAGGACCTGGTCCGCGGCGAGCGCGAGGCCCGCGCCCCGGCGGACGGCTCGGCGCTGCTGCGGCGGATGGCCTTCCACTCGGTGCACGGCTCCACCATGGCGCCGATCGCCCGGCTCGGCGGGGTGCACCGGTTCCAGCCGGGCTCGCCGTACGCGTGGAGCCTGGCCCACCGCAAGCCGGTGCTGGTGCCGCGGATGGACGAGGAGGGGCTCGCCTGGTTCGCCGACGACCCGGTGCGCACGGCGGCGGTGCGGGAGCAGAACGTGCGCTCCTTCATGGTGGTGCCGCTGATCGCGCGCGGCACCCCGGTCGGCGTCGCGGGCTTCTACCGCACGCTCGTCGAGCGCCCGTACGAGGACGACGACCTGGCGCTGGCCGGGGAGTTGGCGGTGCGGGCCGCCGTGTCGATCGACAACGCGCTGCTGTTCACCCGGGAACGCGACGCGGCCGCCGCCCGGCAGCGGGCGCTGGACGAGGCCTGGGCCGCCCAGCAGCGGCTGTCCCTGCTCAACGAGGCCAGCACCCGGATCGGCACCACGCTCGATCTGCACCGCACCGCCCAGGAGTTGGTGGAGGTGGTGATCCCCCGCTTCGCCGACTTCGTCACCGTCGACCTGCGCGAGGCGGTGCTCGGCGGCGAGGAGCCCGAGCCCGTCCCGGACAACGGCTCGGTGCTGATGCGGGCGGTGGCGGTCGGCGAGGCGGCGCCGGACGGCACCATGACGGCCGCCGCCGACCAGGTCGGCGAGACCTCGCAGTCCGCCCAGGTGTACGCGGAGAGCCTGCGCTCCCGGAGCTCGATCCTGATCGCACAGGTGACCGAGGAGAAGCTGCGCCGGATCGTCGCCGCCCCCGACCGGGTGCAACCGGGCCTGGACGCCGGGGTCCACTCGTACCTGATGGTGCCGCTGGTGGCGCGCGGACTCGTGCTGGGCGGCGCGGAGTTCATCCGGATGCACAACCCGGTGCCGTACGGGCCGGCCGACCGCGCGCTGGCCGAGGAACTGGTCGCCCGCACCGCGCTGGCCATCGACAACGCCCGGCTCTACCGCCGGGAGCGGGACACCGCGCTCACCCTGCAACGCAGCCTGCTGCCGCAGGAGATCCACCGCACCCTCGGCCTGGAGATCGCCTACCGCTACCAGCCGAGCAGTGTCGTCAGCGAGGTCGGCGGCGACTGGTTCGACGTGGTGCCGCTGACCTCCGGGCGGGTCGCGCTGATCGTCGGCGACGTGATGGGCCACGGCATCCGGGCCGCCGCCACCATGGGCCAACTACGCACCGTCGCCCGCACCTTGGTGACCCTCGACCTGGACCCCTCGCGGGTGCTGCACCGGCTGGACGAGGCCACCACGGCGATCGGCGAGGGCCAGTTCGCGACCTGCGTCTGCGTGGTGTACGACCCGGTGGACCGCCGCTGCACCGCCGCCTGTGCCGGCCACCTGCCGCCCGTCGTCGCCGACCCGGACGGCCGGGCCCACCTGGTCGAACTGCCACCCGGCGCACCGCTCGGCGTGGGCGGAGTCCCGTTCGAGAGCGTGGAGTTCACCCTGCCCGAGGCGGCCATCCTGGCGCTCTACACCGACGGCCTGGTAGAGCGCCGTGGCCGGGACCTCGACGAGGGGCTGCGGCTGCTCTGCCGGACGGTCGCCGACCGGCGCCGCTCGCTGGAGCAGACCTGCGACGCGGTGCTGGCCGAACTCACCGGCCGCACCAGCGAGGACGACATCGCCGTCATCCTGGCGCAGGTCCGGCCGGTCGGGGCGGACCGGATCGCCACCCTGCCGCTCACCGGCGACCGCGCCATGGTCGCGCACTCGCGCCGGTTCACCCGCGAGACGCTGGCCGCCTGGGGGCTCGGCGCCCTCGCCGACTGGGCCGAGCTGCTCACCAGCGAACTGATCACCAACGCCCTGGTGCACGCCGGATCCCCCACCCAGCTGCGACTGTTCTGCAACCGCGCGCTCACCGTCGAGGTCGCCGACCAGGAGGGCGAGGCGCCGCGGATCCGCCGGGCCCGCGCCGAGGACGAGGGCGGGCGCGGGATGCACCTGGTCAACGAACTCGCGCACCGCTGGGGCAGCCGGCGCACCCGGGACGGCAAGGTGGTCTGGTTCGAGCTGGAGCTGCCGCCCGGCACCACGGCGGCGTAGCGCCCGGGCTGGAACGGGGGGCGCCGACTGGGACGACAACGGTTGGTTGTCGTGGACCGGTTGCGGTTGTTGGCCGGGCCGGGCGGCGCGGCGGTTACCTGGTGCCACGGCGGGAGAGCCCCGGCCGGCCGAAGAGCCCAGGAGTCACCATGCAGCACCCCGACGCCCGCACCGTCGTCACCGACTACGTCAACCTCATCGCCGCGGGCGAACTCGACGCCGCCGTCGCCCTGTTCGCCGAGGACGCCACCTGGGCCTACCCCGGCGACCTCGCGCTGTCCCGCACCTGGCGCGGCAAGCAGGAGATCTTCGGCGACTTCCTCGGCCAGATCGGGACCCTGTTCGCCGCCGACGGCCTGCCCTCGATCACCCTCACCGGTGTCCTCGCCGACGGCCCCCGGGTCGTCGCCGAGTGGACCACCGTCGGTACGGCCGCCAACGGCGCCGGGTACCGGAACCACTGCCTGGGCGTCTTCACCGTCGAGAACGGGCTGATCACCTCCGTCCGCGAGTACCTCGACACCCACCACGTGGCGCAGACCCTGCTCGCCCCGGCTGCCGGCTGAGCCCGGGGGCCACCTCGTCCCGGCTCGGTTCGGCTCGGGCCGGTTTCGGTTCGGCTCGGGTCGGTTCGGCTCGGGTCGGTTCGGCTCGGGTCGGTTCGGCTCGGGTCGGGTCGGGTCGGCTCGGCTCGGGTCGGGCCGGTTTCGGTTCGGCTCGGCTCGGGTCGGGTCGGTTCGGCTCGGGTCGGTTCAGTCCGGCAGGAGCAGGTTCACGTCGCCGAACTCGTGCCAGAGGTAGCGGTGCTGGACGGCCTCGCGGTAGCACGCGGCGAGCAGCGGCCGACCGGCGACGGCGGCGAGCATCAGCAGGTGGGAGGCGCGGGGTTCGTGCCAGCCGGTGAGCAGGCCGTCCACCACGCGCACCCCGCGCTCGGGGGTGATCACCAACTCCGTCCAGCCGTCGGCCTCGTGGACCGTGCCGTCCGCGGCGGCGGCCGACTCCAGGGCACGGACCACGGTGGTGCCGACGGCGATCACCCGGCCGCCGTCCGCCCGGACATGCCCGACCAGCCGGGCGGTGGCCGCCGGGACGTGGAACCGCTCGGCGTACGGGGCCTCGTGAGCCTCCGGGGAGGCCACCCCGGTGTGCAGGGTGACCGGCGCGACCAGCACCCCGCGACCGGCCGACCGGGCCACCACCTCCGCCGTGAACGGCCGTGCGGCGCTCGGCATTTCACTGCTGCCGGGGACGGTGGCGAAGACCGTCTGGTAGGCCTCGATCGGCTGGTCGCGGTCCGTGTAGCCGTACCGGATCGCCTTGCCGTGCCGGCCCAGGTACGCCAACAGGGGCTCGGGCAGGTCGAGTTCGGCGTACCAGAGGCGGGCCGTGAACGCCTCGGTCAGCTCCGCGGAACCACCCGCCGGCAGGGCGATCCGCAGCCCCGGGCGGGCCGGGGACTGCGCCGGCGGGTAGTAGCCGGCCGCCTCCCCCGGCACCACGCGGCGCAGCTCCACCAGGTAGCCGCCGTGCCGGTCGGGCTGTGCGGAGGAGAGGTGGAGCGCGACCGGCGTGCCGTCGGGCAGCCGTCCGGACAGTGCGGCCGGGAGGGTGGCCGAGTTGTTGACCACCAGGAGGTCGCCGGGGCGCAGCACCTCGGGCAGGTCGGTGAAGCGGTGGTGCTCGACGCTCCCCCGGTCGCGCCGCCCGACCAGCATCCGGACGCCGTCCCGCGCACCGCCGCGCGTCTCCACCGGTGCGCGGGCGGAGAGTTCGGGCGGGACGGTGAAGTCGGGCAGCGGCTGGGCGTCGGTCAGCGCGGTCATCGATCACCCCGGGTCGCGGTGGCCGGCTCGGTCTCCGGGCGCTCGGCGGCCAGGTCCTCGGCGGCCAGGTCCTCGGGGGCCAGGTCCTCGACGGCCAGGTCCTCGGCGCGGTAGCGGCCGGGGGGGGTGCGGTCGCGGAGCAGGCCGAGCAGGACGGCGGCGACCTCCTCGGGCAGCGACTCGCCGGAGATGTCCTCGCCGGGGCTGGCCTGCTGGAGCATCCGGGTGTTCATGCTGCCCGGGTCGACCGCCCAGACCCGCAACTCCGGTTCCTCACGGGCGAGTACGGCGGTGGCGAGGTCGAGCGCCGCCTTGCTGGCGCCGTAGCCGCCCCAGCCGAGGTAGGGCACCACGGCCGCGTCGGAGCTGATGTTGAGGACGGCGCCGGCGCGGGCGGTGCGCAGCTGCGGCAGCAGGAGCTGGGTGAGGGCGATCGGGGCGAGGGCGTTGACCTCGAAGGTCTCCAGCAGGTCCGGCAGCGGGAAGTCGGCCAGCCGGGGCAGCGGTTGGGCGTCGGCGGTGGTGGCGCCGTTGAGCGTGCCGGCGTTGTTGATCAGGAGGCTCGCGCCGCCGAGCCCGGCGGCGGCCTCGGCCAGGCGGGCGCGGTGCTCGTCGTCCACGATCGAGCCCGGCAGGGCGACGACCTTGGTGACGGTGGACAGGTCCGCCTCGGCGGCGGCGAGTTCGGCCGCGCCGCGCGCGGTGATCACCAGCTGCCAGCCCTCGGCGGCGAGGGCCTTGGCGAGCGCGAGGCCGAGGCCGCGCGAGGCACCGGTGATCAGGGCGACGGGGGCGGCGGCGGGGTGCTGAGCTGCGTTCATGGCCCCACCCTCGCGCGCCGCGGGGCCGGGCGGATCGGCCGCCGGAACCGGGACCCGGTCCTCCGTTCGTCCTAGATCGTCGGACCGAAGACCTCAGACCGAACCGGCGGAGTCAGCTGAGTCGGCGGATTCGGCTGCGTTGGCGGATTCGGCGGAGCCCGTGGACCAGGCCAGCGGGTCGGTCCAGGCGGCGAGGGTGCGGCCGGTCTCGAAGCGGCGTTCCCGGCCGGTCAGCGGATCGGTGAACTCGACCACCGAGGCGAGCAGTTGGAGCGGCCGGCGGAAGTCGTCCGGGGCCGGCTCGGGCAGCACCACCGGGTACACCGGATCGCCCAGGATCGGCACCCCGAGCCCGCTCATGTGCAGCCGCAGCTGGTGCGTGCGTCCGCTCAACGGCCGCAGCCGGTAACGGCCGAGGCCGTCGCGGCACTCCAGCAGGTCGATCCGGCTCTCGCTGTTGGGCGGCGCGTCGAGCTCCTGGGCGGCGATCACCCCGCGCTCCTTGACGATGTGGCTGCGCACGGTGCGCGGCAGGACCAGCGCGGGGTCGTGCGGGGCGACCGCCTGGTACTCCTTGCGGACCAGCCGGTCGCGGAACAGGGTCTGGTAGGCGCCGCGATCCTCGGGCCGGACCACGAACATGGCCAGGCCCGCGGTGAGCCGGTCGAGCCGGTGCGCGGGGCTGAGCGCGGGCAGGTCGAGCTCGTGCCGCAGCCGGGACAGGGCCGTCTCGGTGACGTGCCGGCCGCGCGGGGTGGTGGCCAGGAAGTGCGGCTTGTCGACCACCACCAGGTGCTCGTCGCGGTACAGCACCGTCAGCTCGAACGGGACGCGGACCTCGTCCGGGAGGTCCCGGTAGAACCACAGGTGCGTGCCGGGCCGGAACGGCTCGTCCGGGGCGATCGGGCCGTGCTCGCCGACGATCTCCCGGTCCGCCAGCGCCGCGTCGATCCGCTCGGCGGCCACTGCGGGCAGGCGCTCGACCAGGTAGCCGCGGACCGTGGGCCAGGGGCCCTCCGGCGGCAGCCGCAGGTGCACCGGGTCCACGCCGTGGCGCTGTGGGAGGGGGGAGGCCGGGCGGCGGCTCTTGCGTCTCATCTCCCGGCCAGCCTAACCGGGGCCGATCCGCCCCCGGGGGCCGAGGTGGCGCCTCCGCGTCGCCGGTGCCCGAGGTGGCGCCTCCGCGTCGCCGGTGCCCGAGGTGCCGCCCGGCGGGGCGGCGGCGCAGAGTGGACGGGAGAAGGAGAGGACGGGAGAGCCGCTGGATCTCCGCGCCCGCGCCTGCCCCTGGAGGACGTGTGACCGCCGACGGCCCGGACGGTGTGCCGCCGCTGCACCTGCCGCGGCGCACCCGGCTGCTGCTGCTCTGCGCGTTCCTGTTGCTGCTCGTCGCCGTGGT
Organism: Kitasatospora sp. NPDC097643; assembly: GCF_040302625.1. Taxonomy (NCBI): domain Bacteria; kingdom Bacillati; phylum Actinomycetota; class Actinomycetes; order Kitasatosporales; family Streptomycetaceae; genus Kitasatospora; species Kitasatospora sp. NPDC097643. Next base: position 120,954 of record NZ_JBEOSA010000010.1, on the reverse strand, counting down.
CGCCGACCTGGTGTCCGGGCCCGGGACGACGCTGTCCCCGGTGCTCGCGGTGGCACCCGTGCTGGCCGGGGCGACCACCCGGTCGGCGCGGGTGCCACTGGCCGCCGGGGCGTTCGCCGTCCTCGCGGTCGGGCTGCTGGAGTCCACCAACACCGAGCTGCCCACCGAGGTCCACTTCACAGCAGTGATCACCGTGCTGGCCGCGACCCTGGCCAGCGCCGCCAACGTGGTGCTGGTCGCGGCCCGTGAGCGGGAACTGTTCCAGGTCCGCACGGTGGCCGAGGCGGCGCAGCGGGCCCTGCTGCGCCCGCCGCCGGAGCGGCTCGGGCCGCTGCGCATCGCCGTGCGCTACGTCGCGGCGGCCGCCGAGGCGCGGATCGGCGGGGACCTGTACGCCGTGACGGACACCCGTTACGGCGTGCGGATCCTGCTCGGCGACGTCCAGGGGCACGGGCTGTCCGCCGTGGAGACGGCGGCGGACGTGCTGGGGGTGTTCCGGGAGGCCGCCCGCACCGAACCGGACCTGGGACAACTGGCCGAACGGCTGGACGCGGCGCTCGCCGCCCGCCCGGGCGAGGGCCGCTTCGCGACCGCGCTGCTGCTCAATGCGGCCCCCGACCGGGGCCCGGTCTCGGTGGTGAACTGCGGCCACCCGAACCCCCTGCTGCGCCGCGCGGGTCGGGTGCGCGGGCTGGAGCCGCCGTACGCGGCGGCGCCGCTCGGGCTGCTGGGGCTGACCAGCGGGCGGTACCCGGTCGGCCGCTTCGACCCGCAGCCGGGGGACCTGCTGCTCCTGCACACCGACGGGGTCTCCGAGGCCCGGGACGCCGGGGGGCGGTTCTACCCCCTGGAGGAACGGCTTCCCGACCTGCCCGCCGGCAGCCCCGCGGACCTGCTGGACGCACTGCTCGCGGACGTCGACGACTGGGTCGGCGCGGCCGGGCTCTCCGACGACGCGGCCCTGCTCGCGGTCCGCTGGGAGCACTGAGGCCGGTCGGAACGCCCCCACTCACTTGCCCGCCCCGCTCCCCCGACTCGCTCGCCAGGTCAATTGTCAGTGCCGTGTGCAACGCTGTGCACACGGTCGGTGGGGTGCCGGTCGTAGGGGTTCGTCGAGGGGAAGGCGCCATGGGGAACAGGACCAGCGGGGCGTTCGAGGTGACCGGGTTCGAGTCGGTGGAGACGGAGGAGCGGGCGGGCGCGTCGTTCGGCCGGATCCGGATCTCGAAGACGTTCACGGGCGGGCTGAGCGGTACGGGCGAGGTGCGGATGCTGTCCGTCGGGGACGCCTCGGGCGGCCCGGCCTCGTACGTCGCCGTGGAGTACGTGACGGGCGAACTGGACGGGCGGAAGGGCTCGTTCGTGCTCCAGCACGCGGCCTGGGACACGACCGGCACGACCATACGCGTGGTGCCGGGGACGGGCTCGGGCGAGCTGGCCGGGCTCACCGGCGAGTTCCACCTGACCGTCGACGAGAGCGGCGGCCACACCTACGTGCTGGAGTACGAGCTGGGCTGACGCAGGGCCGAAGCCGGGCCGAGCCGGGCCGAGCCACCGACGGCCTGTCCGACCGTCGGCGACTCCCCCGCGGGTCAGAGGACGGGCTGGGTCGCCTCCAGGCGCTGGATCGCCGTGCGGACGGCGGTGGTGAAGCTCCAGAACAGCGGCACGGTGTTGGTGGCCCGGTCGGTGCGGGTGTTCTTGCCGACGGCGAACATCGCGGCCCGCAGCTCGGTGGTCATCTCCAATTGGGCGCCCATGCCGAGCATGCTGCGGTTGCAGATGTTCTCCGGGGAGATGCCGGCGATCTCCTCCTCACCGGAGGCGGTCACCGCGCGGATGCCCGCCGTCGCGAACTCCTCCATCAGGTACTGACGGAAGGTGGAGTTCAGGCCGCCGACGAGCACCGCCTGGGCGCCGGCCTCCAGGCCGGCCTGGGCGGCGGTGCAGCCGTGCAGCGAGAGGACGTTGAGGCTGCCCGCGCACATCGCCCGGGCCACCGTGTCGTCGCAGTGGGTCGAGGTGACGTGCAGCGAGCTGTTGCCGGACGAGCGCAGGCCTTCGAACATCCAGAAGTCGGACACCGGACCGGCGGCCGGGGTGGGGGTGAGGTCGGCGGGGTGGTAGCCGGCGATGGCCAGGCAGAGTTCGGAGGTACCGGCCTCGATGCCGCCGCCGTGCGGGGCGATGACGGTGGTCCGGATGAGCGCGGTGCGGGCGCTCGTGCTCTGGTCGTCGATCAGGTGGCGACGGTAGCGACGGCCGTAGTCCACGCCCTCGGTCAGGGTCGTGTCCGCGTAGAGGGCCGTGTTGGAGGCGTAGAGGTCGGCGGCGTACGCGGGGGTGCCCCGCAGGGCGACGCCGATGGAGGTGAGAGCCGGAGCAGCGGCAAGGACGGTGATCAAGGTACGACGATTTATCACGGTCAGCGATCATGACAGAGCTCAGGGCGCACGGTAAAGGGAGCACCAAGTGATCATCAAGAGATCTTCCGACACCCGACCTGCGTGAACGCCCGACAGTGGACGCCGCTGTCACGATGATGCGATCAGTGCACGATCGACATCGGAGGGTGACGCATGGTCGGTACGGCGACGGCAGCAACGGTCACGACAACAACCGTGACGACGACGAGGGAGAGTGCGCCGGTCACGGTCGAGGAGGTGGTCGATCGGCTGCGGGACATCGGGGCGGGCCTTCCGCCCGCGGACGGGGTGGCGGTCTTCAACCAGCTGTACCTGTCCGTGACGGAAGCGGTCCGTGACCGGCTGTCGGCTGGGTATTTCGCCGATCCGGCGGCGATGGCCGAGCTGGACGTGGTGTTCGCCGGGCGGTACCTGCTGGCCGTGGCCGCCGACGCGGCCGGACAGGAACCGCCGGCCTGCTGGCGGCCGTTGTTCGCGCTGCGCGCCCACCGGGGTGTGCACCCGTTGCAGTTCGCCCTGGCCGGGATGAACGCCCACATCCAGCACGACCTGCCGCTCGCCGTCCTGGACACCTGCCGACGACTCGGCCGCCGGCCGGCCGACCTCGCCGCGGACTACCACCGGATCAACGGCCTGCTCGCGGAGGTCGAGACCGCCGTCCGGGAGCAGCTGATGCCCGGGCCCGACCTGCTGGAGCGCGCGGAGCCGTTCACCCATCTGCTCGGGGCCTGGTCGGTGGACGTCGCGCGCGAGCGGGCCTGGGCCGCCGTCCACGCGCTGTGGGAGCTACGCCGGGTGCCGGGTGCCGGGCGGGCCTTCGCGGCCGCGCTGGACGGTTCGGTCGGGCTGCTCGGGCACGCCCTGCTGCTCCCGCTCGGCCTGCCCGACCGCGCCGAGCGCACGACCGGCTCCGTGACCACCGACGCCGACACCGACACCGACGCCCGCGCCGACACCGACGCCGACGCCCGCGCCGACGCCGCCACCGAGACCGCCACCGACACGAAGACGGCCGGCCGACTCCCCGAGGCGAGGAACCGGCCGGCCGTCGAAGGCGCAGGGGCGTCCGGAGGAGGGACGCCCACCGCTCCTGCGGGCGATCAGCCCGCGGGCGATCAGGCCCAGCTGGAGTGCAGCGGCTTGCCCTCGGCGTAGCCGGCCGCGCTCTGGATGCCCACGATCGCCTTCTCGTGGAACTCCTCCAGCGTGCTGGCGCCCGCGTAGGTGCAGGAGCTGCGCACACCGGCCACGATCGAGTCGATCAGGTCCTCGACGCCCGGGCGGGCCGGGTCGAGGAACATCCGGGAGTGCGAGATGCCCTCCTCGAACAGCGCCTTGCGGGCACGGTCGTACGAGGAGTCCTGGGCGGTGCGGTTGCTCACCGCGCGGGCCGAGGCCATGCCGAAGCTCTCCTTGTACTGGCGGCCGTCGGCGGCGGTCTGGAGGTCGCCCGGGGACTCGTAGGTGCCCGCGAACCAGGAGCCGATCATCACGTTGGAGGCGCCGGCGGCCAGCGCCATCGCCACGTCGCGCGGGTGGCGGACGCCGCCGTCGGCCCACACGTGCTTGCCGAGCCGGCGCGCCTCGGCGGCGCACTCCAGGACGGCGGAGAACTGCGGGCGGCCGACGCCGGTCATCATCCGGGTGGTGCACATGGCGCCCGGGCCGACCCCGACCTTGAGGATGTCGGCGCCCGCCTCGACCAGGTCGCGGACACCGGCGGCGGAGACCACGTTGCCGGCCACGATCGGGACCTGCGGGTCCAGGCCGCGCACCGCGCGCAGCGCGTTGATCATGGACTCCTGGTGGCCGTGCGCGGTGTCGACCACCAGCACGTCGGCACCGGCCTCGACCAGCGCCTTGGCGTTGCCCGCGACGTCGCCGTTGATGCCGATGGTGGCGGCGATCCGCAGCTTGCCGTCGGCGTCCACGGCCGGGGTGTAGAGGGTGGCGCGCAGCGCGCCCTTGCGGGTGAGGATGCCGACCAGACGGCCGTCGGCGTCGACCACCGGGGCGAGCTTGCGGTGGGCCTCGGTGAGCCGGTCGAAGGCGGTGCGCGGGTCGATGCCCTCGTCGAGCAGCAGCAGCTCGCGGGACATCACCTCGGAGAGGCTGGTGAAGCGGTCCACGCCCTGGCAGTCGGAGTCGGTGACGACGCCGACCGGCTTGCCGTCCTCGACGACCACGAGGGCGCCGTGCGCGCGCTTGGGCAGCAGGGAGAGGGCCTCGGCGACGGTGGCGCCGGGGGCGAGAGTGATCGGGGTGTCGTGCACCAGGTGGCGCTGCTTGACCCAGGAGATGACCTCGGCGATGACCTCGGTCGGGATGTCCTGCGGGATGGCGACGAGGCCACCGCGGCGGGCCACGGTCTCGGCCATCCGGCGGCCGGCGATCGCGGTCATGTTGGCGACGACCAGCGGGATGGTGGTGCCGGTGCCGTCGTTGGAGGAGAGGTCGACGCCCTGCCGGGAGCCCACGGCGGAACGGCTGGGGACCATGAAGACGTCGTCGTACGTGAGGTCGTACGAGGGCTTGAGGTCGTTCAGGAAGCGCATGAAAGGGGGCTCTCTGGCTGGGAGAAATTACACCTCGGGTGCGGTTGCGGCTGTGCCGCCGGGCGCACTCGGGCGCCCGGCACCCAACGTTCGATTCTCCGCGTTGGTGGGGGCAAAAGCCAGTTCGGGGGCGATTGCTGGCACTGTGCACAAACCATGATCAATGCTTCGCGCGTAGACTTGGATGATCATCCAAACGTCCGGGTTTTCGCCCCGGCCGGGACCGCTCCCGTAGCATTCACGCGGTAACGGCGGGGCGAACGGGAAAGCGGCAACGAGGCATGACGGCGGGCGTGGACATCGACGTGAACAGCGACGTGAACAGCGAGCAGGACCAGCACGACCAGGGCGTCGAGGGCGGCCAGGGCGTCCAGGGCAATGAGGAGGAGATCGACTTCGGTCCCGGCCTCGACCCCGAGCGCCTGCGGCTCTGCCTGGAGGTCCTTGCCGAGCTCGACGAGCTGCACGTCGACCACCCGGACGCGATCACCGTCCGCCAGGCCGTCGGCGGCATATTCCGCACGCTCAAGCAGCGCCGCCGCCAGGAGACCCGGGCCCGCAAGACCGCCAACGACCGCGAGGTCACCGCCCGCACCGCCACCGGCGCCCCCACCCGGATCGACGACGAGACCGCCGGCGCCTTCGGCCTGACCACCGTCACCACCACCGAGATCGCCGGCATCCTGGAGCGCCCGCGTTCCTGCTACACCTGCAAGCAGCGGTACGTCGAGGTCGACGCGTTCTACCACAACCTCTGCCAGGCCTGCGCGGTGAAGAACCGGCTCCGCCGGGACGCCCGCGCCGACCTCACCGGCAAGCGCGCGCTGCTCACCGGCGGCCGGGCCAAGATCGGCATGTACATCGCGCTGATGCTGCTGCGCGACGGCGCCCACACCACCATCACCACGCGCTTCCCCAACGACGCGATCCGCCGCTTCACCGCGATGCCGGACAGCGCCGAGTGGATCCACCGCCTCAAGGTCGTCGGCATCGACCTGCGCGACCCGGCCCAGGTGATGGCGCTCGCCGACGAGGTCGCCGCCGACGGCCCGTTGGACATCCTGATCAACAACGCCGCGCAGACCGTCCGCCGCCCGCCGGAGTCCTACCGCGAGCTGATCGCCGCCGAGTCCGCGCCGCTGCCGGCCGGCGCGCTCCCCCAGTCCACCACCATCGGCCGCTTCGGCAGCGGCAGCGTCGACCTGCCCGCCCTCCCCCACCAGGCCGGCGGCGGCGAGCAGCGGATGGCCGCCGAGGACGTCACCTCGCTCGCCCTGGTCACCGGCTCCGCGACGCCCGCCCGGATCGCGGCCGGCACCGCGATCGACGCCGGCGGCCTGGTCCCCGACCTCGCCGACACCAACAGCTGGGTGCAGACCGTCTCGGAGGTGGGCCCGGTCGAGCTGCTGGAGGTCCAGCTCTGCAACTCCACCGCGCCGTTCATCCTGATCAGCCGGCTGCGCCCGGCGATGGCCGCCTCGGCGTCCCGCCGCAAGTACGTGGTCAACGTGTCCGCGATGGAGGGCGTCTTCTCGCGCGGCTACAAGGGCGCCGGCCACCCGCACACCAACATGGCCAAGGCCGCGCTCAACATGCTCACCCGCACCAGCGCGCAGGAGATGTTCCAGACGGACGGCATCCTGATGACCGCCGTGGACACCGGCTGGATCACCGACGAGCGGCCGCACCCCGACAAGATGCGCCTCGCCGACGAGGGCTTCCACGCCCCGCTCGACCTGGTCGACGGCGCCGCCCGGGTGTACGACCCGATCGTCCGCGGCGAGCAGGGCGAGGACCTGTACGGCTGCTTCCTCAAGGACTACGAGCGCGCCAACTGGTAACGATCCGAAGGAGACGGCGAGTTGACCGGCACACCAGTGAACGGCATGGCACCGCACGGCACCGCACCGATGCTCGGCGCCGGGGTCATCGTGCCCACCGGGGACGGCCGGGTGCTGATCGGTCGGCGGACCACCGCCGGTGAGCCGCCCACCTGGAGCCTGCCGGGCGGGAAGGTCGACCCCGGCGAGTCCTTCGAGCGGACGGCGGCCCGCGAACTCGCCGAGGAGACCGGCATCGTGCTGCCCGCCGAGGAGATGCGGGTGCTCGCCGTCCTGCTCGACCACGAGCTCGGCCGGCCCCGGCTGACCGCCGCCGTGCTGGCGCCGCCGAGCCTCGCCGAGGCCGTCGTCACCGAGCCGCACGCGTGCGGCGGTTGGGAGCGGTTCCCGCTGGACGCGCTGCCGGAGCCGATGTTCTACCCGTCCGCGCTGGTCCTCGGCAGCTGGCTGCCCGAGCGGCCGTCCGCGGTGCGGGCCGGCACGAGCGCGTACCCCGTCGCCCGCTGAGCACAGCCGGGACGACGGGGTACGAACGGCACCTGGCCGTCAGCCGTTGCGGGCGGCCTCGGGGCCGGTGATCCGCTTCAGCAGCGGCAGCGTCGAGGCGATGATGCCGAGCGAGGCGACCAGCCCGAAGGCCGTCAGCCCGTAGTAGAGCGCGCCCGGCGACACCAGGTCGTACTTCATCTGCGACTTCAGGAACATGGCCGCGGCCGCGAAGCCCGTCCCGATCGAGAAGGCCGACACCAGCAGCAGCGGCAGCGCGCTCTCCAGGCCGATCACCCGTTGCAGCAGCCGCAGCGGCGCGCCGGTGAGCCGCAGCATCGCGAACGGCCGGCGGCGGTCGGAGAGTCCGGCCACCACGCTCACCGCGAGGCTGCACCCGGCGATCGGCAGGGTGGTCAGCAGCACCACGTCGGCGAGCTGGCGCCAGCCCTGGAGCTCCTTCTGCGAGGTGGTGCCGAAGTCCTCGACCATGCGGGCCTCGAAGGTCGGCTGGGCCCTGGTGAGCACCGTCCGCACCTGCTCCATGGCCGCCGGCGAACCGTCGGTGGTCACGTAGACCATCTTCACGGGCAGCTTGGCGACCCCCTCCGGCGTGACCGGGGCGGTCGGCCACTGCTCCGGTGTCGCCCCCCGCAGGTCGAGGAACTGGGTCATCGGCACAGCCGCGACGCTCGCCCCGGGCGCGCAGTGGCCGAGCACCGGCGCCTGCGCCAGCTCCGAGCAGAGCACCAGTGCGGGCACGAACGGACGGGGATCGGTCGGATCCTTGCCGATCCCGGTCGGATTGACGTGCGCCAGCGCCAGCCCCCGGTACCCCGGGACGGCCCGGGTCTCCGCCAGCACGCCCTCGGGCACGCTGTCGATCGCCCGCGGGCCCAGGATGTCGCCCGGGGTGAGCACCACGGCCTTGCGGGTCTGCGGATCTCCGCTCAGCACACCGCGGTTCTCGTTGATGGTGCCGATGATGCAGACCGTCGCGGTGGTCACGAACAGCGCCAGCACCAGTCCGGCGACCGAGCGGAACCCGGCCTTGGGATCGTCCGCGAGCCGGCGCACCGCGATCAGCGCGGCCGGGCGGCTGGTGCGCCGGGCCACCGCGCGGGCGGCGACCATGGTCAGCCACGGCCCGGCGATCACCAGCCCGAGCATCACCAGCAGGAAGCCGGTGAGGTAGGCCGCCGTCTGCCCGTTGGTGGTGGGCGGGCGGTTGTCGACGAAGTACCCGAGTTCGGCGAGGCCCAGCACCAGCGGGACCACCCGCCAGACGCTCGGCGGCCGCGGGGTCACCCGGCGGCTGACGCCCAGCGGGGAGATGACGACCCGGCGCAGCGCGAAGCGCGCGGCGAGCGCGGCCGCCAGCGGGACGCCGAGGGCCACCCCGACGGCCTGCACCACGCCCAGGCTCAGATCGGCGGGGAAGAAGCGGTCCCCGGTGAACGGCACCGTGGCGACCACCGGGCGCAGCGCGAGGTACACCCCGAAGCCGACGACCGTGCCGATCACCGCCGCGACCGTCGACTCGACCGCCGAGATCACCGAGATCTGCCCGGGCGTGGCCCCCACCAGCCGCATCGCGGCGAAGCGCTGTTCGCGGGTGGCGGCCGACAGCCGGGTGGCGGTGCCGATGAAGATCAGCACCGGGAAGATCAGCGCGCCGGCGACCACGGAGAGGATGAGCGTCAGCGCGTCGCCGCGCACACCGTGACCGAAGCACTCGTTGTCGCAGTCCGCCGGCACCGCGGCGGCGATGGTGGTGACCTGGGTGGCGTGCGGCCCGGCCCGCACCTCGTCCACCGTGCGGCCGATCACGACGGAGAGGGTGTCCGGGGAGATCAGCGCGTCGTCGCCGAGGACGCCGGCCAGCCTGCCCGGGAGGCGGTCGGCCAGTTGAACCGCCGGGACGTCGCGCAGCAGCTTCGCCAGGGCGGGCGAGGCGTAGTACTCACCGGGGGCCGGCAGCCGGGTCAGCCCGGGCGGGACCGGCGAGCTCGGCCCGGTCGGCGCGACCTCGGCCTCGAAGATCGTCTTGCCCTGGTAGTAGTCGCCGTGCGCGTACCACCAGAGCGGGTCCACCTGTGCCGTCTCGGTGCCACCCTTGACACCGGTGTTCATCCAGAGCTGGCGCTCGTTGGCGCGGTCCACCGCGTTCAGGCTGGCGAGCGTGGACAGCAGCAGGCCGACGCCGATCGCGACGGCCGCGGCGATCATCAGCAGCCGGGCGACGGCCTCCCGGCCGCCGCTGACCGCGAGGCGCAGCGCGAAGGGGATCACCCGGCCGGCGGCGGCGGTCGGCCGACCGTAGGCGGAGCTCATGAGGCCACCGGTCCTGACGCCACCGGTCCTGCGGCCACCGGCCCCGACGCCACCGGTCCGGCCGAGAGGACCCGGGCCCGGCCGTCGCGGACGATCGCCTCGCGGTCCGCGTAGGCGGCGACCCGGGGCTCGTGGGTGACCAGGATGACGGTGGTGCCCTGCTCGCGGGCCGCGCCGACCATCAGCTCCATCACCTGCTCGCCGGTCAGCGAGTCCAGCGCGCCGGTCGGCTCGTCGGCGAACAGCACCTCGGGTCGGGCCACCAGGCCGCGCGCCAGGGCCACCCGCTGCGCCTGGCCGCCGGACAGCTCGCCCGAACGGCGCCCCTCCATGCCGTCCAGGCCGAGCCGGGCGAACCACGGCCGGGCCTCGGCCAGAGCGGCCGCCCGGCGCACACCGTTCAGCAGCAGCGGCAGGGCGACGTTCTCCTCGGCCGTCAACTCCGGTACCAGCTGGCCGAACTGGAAGACGAAGCCGAAGCGGTCCCGGCGCAGGGCGCTGCGCTGGGCCTCGTTCATGGAATCCAGGCGCTGCCCCTTGAACAGCACCTCGCCCGTGTCCGGCACCAGGATGCCCGCCAGGCAGTGCAGTAACGTCGATTTGCCCGAACCGCTCGGGCCCATCACGGCGAGCACCTCGCCGGCCTCGACGGACAGGTCGGCCCCGCGCAGGGCGGGCGTCTCCCCGAAGGCGAGGGCGACGTTCCGGGCCTCGATCACGGCGGTCATCCGCGCACCTCGCTCGCCAGCGCGTCCAGTCGGGCGGAGGTCAGGTCGATCCAGCGCAGGTCGGCCTCCAGGTGGAACAGGCCGTGGTCGGCGAGCAGGGCGTCCACCAGCGGTCCGGTGCGGCGCAGTTCGGTGAGCTCGCGCATCCGGCGCAGGTGGGCGGAGCGCTGGGTGTCCAGGTACTCCTGGGCGTCGCGGCCCAACATCAGGGCGAGCACGACCTTGGTGAACAGGACGGTCTGCAGGGTGGGTTCGGGGGCGACCGGCTCGGTGAGCCAGGTCTCGAACTCCGTCACCCCGGCCTCGGTGATGACGTAGCGCTTGCGCTCGGGCCCGTCGCCGGGCTCCGCCTCGCCCGCGACCACCTTGCCGTCCCGGGCCAGCCGACCGAGGGTCGCGTACACCTGGCCGTACGGGAGGGGCTTGCCGCGGCCGAAGAAAGCGTCGTAGTCCCGCTTGAGGTCGTAGCCGTGGCGCGGCTCGCACTCCAACAAGCCCAACAGGGTCAAAGGAACACTCATGGGAGGACCATACACCGGGAGTACACACCGAGTGTATAGCTGGCGAGAATACGGCCCTGAACTGAGGAGACGTCAAAGCTGGTGACCGGCAGAAGTCCTGATGGACGGAAAGGCGGCGCGGGCAGGAGGCGGCCCCACCCGCCTCCCGCACCGCACCACAGCCCGGCACCCCCACGGTCGACCGGGCGAGGACCGCGCCCCGGCACGTGAGGCGCGACCGGACCCAGCCTGCCCCGGAAGCCGTACGGCTGCCGAGGGCCGAACGTCCCGGGTCGGGGCCGCGGCCTGGCCGGGGCCTGGGTCCGCGCCCCGGCCCGGGTGGTGCGGACGCGTGCGGCTCTTGTGCGGGGACGGCCATCGGGTGGAGATTGGGTGACGGAACCGCGACGGACCCACCGCCGCACCGCCACAACGTCTTTGAGGAGTCCTCACCGTGCGCAGCACACCCCGCCCGGCCCGGCCCGCGTCGCTCCTGCGGCGAACCGGCCGTCAGCTGCGGTGGGCCCTCGGTACCCGGCACGCGCCGCTCGTCCGGGCCGTCGACCGGGCCCGCGCCCGGACCTGGCTGCTGGCCGTCCTCGGCGGACTCGTCGCGCTCGTCCTCGCCACCGGCGGCGCCCTCCTCGACTACCGCACCGCCGCGCCCCGGGCCGACGCCGACCGCGGGCGGCTCCACCAGGTCGACGCCGTCGTGCGCACCGTCCCCGACAAGGCCTCCGCCGGCAGCCGCTACGCGGGCGGCTACGACACCCGGATGGACGTCCAGGCCTCCTGGACCGGCCCCGACGGCAGTCCGCACACCGGCACCGTCGAGGCCCCCCGCTCGGCCACCGCCGGGAGCGTCGTCCCCGTGTGGATCGGTCCCGACGGCGCCGCCACCGGCGCCCCCGCCGACCACGCCGCACTCGCGGTCGCCGCCGGCTGCACCGGGGCCGGGGCGTTCCTCGCCCTGCTCGCCCTGCTGGTCGTCGCCGTCCGGGTCCGGCTGCACCGGCTCGACCGGCGCGCCGAGGAGGCCTGGGGGCGCGCCTGGGAACGGCTCGAACCCCGCTGGAGCGGCCGGGCCGGGCACCGACGGGAGGAGTGAAACCGGCGGACGTGTCCACGCGTCTCCCCCGGCAGGCAACCAGTCCCCGGGGGAGGACACATGAAGGACCGTCGTACCGTCGGCGCCGCTGCGCTGCTCGGCGTCTGCCTCGGCGCACTGCTCACCGCCTGCGGACCCGACGACCCCGACCCGGCTCCGGCCGCCGCCCCACCGGTCGCCACCACGGCCGCCGGCTCCGGCCCGGCGCCGGCCCCGACCTCGGCCTCACCGCAGCCGACCGGCCCGGCGCCGACCGCGACCGCCACCCCCTCGGAGGCGGTCAAGCCCTGCTACCAGGACCCGGCCCGCCCGGAGACCGCCAAGCTGAACTCCGCCACCACCGCCAACGGGGTCACCCGGGCCAACCTCACCCTGGTCGGCTGCACCTACCAGGTGAGCAACGAGGAGAACGTCGAGTACACCCCGACCGCGGCCCCGGCGGACTACCGGCTGACCCGGGACGCGGTCATCCACGTGATCCGGATCAGCGGCAAGGGCACGAGCGAACACACCATCTCCCCCGCCGAACTCCCCACCTACCACCTCGCGAGCACCCCGTACTTCACCATCCACCGCGACGCCCAGGGCCGGATCACGGCCATGACGGAGATCTACCACCCGTAAGGCATGCCTCGCGGATCCGGTCTTATCGGATCGAGCCGGATCGAGCCGCAACGGCGGGGCGCGGGCATCGCGAGGGTGACGTGGGGCCCGGCGCCGCCGATCCGACCGCGCCCGAGGAGGCGCCGCCCGGACCGGGGGGGGCGGGGCCCAGGCCCGGTCACGGGCGCAGGCCGGACGCAGCGCCCACGCCCGGCCCAGGCTCCGGCGGGGGCGGTCACTCTCCCCAGGGGGAGGCTGCGGCGGCGCGTTCGAGTTCCGTGGTGCCGGCGGCGCGGCGTTCGCGGAGCAGTTCGCCGCCGAGCGAGTAGCGGGGCGCGGCCGCGGTGGAGCGGGCCGCGCGTTCCACGATGGCGTCGGTCAGCGAGCGGGCCGTCGCGAGCCGCGGGTACGCGGCGTGGATCTCCTTCTCCCGGTGGGCGACGATCTCCACGGTGCGTCCGAAGTCGATGCCGATGCCCCCGCGGGTCAAGTGGGCGAGCAGTCCGCGTCGTTCGGCGATCCCGGGCGAGGTGTGCAGGGCGATCGCCTCCCAGACCCGGTCCACGTCGGCCGCCTCGACGTCGTGCTCGGTCAGCAGTGCGGCGGCGAGGTCCGCGCCTTCGACCTCGAACCGGGCCCGGCCGGGGGCGAGTTCGCCGGCGCCCAGATCGTGCATGACGGTCGCCGCGAAGAGCAGGTCGCGGTCGTAGGCCGCATCGTCCAGGGCGCCTTCGTGTTCGGCGAGGAGCTGCGCGAAGTAGAAGCTGCGCACGCTGTGGTGGGCGATCGGGGTGCTGACCGAGCTCCGGACCGTGTGCAGCACCGCGTCGGCGAGCGGCCCGGTCGGCAGATCAAGGGTGAAGGTCATGCCCGGAACGCTATGCAGCGCCGCCCGGCACTCGCGAGTGGCCCGATGGCCAGGTACCGCGAGGATCGGGCCAGCCCGCCGGGCCCGGACCTCAGCGGGCGGCGGGGCGGGTCCAGGCGGGCTGGGGTTTGGCCGCGTGGTGGGTGAGGGCGGCAACGGCGAGGAGGAGGGTGAGCGCGAGGGCCAGGGCGACCGGGACGGTGGTGTGCCGGACGAGCAGAGCACCGACGAGGGCTCCGGCGAACATCCAGGCGGCGGAGGCGAGGCGGCGCGGGCCGGTGCGGTCGGCGGCGAGGGCGGTGATGGTCATGGTGAGCACCGTGGTGGTCAGGTCGGGCACCCTGAGGGCGCGGACCACCGCGTTCTGGCCGCCCATGGCGAAGCCGAGCAGCCCGATCAGGGTGTACCGGACCTGGTCGCCGGTATGTCCGGCGAACGCGGCCAGGGCGGTGCTCGCCGTGACGAGCACCGCCTCGGCCGCGACGACGGCCACCAGCAGGCGGCCCCGGTGGCCGGGGAGCCGTTCGGCGAGGTGACCGCCGGCCAGTGCGCCGAGCAGGAAGGCGGCCAGCGCGGTGAGTGAGGACGTGGCGGAGAGCCCCGGGTCGCCGGCGAGGGCGAAGCCGAGGAAGACGACGTTGCCGGTCATGTTGGCCACGAAGACGTGGCCGAGGGCGAGGTAGCTGACGGCGTCCACCACGCCGGTGACGACGGTGAGGAGCAGCAGCATCGGCACCAGCGGCCCGTGTTCGGGGTCGGGCGTGAGCACGGGTGCGAACAACGGGGGCCTCCTGGTGCGATGCGGTGCGGTCGGACGCGCGAGCGGTCGGATGCGCGCGGGCTGTCGGACGCGCGCGGGGCGGTCAGGCGAGCGCGGGGCGGGCCGGGTCGTCGGGGTCCTCGTCGAGGTGCCAGTGCAGGTCGCGGACGCCGGGTTCGAGCGAGAGCCGGGTGACGACCTGTTCGAGCGCGGGGGCGACGTGCCCGGTGATCGCCACGGTGGCCCGCAGGCTGGTGGCCTCGCCGCGGTCGTCCCGGCGGGCGCGCAGGCCGGTGGGGGCGAGTCCGGAGGCGGTGAGGGCCTGGAGCAGCAGGGCGCGGATGTGGGTCTCGGTGTTGCGTTCGCACTCCAGGTGGACGGTGGCGCGGGTGGTGGAGTCCGGGTCGCTGCCGGCCTGCGGGGCGCGGTCGAGCATCCGGCCGGCCGGGCGGAGGACGAGGTGGACGGTGAGGACGGCGAGCGTGCCGAGGACCGCGAACTCCAGCTTCCCGGCCGCGGCCAGCACCCCGACGGCAGCCGAACACCACAGGGTGGCAGCGGTGTTGAGGCCGCGGACGCCGGCGCCGTCGCGCAGGATCACGCCACCGCCGAGGAAGCCGATGCCGGAGACCACGTACGAGGCGACCCGGGTGGGGCTGCCGGCGTCGCCGACGGCCTCGCTGTAGAGGACGAACAGGGTGGCCCCGGCGGCCACCAGGGCGTTGGTGCGCAGGCCCGCCATCCGGGCCCGCCACTGGCGTTCGACGCCGATCAGCGCGCCGCAGGCGACCCCGGTGGCCAGCCGGATGAGGAACTCGACGGTGGTCAGGGTGTGCACGACGGCACCTCCTTCGGGTGCGGAGGGGACGGTCCGGCGGCGGGCGGCGGCGCCCGCCACCGGTCGGCGGGCCGGTCAGGCGCCCAGGGCGGTCTGGACGATCTTCACGATCACCAGGATCATCGCGACCAGCAGGTACGTCCGCAAAGCTCCCATGCCGAGCTTGTAGCCGGTGGAGACGACGGGCTTGGCGAGGCTCTCCAGCGGCGGCATCCGCCAGTCGGCCCGGCCGGTGCGGTCGAGGGGGTCCTCCTTGGTGGCGGTCCGACGGCGGGTGAAGGCGTACCCGGCGGCGAGCACACCGGCGGTGCCGCAGCCGGCCATGATGGTGAGGATGGCACCGGCGCTGATCCCGGGGAACAGCACCGAGGCGGTCAGGATGACCGAGAGCGTCACCAGGACGCCGACGACGGCCGAGGTGAAGGCGTTGGTCCGGGGGCCGTTGACCCAGGGGCCGAGGACGTCCTTGTCGTTGCAGAGCAGCAGCAGGAAGACCGAGGCGGAGGGCAGCAGCACCCCGGCGAGGGTCTGGACGCCCGCAGTGAGCAGGCCGAGCGGCGAGCCGGGGATGAGCACGACGGTGGCGGCGAGCGCGACCAGGCCGGCGTAGACGGCGTAGAAGCCCTTGGCGCCGCCGACGCCCCGGTGCAGCGAGTGCTTGATCCCGAAGACGTCGCCGATCGCGTAGGCGGTGGAGAGCGAGACCGCGAAGGCGCCGATGATCGAGGCGTCCAGCAGGGCGATCGCGAACAGCACGCCGGCGGTCCGGCCCGCCTTGTCGGCGAGGCCCTGCGCGATGCCGGCCGCGTCGGTGAACTGCCCGAGCCCGTCGGTGTTCGCGAAGGCGGCGGCGGTGAAGCCCGTCATGGCGGCGGCGCCGACGATCACGACGGCGATGCCGATCCACAGGTCGATCTTCTCGTACGTCATGAACCGGGGGGTGATCCGCTTGTCGATGACGTACGACTGCTGGAAGAACAGCTGCCAGGGCGCGACGGTGGTGCCGACGATGCCGATGATCAGCAGCATGACGCCGGACAGTTCGCCGGTGCCGCCGGGCAGCTGCGGGACGACGAGGTCGTGGGCCATCCGCCCGGTCGACGGGTGGACCAGGAAGTAGACCGGCACCAGCAGCAGCGAGCCCGCGCACAGGGCTATCGCGACCCGCTCGAAGCGCCGGAACGAGCCGGTGAACGCGGAGGCGATGATGACCGCCGCGGCGAGGACGACGGACAGCGCCTTGGGCAGGCCGAGGTAGCCCGCCGCGAGGGTGATGCCGATGAACTCGGTGACCAGCGTGAGCGCGTTGAGCAGGAAGAGGTCGATCACCGAGAACGCGCCCCAGAACCTCCCGAAGCGCTCCAGGATGAGGCGGGCGTGGCCGACTCCGGTGACGGCGCCCAGGCGCAGCACCATCTCCTGGTTGACGTACAGGACGGGGATGAGCAGGAGCAGCGTCCAGAGCAGCCCGGTGCCGTAGTTCTGGCCGGCCTGGCCGTAGGTGGCGAAGGCGCCGGCGTCGTTGTCGCCGACCATGACGATCAGGCCGGGGCCGACGACCGCGAGCAGCGTCTTGAGGCGGGCGGACAGCCCGTGGCGCGGGGCGGTGTCGTCCAGGCGGACGGTGCCGAGCGCGCCCTTGATGTCGCCGAGGTGGGCGTCGTCGAGGACGGCGGTGCGGGTGGGAGTCGTGGGGACCTTCGGGTCGAGCGTCAGGTTGGTCATGTCGGGCCTCCCTGCCCCCTCACCGGAGGGGGCGTTCGGGCAGCACGCGCCAGCCCTCCCCTGCGAGGACGTGCGGGCATGACGCCGCGCCGGACGGCGGAGTCACGGACAGGAGCGCGTGACGGCGCGTCAGGAGAACGTGCAGGGAGGGTTGTTACCGCGTGCCGGAGGTGGTCGAGGGCATGCGGGGGCAGGGGCAACTGTGGCCCGGACTACTGCAGTCCATGTCTCTCGCCTCCTCCCGGCCGGGGCGCACCGAGCGGGGCGCCGTTTTGCAACCTCGCCGAGCATAACCCCTTCCACTGACAACTTCGACAGTCCTGTAGAAGATCGCGGCCGTGCGGCCCGCCCGGGCCGGTGCGGGCCGTACGATGGGCGGGTTCCAGCGGGCGGAGGTCGCCGGCGGTCGGCGAGGGAGGAATCGGACGGTGCTGCGCGGGTTCGGTGACCTGGAGGCCGAGATCATGGACCGGCTCTGGTCCTGGGGCCGGCTGGCCACGGTGCGCGAGGTCGTCGACGACCTGCAACAGCAGCGGCCGGTCGCGTACACCACCGTGACCACGGTGGCCGACATCCTGCACACCAAGGGCTGGCTGCGCCGGGACAAGGTCGGCCGGGCCTGGGTGTACGAGCCGACCTGCACCCGGGAGGCGTACACCGCCCAGCTGATGCACCAGGCGCTGGAGACCACCCCGGACCGGGCGGGCGCGCTGCTGCACTTCGTCGACGGCATCAGCGGCGACGAGGCCGGCGCACTGCTGGCCGCCCTGGAGCAGGTGAAGGCCCGGGACGCCGAGTGACGCTCGCGCTGCTCGTCCTCTGCCTCGCGGTGACCGGGGTGCTGCTCCCCCGGCGGCTGGCCGGCTCCGCCCGGCTCCAGGCGCGTCCGGTGGCGGGCGCGGTGCTCTGGCTGGCCCTGATGGCCTCCTTCCTGGTCGCGCTGCTGCTCGCCGCGCACCACGCGGCGCAGCCCTTCGCCCACGAGCCGGCCGGACTGATCGGACTGCTCCCGCACGTGGAGCCGGCCCGGCCGCTCGCCGTCCACGCCCACGGCTGGTGGCTGCCGACGGCCGCCGCGGCCGCGCTGGGCGCGGTGGTGACGGCCGTCGGGCTCCGCGCGGAGCGGGCGCGGCGGCGGCACCGGGCGGTGCTGGACGTGGTCGCGGTGCGCGACCGGCGCTGGGGCGCCCTGGTCCTGGAGCACGCCCACCCGACGGTCTACTGCCTGCCCGGCCGCCGCTCCCGGGTGGTCCTCTCGCGCGGGGCGCTGCGGCTGCTGGACGAGCGGCAGGTCGCGGCGGCGGTGGCGCACGAGCGCGGGCACATCCGCGGCCGCCACCACCTGTTCCGGCTGCCGGCGGACGCCTTCGCGGTCCTGCTCGGCCCGCTGCCACTGGCCCGGCTCGGGCGGTCGGAGCTCGCGCTGCTGCTGGAGATGGCGGCCGACGACGCCGCGCTGCGGCAGGTGTCGCGCGCTGAACTGGCCTCCGCGCTCTGCGCCCTGGCCACCTCGGCGGGCAGCCCGGTCGACACCCCGCCGGGCACCTCGTCGGGCGCCTCGCCGGACACCCCGCCGGACACCCCGCCGGGGACCTCACCGACCCGGACGGACGGGTCGCTGGCGGTGGCCGCCACCGGGGTGCTGGCCCGGGTCCGGCGGCTGGCCCGGCCCGGCGCGACCGGGCGCGGCCACCAACTGGCCTGCCGGGTGGGCGCGCTGGCGGCACCGGTGCTGCCGTACCTGCTGGCCTGCGCCCCGCACCCGTAGCCGCACCCGTGGCCCGCGCTCCGTACCCGTAGGCGGCCGTGGCCCATCGCCGCCGGGAAACGGAGGAGCGCTGATCGTCCATCAGGATGTCGGACCGATCCGCTAGCCTGCCCCCGACACCGCAACGTGCGGTGCACAAGGGGGATGTGATGTCCAAGAACACTCGGGTGAAGACCGTCCGCTGGACCACTGTGGCCGCGGCCGCGGCCGTCCTGGCGCTGACCGGGACCACCGCCGGGGCGGCCGCTCCGGTCTCCGGCACCGAGGCCGTCATCACGGTGGGCGCCCGCGCGGCCCTGCCGGTGGTCAGCCCGGACGGGTCCAAGGCCTACGTCGTGGCGACCGAGGCCGACAACACCGTGAAGGTCAAGGCGGTCAACACCAGGACCGACGCGGTCACCGGCCAGGTCACCCTGGGCACCACCACGTGGAGCGTGTACGCGGCACTCAGCTCGGACGGCTCGCGCCTGTACGTCCTGAACGGGCCGCAGCTCACCGTGGTGAACACCGCCTCGCTGACCGTCGTCAGCACGGTCGCCCTGCCCGACCAGCCCCGCCAGGCCGGCTGGAGCGCGGGCACCGTCACCGGGCTCGTGGTCAGCCCGGACGGCACCACCGTCTACGTGGCCCAGAACGGCCCGACGGCCTACCGCCAGTTCGGTCAGGGCCGGGTCCTGACCTTCGCCACCGCGCAGCAGGCGTTCACCGGCTCCGTGCAGGTCTCCGCGAGCTTCACCGGCTCGGTCGTGGTCCGGCCGAACGGCCGGGACGTGTACGTCGGCGGCAACGCGGGGGTGCTGCACCTGA
The DNA here is from genome assembly GCF_040302625.1 of Kitasatospora sp. NPDC097643. Taxonomy (NCBI): domain Bacteria; kingdom Bacillati; phylum Actinomycetota; class Actinomycetes; order Kitasatosporales; family Streptomycetaceae; genus Kitasatospora; species Kitasatospora sp. NPDC097643. The sequence continues at coordinate 101,607 of NZ_JBEOSA010000010.1, read as the reverse complement.
GCACCGCCGGCGGCGCGCCGACCGTCGTCGGCACCGTCACCGGCACCGCCACCGCGGTCGAGTACGACCTCGCCCTCACCCCGGACGGCAGCAAGCTGCTCGCGCTGGCCGGCGGCGCCGGCGGCGGCCAGGGCGATCTGATCAACCCCGCCACCGACACCGTCACCAAGCACGTCACCCTCACCGCCGGCTACGCCGACCTGCACGCCCCGCGCGCCAGCGCCGACGGCAGCCGCTTCTACGTGGCCCAGGAGGACTACAACGCGGGCCCGTCGGTGCTCTCCCTCGACGCCGTCGCGGGCACCACCGTCGCGGACGAGACGGTGAGCCCCGACGAGGAGCAGATCAACGGCCTGGCGGCCGGCCCCGACGGCCACACCCTCTACGTGGGCGGCACGATCGGCAGCAGCGCCAAGCTCCAGATCATCAACAACTGATCCGTCGGCCCGGCCGCTCCCCACGAGCGGCCGGGCCCCGATCGGTCGAAACGCAGGCGACAGGTCTTAGGGCCGGACGGCGCCGACGTAGGGCATGGCGTCGATCGGGAGGATCTCGACGTTCTTGCCGGTGCGCGGGGCGTGGATCATCTTGCCGTCGCCGACGTAGAGGCCGACGTGGTGCAGGTCGGAGTAGAAGAAGACCAGGTCACCGGGCTGGAGGTCGGCGCGGGCGATGCGCGGGCCGTCCTTCCACTGGTCCTGGGAGACCCGGGAGAGCGAGACGCCGGCCGCGCGGTAGGCGGCGCCGGTGAGGCCGGAGCAGTCGTAGCCGGACGGGCCGGTGGCGCCCCAGACGTAGGGCTTGCCGAGCTGGGCGTAGGCGAACTGGACGACGGCGGCGGCGCGGCCGGTGGCCGGGCCGGTGTAGCTGGGGCGTTCGGCGGAGCGGGAGGCGCGGGCGGCGGCGTCCTGGGCGTTGACCTTGGCCCGGTCGGCGGCGCCGAGCTTGTTGAGCAGGGCCTGGGCCTGCGCCAGCCGGGTCTGGATCTGCTTCTTCTGCTCCGCCAACGAGGCGCCCACGGAGTCGAGTTGGGCGAGGGTGGCGGTGGCCTCGGCGCGGTCCTGGTCGAGTCGGCGCTGTTCGTCGCGGGCCTGCTTGAGCAGGGCGGTCTGCGAGTCGGCGACCTGGTTCTGCACCGAGGCGCGTTCCAGGTAGGCGGCCGGGTCGGAGTCGAGCATCAGCTGGACGGACGGGTCGATGCCGTTGCTGCGGTACTGGTCGGCGGCCACCGCGCCGAGCCGGCCGCGCAGTTCGTTCATCGCCTCCTGGCCGCGGGCGACCTTCTCCTGGATCCGGTTGGCCTCGCCCTGGAGCTTCTGCTGCTTGTCCTGGAAGCCGTTGTAGCGCTCGATGGACTGCTCGGCCTCCTCGTTGAGCTGGTCGACCTGCTCCTTGACGGAGGCGAGGGTGGGCGTCGGTTCGGCGTGGGCGCTGCCGGCGGTGAGGACGGCGCCGCCGGCCAGGGCCGTGGTGACCGTGCTGACCACCGCGAGGCGGGCCCGGCTCGGGGGGCTGGGCTTGCGGCGCTTTCCCATCGCGGTGGGCTCCTTCGGGGGACGGGCACGAGCACGGGGACGGGCACGGGGGGCGCGCCCGGGGGCGGGCACGGCGGAGGCAGGCGGGGGCGCACGGGGGAACGCCCCCGCCTTCTTCTAAGTAACTTAATAGATGAGGTGCCGGGTTCCGCAATCCCCCCGCCCCCACCCCGCGAACGCCACCCGCGACACCGCCCCTGACCTGCGGTGCCACCGTTTCGGGCACTCCTCGGCGTCCGGAGTGCTGAGAACTCACCAAATCGAGGGAAAGGTCACACCGGCCGCCCCTGCTGTGCCTACGCGAACGGGCGCTAACCTGCGGTCATGAAGGTCCCGCCCGAAGGGCTCCCCCTCGCCGCCGAGTTCCCGGCCGCGCACCGTGAGCAGTGGCAGCAGCTCGTCGAGGGCGTGCTGCGCAAGTCCGGTGCCCAGCCCGAGGACGGCGCCGCCGCCGAGCAGGCGCTCACCACCGAGCTCCAGGACGGGCTGCGCGCCCGCCCGCTGTACACCGCCGAGGACACCGCGGTCGCGCCCGGCTACCCGGGCTTCCCGCCGTTCCTGCGCGGCGGCCGGCCGCAGGGTTCGGCCGTCGCCGGCTGGGACGTCCGCCAGCGGCACGCCGACCCGGACCGGCGGCGCGCCAACGAGGCGGTCCTCGCCGACCTGGAGAACGGCGTCGGCTCGCTCTGGCTCGAACTCGGCGGTGACGCGCTGCCGATCGCCGCGCTGCCCGAGGCACTGGCCGGGGTGTACCTGGACCTGGCCGCCGTGGTGCTCGACGCCGGCGCCGAATTCGCCGACGCCGCCGAGCAGTTGTTCAAGCTCTACGAGGAGCGCGAGGTCTCCCCCGGCGCCGCCGCCGGCAACCTCGGCGCCGACCCGCTGGGCCTCCAGGCCCGCACCGGCGACGGCGCCCGCACCGACGCGCTGCTCACCGACGCCGCCGCGCTCGCCGCCCGCTGCGCCGACGGCCACCCGCAGCTGCGGGCGCTGACCGTCGACGCCCTGCCCTACCACGAGGCCGGCGCCTCGGCCGCGCAGGAGCTCGGCTGCTCGCTCGCCACCGGCGTCGCCTACCTGCGCACGCTGACCGGGGCCGGCCTGTCCGTGGACGCCGCGCTCGGCCAGCTGGAGTTCCGCTACGCGGCCGACGCCGACCAGTTCCTGACGATCGCCAAGTTCCGTGCCGCGCGCCGCCTCTGGGCCCGGGTCGCCGAGGTGTCCGGCGCCTCCCCGGCGGCCTCGGCGCAGCGCCAGCACGCCGTCACCTCCCGGGTGATGATGACCGCCCGCGACCCGTGGGTGAACATGCTGCGCACCACCGTCGCCTGTCTGGCGGCCGGGGTCGGCGGAGCCGACGCCGTCACCGTGCTGCCCTTCGACACCGCGCTCGGCCTGCCCGACGCGTTCGCCCGCCGGATCGCCCGCAACACCCAGTCGATCCTGCTGGAGGAGTCCCACCTGGCCCGGGTGATCGACCCGGCCGGCGGCTCCTGGTACGTCGAGCAGCTCGGCGAGGAGCTGGCGCAGGCCGCCTGGGCCTGGTTCCAGGAGATCGAGCGGGCCGGCGGCCTCCAGGCCGCGCTCGCCTCCGGGCTGGTCGGCGAGCGGATCGCCGCGACCTGGGCCGAGCGCTCGGTGCGCCTGGCCAAGCGGCGTGAACCGGTCACCGGCGTCAGCGAGTTCCCGCACCTGGACGAGCAGCCGCTGGTCCGCGAGCCGGCCCCGGCCGGGCCCGGCGGCGGGCTGCCCCGGGTGCGCCGCGCCGAGGCCTACGAGGCGCTGCGGGACCGCTCGGACGCCCACCTGGCGGCCACCGGCGCCCGTCCGGCGCTGTTCCTCGCCTCGATCGGCGGCGCCGCCGCGCACACCGCGCGGACCACCTTCGCGGCCAACCTGTTCCAGGCCGGCGGGATCGCCACCACCTCGGTGGAGTCCGTCGACCCGGCCGCCTTCGCCGAGGCCTTCGCCGCCTCCGGCGCCACCGTCGCCTGCCTCTGCTCCAGCGACACGCTGTACGGCGAGCACGCCGAGGCGGTGGCCGGGGCCCTGAAGGCGGCCGGCGCGCAGCGGGTGCTGCTGGCCGGCCGGCTCGCCGAGGTGCCCGCCGGAGTCGACGGGTTCATCTTCGCCGGCGGTGACGCGGTCGCCGCCCTGACCTCCCTGCTGGACCTGATCGGAGTGGCCCGATGATCCCTGACTTCACCGGAATCGGGCTGGACGGCAACGCCCCCGGCGTCACCGGCGAGCAGTGGCAGGCCGCCTGGCGGCAGTCCACCGGCAAGGACGTCGACGAGCTGGTCTGGGACACCCCGGAGGGCATCGGCGTCAAGCCGCTGTACACCCCGGCCGACCTCGCCGGCCTGGACTTCCTGGAGACCTACCCCGGCGTCGCCCCGTACCTGCGCGGGCCGTACCCGACCATGTACGTCAACCAGCCGTGGACGGTCCGCCAGTACGCGGGCTTCTCCACCGCCGAGGAGTCCAACGCCTTCTACCGCCGCAACCTCGCGGCCGGCCAGAAGGGCCTGTCGGTCGCCTTCGACCTGCCGACCCACCGCGGCTACGACAGCGACCACCCGCGGGTCACCGGCGACGTCGGCATGGCGGGCGTGGCGATCGACTCGATCTACGACATGCGCCAGCTGTTCGACGGCATCCCGCTGGACAAGATGTCGGTGTCGATGACCATGAACGGCGCGGTGCTGCCCGTCCTGGCGCTGTACATCGTGGCGGCCGAGGAGCAGGGGGTGCCGCCCGAGAAGCTGGCGGGGACCATCCAGAACGACATCCTCAAGGAGTTCATGGTCCGCAACACCTACATCTACCCGCCGCAGCCCTCGATGCGGATCATCTCGGACATCTTCGCGTACACCTCGCAGAAGATGCCCCGGTACAACTCGATCTCCATCTCCGGCTACCACATCCAGGAGGCCGGGGCCACCGCCGACCTGGAGCTGGCGTACACCCTCGCCGACGGTGTGGAGTACCTGCGCGCGGGCCTGGACGTGGGGCTGGACGTGGACGCCTTCGCGCCGCGGCTGTCGTTCTTCTGGGCGATCGGCATGAACTTCTTCATGGAGGTCGCCAAGCTGCGCGCGGCCCGGCTGCTCTGGGCCAAGCTGGTCAAGCAGTTCGACCCGAAGAACGCCAAGTCCCTCTCGCTGCGCACCCATTCGCAGACCTCCGGCTGGTCGCTCACCGCCCAGGACGTGTTCAACAACGTGACCCGGACCTGCGTGGAGGCGATGGCCGCCACCCAGGGCCACACCCAGTCGCTGCACACCAACGCCCTCGACGAGGCGCTGGCGCTGCCCACCGACTTCTCCGCCAGGATCGCCCGCAACACCCAGCTGCTGCTCCAGCAGGAGTCGGGCACCTGCCGGGTGATCGACCCGTGGGGCGGCTCGGCCTACGTCGAGAAGCTCACCCACGACCTGGCGCGTCGGGCCTGGCAGCACATCCAGGAGGTCGAGGCGGCCGGCGGCATGGCCAAGGCGATCGACGCGGGCATCCCCAAGATGCGCGTCGAGGAGGCCGCGGCCCGCACCCAGGCCCGGATCGACTCCGGCCGCCAGCCGGTGATCGGCGTCAACAAGTACCGGGTGGAGAGCGACGAGCAGATCGACGTGCTCAAGGTCGACAACTCCTCGGTGCGCGCCCGGCAGCTCGAGAAGCTCCGCCGGCTGCGCGCGGAGCGCGACGAGGCGGCGTGCCAGGACGCGCTGCACGCGCTGACCCGGGCCGCTGAGGCCGGCCCGCAGCGCGGCGGTTCGCTGGACGGCAACCTGCTGCACCTGGCGGTCAACGCGGCCCGCGCCAAGGCCACCGTCGGCGAGATCTCCGACGCCCTGGAGAAGGTGTACGGCCGGCACTCCGGCCAGATCCGTACCATCTCCGGTGTGTACCGAGACGAAGCGGGCCCGTCGGCCTCCCTCCAGCGCACCCGTGACCTGGTCGAGCGGTTCGAGCAGGCCGAGGGCCGGCGGCCGCGCATCCTGGTCGCCAAGATGGGCCAGGACGGCCACGACCGCGGCCAGAAGGTGATCGCCACCGCCTTCGCCGACCTCGGCTTCACGGTGGACGTCGGTCCGCTGTTCCAGACCCCGGCCGAGGTCGCCCGCCAGGCCGTCGAGGCGGACGTGCACATCGTCGGCGTCTCCTCGCTGGCCGCCGGTCACCTCACCCTGGTGCCCGCGCTGCGCGCCGAGCTCGCCGCGGCGGGCCGGGAGGACATCACCATCGTGGTCGGCGGGGTCATCCCCCCGCAGGACTTCGACGCGCTGTACGAGGCGGGGGCGGCGGCGGTCTTCCCGCCCGGCACGGTCATCCCGGACGCCGCGTACGACCTGCTGAAGTCGCTGGCGGCCGACCTCGGCCACGAGCTGTGAGCCGCTGAGCTCCATGCCTCCGCGGACGATCGACCTCGACAGCTATGTGACGGGTGTCCTCGACGGCTCGCGCGCCTGGATCGCGCGGGCCGTCACCCTCGTCGAGTCCACCCGGCCCGACCACCGCGCGCTCGCGCAGCAGTTGCTCCAGCGGCTGCTGCCGCACGCGGGCGGGGCGGTCCGGGTGGGCATCACCGGCGTGCCCGGTGTCGGCAAGTCGACCTTCATCGACTCCTTCGGCTCGATGCTGACGGCGCTGGGCCGACGGGTCGCGGTGCTCGCCGTCGACCCGACGTCGAGCCGGACGGGCGGCTCCATCCTGGGCGACAAGACCCGGATGGAGCGCCTGGCCGTCGACCCGCACGCCTTCGTCCGCCCCTCCCCCACCTCCGGGACCCTCGGCGGCGTCGCCAAGGCCACCCGGGAGTCCATGGTGGTGATGGAGGCGGCCGGCTACGACGTCGTCCTGATCGAGACGGTCGGCGTCGGCCAGTCCGAGACGACGGTGGCCGGGATGGTCGACACCTTCCTGCTGCTCAGCCTGGCCCGCACCGGCGACCAGCTCCAAGGCATCAAGAAGGGCGTGCTGGAGCTCGCCGACGTCATCGCGGTCAACAAGGCGGACGGCCCGCACGAGCCGGATGCTCGCGCTGCCGCCCGTGAACTCGCGGGCGCGCTGCGGCTGTTGCAGGCCCCGGACGCGCCGTGGACGCCGCCGGTGCTGACCTGTAGCGGGCGGGACGGCGCCGGTCTGGACGTGCTGTGGGAGCGCCTCCAGCAGCACCGCAAGGTCCTCGACGCCACCGGTGCGCTGGCGGCGAAGCGCCGCGACCAGCAGGTCGAGTGGACCTGGGCGATGGTCCACGACCAGCTCTACGCGAGGTTGCACGAGCACCCCGACATACAGCGCCTCGCCCCGCAGTTGGAGCACCAGGTGCGGGACGGCTCGCTGCCCGCCGGCCTGGCCGCCCAGCAGCTCCTGGACGCCTTCTTCGGCGCCGCGCAGCAGGGGGCGTAGCGGTCACACCCCGCCGCGAACGTGAAGGCTGAGCGCCGTGCCCCACCCGTGTGGGGGCACGGCGCTTCTGCGTCTGCACGCACTCGGACCGGCCCTCATCCGGTTCGCGGAAAAGCGGTAGCGCTCGCACAGATGATCGATATGCTCTCGCCGATCACGCGGGCGCACAACCAAGTTGACGGTTCGTCCGGTGATCTTCCATTGGCACGAACAGGGGGACTGCTGGTGAGCGAGCCGATCATTGTCGTGGGTGCGGGCCCGGTGGGGCTGACCGCCGCATTGGAGCTGGCCCGGCGCGGGGTGCCGGTGCGGATCGTGGACCGGCTGGCCGAGCCCACCACGGAGTCCCGCGCCATCATCGTGCACGCCCGCAGCCTGGAGATGTTCGAACGGCTGGGCCTGGTGGACGAACTGGTCCGGGCCGGGGTGCGGACCACCGCGATGGAGATGCACTCGGACGGCGAGGTGGTCGCCAGGATCGCCCTCGACCTGGTGGACAGCCCGTTCCCGTACTCCGTCACGATCGCGCAGACCGAGACCGAGCGCATCCTCACCGAAGCCCTCGCCGGGCACGGCGTCACCGTCGAGCGCGAGGTGACCCTGACCGGCCTGACCCAGGACGAGCACGGTGTCCAGGTGGTGCTGGAGCACGCCGACGGGCGCCGGGAGACCGCCGGCACCAGCTGGCTGGTGGGCGCCGACGGCGGGCACAGCAAGGCACGCCGCCTGGTCGGCAGCGCGCTGGAGGGCAGGTTCAAGGGCGAGAAGTTCCTGATGGGCGACGTGAACGCCGAGCACGACCTCGACCCGCACAGCATGTACACCTTCTTCTCGCCGCACGAGGGCCCGCTGCTGGTCTTCCCGATGGAGGGCGACCGGCTGCGGCTGATCGCGAACATCCCCACGACCGAACAGCGCACCGCGACCCGGGAATGGCTCCAGCAAGTGGTGGACGCACGGGCCGAGCGCCCGATCCGGATCCGCGACGCGCGCTGGCTCACCGTCTTCGAGGTGCACCACGCCCAGGTGCCCGCGTACCGGATCGGCCGGGTGCTGCTGGCCGGCGACGCGGCGCACGTGCACAGCCCGGCCGGCGGCCAGGGCATGAACACCGGCATCCAGGACGCGCACAACCTGGCCTGGAAGCTCGCCCTGGTGAGCCGCGGCGAGGCCGCTCCGGCCCTGCTGGACAGCTACCACGCGGAGCGCCACCCGGTCGGCGCCCAGGTGATCCAGTTCGCCGGCACGCTGACCAGGGTCGGCACCCTCGCCAACCCGATCGCGCAGAAGCTGCGCAACAAGGGGATGCAGCTGCTCACCGCCCTGGCCCCGGTCCGCCAGGCGATGGCCGACCGCACCGAGGAGACCGCGGTGGCGTACCGGAAGAGCCCGATCGTGGTCCAGGGCCGCGGCCGCGGTGAGCTGCACGCCGGCGACCACCTCCCCGCGGCCGGCCCGGAGCTGCGCGCGGTGCTCGCCGGAGCGCACGAGCACGTCCTGCTCACCGTGGCGGTCGACGCCCCGGCCCCGGCCCCGGTGCCCGGCGTGCCCGCCCGTCAGCTGCTCGTCGCCCCCACCGTCACCGCCGACACCGCCTCGGCCGGCTACGACGCGGTCTTCCAGGACCCCGACGGCCACACCGCCACCCGCTACGGCCTCCCGAACGGCGGCCGGATCATGGTCCGCCCGGACGGCTACGTCGCCGCCATCGCCCCACTCGACAACGACGCACCCCTGCACACCTACCAGGCCCTGCTCCAGCCGTAGCACGCACCACGGCCGGGGTGGGCCCTGCCCACCCCGGCCACGCGGTCAGCTGTCCGGAGGGGGTGGGGTCACGGGGTGGTGATGACCGGGAAGCCGGTGGGGCGGCCCTGGTCCTTGAGCCAGGTGAGCACCTGGTCGAGGGCCTCGACGGTCTGCTGGCGGTCGCCGCCTCCGTCGTGGAAGAGGAGGGTCGGGCCGTTGCCGATCTCCTTCTTGACCGTGTCGACGATGGCGGCGGTGCCGGGCTTGTTGAAGTCCTTGGAGTCGATGTTCCAGCCGAGCGGGCGCATGCCGTTCGCGGCGGCGATGCGGCGGTTGTCGGGGGTGAACGAGCCGCCGGGGGCCCGGAAGTACAGGACCTTGGCGCCGCCGGCGGCGTCCTCGATCATCTTCTTCGCGTCCAGGACCTGCTTCTCCTGGTAGGGCACGGGCTTCTTGTCCATCGAGGTGTCGTGGTCCACGGTGTGGTCGCAGAGCCGGTGGCCGGCCGCGACGACCTGCTTGACCAGGTCGGGATGGGCCTTGGCCTGCGGGCCGATCATGCAGAACGTCGCCTTCACGCCGTGGCGCTTGAGCAGGTCGAGGACCTTCGGGGTCCAGGTGGGGTCGGGGCCGTCGTCGATGGTGATGTTGACGGCCTTGCCTCCGCTCTCGGAGGCGTGGGCGATGGACTCGGGCATACCGCCCGGCTGCGGGCCGCCGTCGCCGCCCTTCGTGCCGCCCTTGGCGCTGTCGTCGCTGCCGTCGCTGCTGCCCTCGCCGCCGGACGGGTCACGCTGCTGCGTCACGTTCTGCTGGGGCGTCCCGTCCGGCCCGGCGAGGGCCACCGCCCCCCACACGCTCGCCGCCACCACGGCCGCCGCCACGGCGAGTGCCACCCGGCTGCGGCCCAGATCCCGCATGCGCGCCTTGACGTCCATCAGTTGACCGCTCCCCCATCCGTCTTGCGAACTCCCTGAGGCTCAGGACGTGAACGGCGACGGAAGGGTTCCCACCATTCGCACGAATTTGCAGGTGAACGCCTTGATCACCGACGGAAGGGCCCCGGGCCGCGCGCGCCCCGGGGCCGTTCGCCTGCCGTGGGATCAGGCGCTCTGGACGGCCGCGAAGCGGGCCTGGACGTCCTGCCAGTTGACGACGTCCCACAGGCGGGTGACGTAGTCGGGGCGGACGTTGCGGTACTGGAGGTAGTAGGCGTGCTCCCAGGCGTCGAAGGCGAGCAGCGGGGTGGTGTTCTGGCCGACGTTGCCGTGGTGGTCGTAGACCTGCTCGACGATCAGGCGCTTGCCGAGCGGCTCCCAGGAGAGGATGCCCCAACCGGAGCCCTGGACGCCGGTGGTGGCGGCGGTGAGCTGCTTCCTGAACGCCTCGAAGCTGCCGAAGTGCTCGGCGATGGCGTCGGCCAGCTCGCCCTCGGGGCGGTCGCCGCCCTCCGGGGAGAGGTTCTGCCAGAACAGCGAGTGCAGCACGTGGCCGGACAGGTGGAAGGCGAAGGTCTTCTGCAGGCCGACCAGGCCGCCGAGCTGGTCCTTGTCGCGCGCCTCGGCGAGCTGCTCCAGGGTGTCGTTGGCGCCCTTGACGTAGGCGGCGTGGTGCTTGGAGTGGTGCAGCTCCAGGATCTCCGCCGACATGGCGCGCTCCAGCGCGGAGTAGTCGTACGGCAGGTCGGGAAGCGAGTAGGTGCCCATCAGGACACGGCCCCTTTCGGCAGGTCGAACATCGGCGATCTTGCTCAGGACAACACTATTGCGTATCAGTTGCAAGAACGAACTCTCAGCTTCTGCTTATTCCTGACGCCACGGCGGGTCGCGACCGGTCACGACAGGTAGAGGTGCGTCGCGGCGGATCTGACAACGTTTCGGTTGCGGCCGGAGGCAATCCATTCCCGGGTCTTCCCGCACTGGCCACTCGTGTGACATTTTACATGTCACACATCGAGCGGCCGCGTCCCCAACCACGCGGCCACCACTCTTCGGAGACCCCCACAGATGCGTCCCTTCCGGATATCCGCGGCCCAGGCGCGCAAGTTGCCCGCGCTCGGCGCCGCCTTCTTCCTCGCACTCGGCCTCTTCGCGCCGCAGGCACACGCGGCCGACACCTCGTCAGCCGCCCAGGCAGGCAAGCCGGCGACGGCCACGCAGGCCAGTGCCGCCAAGGCCGCCGCCCCGCACGCGATCCCCGTGCCCAAGTCCCCCGACACGCCCAAGGACGCCCGTCCGCTCGCCTCGGACGCGCAGGCCAAGGCCGTCGCCCCGAAGGCGGGCAGCGCCCTCGGGACCGCCAAGGCGCCGAAGCAGCTCGCCGCCGCTCCCTCGGCGACCACCGGCTGCGACGTCTCCGCCTTCACCGGCAACTCCGGTGCCGCACTGGTCCAGCAGGTCAAGGCCGCGAGCCTGGACTGCATCAACACGCTGTACAACCTGACCGGCAACGACGCCAAGGGCGCCTTCAACGAGGCGCAGATGGCCACCGTCGCCAACGCGCTGCGCGACGTCTCCGCCGCCTACCCGGGCGACAACTCCACCTCCGCCGGACAGCTGGTCGTGTTCCTCCGCGCCGGCTACTACGTGCAGTGGAACCACGCCGACGTGGTCGGCACCTACGGCACCACCCTGCAGACCGCCATCCGCGGCGCGCTGGACGGCTTCTTCGCCGCCCCGCACAGCAAGGACGTCACCGAGGCCAACGGCCAGACCCTCGCCGAAGCCGTCACCCTGATCGACAGCGCCCAGGAGAACGCCCGCTACACCGGCGTCGTCAAGCGGCTGCTCGACGGCTACACCACCTCCTGGTCCGGCTCGATGGCCACCGCCGTCGCCAACACCAAGACCGTCATCGAGCGCGGCTTCGACCGGACGGACTTCACCGCCGCCCTCCAGGCCGACCCCTCGTTCGCCACCTCCATGGCGTCCTTCGTCACCCGCAACGCCTCGCAGCTCACCGGCTCGGACACGGTGACCTCGATCGGCATCCTGATCGGCAACCTGGTCGCGGTCGACGCGCTCAAGGCCCAGGGCCGCCCGATCGTCAAGGACCTGATCAACCGCTACCCGCTGGTCGGCGCCACCGCCCCGCTCACCATGAACCTGGTCTGGTTCGCGGAGAAGAAGGACACCGGCAACTGCGCCTACTACGGCACCTGTGACCTGCCCACCCGGCTCGTCCCGCTCGTGCTCACCATCAACTACACCTGCAACGCGAACCTGCGCATCCGCGCGCAGGACATGACCGCGCAGCAGCTCACCGACACCTGCACCAGCCTGGTCAACGAGGACGCCTTCTTCCACAAGCTGGTCAAGGACAGCGGCCCGGTCGCCAACGACAACAACACCAGCCTCGAGGTCGTCGTCTTCGACGACTACTACAACTACAGCCTCTACGCCTGGGAGATGTACAGCATCGCCGTCGACAACGGCGGCATGTACGAGGAGGGCGACCCGTCCAAGGTCGGCAACCAGGCCCGCTTCATCGCGCACGAGGCCGACTGGCTGCGCCCCACGTTCCAGATCTGGAACCTCAACCACGAGTACACCCACTACCTCGACGGCCGCTACGACTTCTACGGCAACTTCGACGACGGGATGACCACCCCGACCGTCTGGTGGGTCGAGGGCCTCGCCGAGTACGTCTCCTACAGCTACCGGGGCGTCCACTACGACGCCGCCGTCGCGCAGGCCGGCCAGGGCACCTACGCGCTGAGCACCCTCTTCGACAGCACCTACGCCAACGCCGACTCCACCCGGATCTACAACTGGGGCTACCTGGCGGTGCGTTACATGCTCCAGTCGCACCCGCAGGACGTCGACGCGCTGCTCGCCAAGTACCGGGTCGGCGACTGGACCGGCGCCCGCGCCCTGCTCAAGAACACCATCGGCACCTCGTACGACGCCGACTTCGCCAGCTGGCTCAAGGCCTGCGCCGCCGACAACTGCGGCTCGCTGCCCACCAGCCAGGCCCCGCTCTGCACCGCCACCGACGCCCGGCAGTACGACAAGAACTGCCGCCGCGACGGCGTCGCCGCCACCACCGGCAACTACAGCTACAGCTTCCTGTACCTGCCCGCCGGGGTGAAGCAGCTGACCATCACCAGCAGCGGCGGCACCGGCAACGCCGACCTGTACTACAACGGCGGCGCCTGGGCCACCACCGGCTCGTACCTGGCCAAGTCCGCGACCGCGGGCAACGGTGAGACCCTCACCATCGCCAACCCGCCGGCCGGCTGGGTGTACTTCAGCCTCTACGCCCAGCAGGGCTTCGGCGGCGTGACCGTCACCACGACGTACAACTGAGCCGAACACTGAACCATCCGCCAGGAGGAGGGCCCCGCACGGCGCGCGGGGCCCTCCTCGCGTCTCACCCCGCCGACCAGCTCACCAGCGGGGGGCAGACGGCGGCGCAGAGCGGATACCCCTTGACGTCCGTCAGGCCCAGCCGGGCGACCAGCAGTCCGCTCGCCGCGGCCGCCTCGACGGTCTCCCGGTCCACCGCCTCCAGCAGCAGCTTGGCCCGGCGGAACATCTCCCGCGCCTCACCGTGCCCGGCCACCCAGTTGAGGTAGACGAACCGGCCGCCGGGCCCGCCCTGGACGTACGGTCCGGTGACGTCCAGCCCGCCGCCCGGCGCCGGCTTCACCACGCACTCCAGCGACCACCGGGCGCGCGCCGCGTCCCCCGGCTGCGGGTCGAGCAACTCGGCCGGCTTGCCCCGGCGTTGAACGGCCACGTGGATGTCCTGGTACCCCGGGTGGTCGGGCCCGGCGGCGCACTCGCGGCCCGGCAGGTCGGTGGCCTCGATCCTCAGCTCCATACCGCCATGGTCCCTCATCCGGCCCGGTTCTCCTCCTGCCACCGCCGGACGCCGCGCACGATGTCCTGGCCGATCCGGTCCAGGAAGGCGGCCGCTTCGTCCATCCGGGCACCGGCCGGCGTGGCCCGGCCGAGCAACCCGGCCCCCTGGCGGAGTCAGGGGGTCGGCGGCTGGAGGGTGAGGACGGCGGGGGTGGTGGTGGGGGCGGCCAGGCGGAGGAGGCCGTGGCCGATGCCGGCGAGACCGACCAGGAGGGAGGGGCTGTGGACGCCGTGGGGCAGGCCGCAGATCCAGCCGCGGGTGTCGAGGTCGTCGAGGGTGGCCCGGGCCTGGCGGAGGCCGGCGGCGCGCCAGGTGCCGCCGGCGCGGAGGAGGGGTTCGAGGTTGCCGAGGTCGCCGTGGCAGAGCGAGAAGTTGTGGCCGAAGCCCTCCCGGAGCACGGTGTCGAGTGCGGTGTCACATTCCTTGCGGAGCAACTCGGAGCCGTCCGGGAGCAGTTCGGCGCCTTCGAGGAGTTCGACGAGTTCGACGCGGGCCAGGGCGATCCCGGCCGCGCCGTGGCACCAGAGGGTGGGGAAGGACGGGGCGTCGGGGCCGCCGTCCTCGCGGACGTCGCGCCAGTTGGCGGCGGCCGGGTCGAACAGGGTGCGTTCGTACTCCAGGGCGGCCAGGGCGAGTTGGGGCAAATGCGGATCGCCGAGGCGGTGGCCGGCCCGGGTGAGCGCCCAGGCGATGCCGGAGCCGCCGTGGGCGAAGCCGGCCAGCGGGCGGGTGACGGTGGCCGCGAGGGTGGCGGGCAGCCAGCCGACGCCGCCCTCGGGGTGCGGGGTCGCGGTCCGGACGAGGCGTTCGGCGCAGGCGGCGAGGGCGGCGGTGACGGCCGGGCCGGGGCGGACGGCCGCCCAGGCGAGCAGGCCGCCGATGGTGCCCGCATTGCCGGCCACGAGGTCGTGGTGGGTGTCCTCGGGGGCGGCGACGGCGACCCGGTCGAGCACCAGCGCGGCCAGCGCGTCGAGGTCGGCGCCGGGGTGGTGGGCGGCGAGCTGGGCGAGGGTGTAGAGCACACCGCCGGCGCCGGCGAGTCCGCCGCCGAACCGGTCGGCCCGCCGTCGGATCTGCTGACGTAGCGTCAGCTCTGCGGCCTGGGCGGCTCGCCGGTGCTCGCGGTCGCCGGTGGCGGTGGCCAGCTGGTGCAGGAAGAGGGTGACGCCGGCGGTGCCGCTGTAGAGGTCGGGGCCGAGTTCGGCGGGTGCCCAGCGGCCGGGCGGCGCCCAGTTGGGGCCGACCCAGGCGAGGTCGGCCCGGCCCCGGTAGGCCTCGCGGAGCAGTTGCTCCCCCGCTTCGACGGCCTTGGCGAGGGCGCGGTCGGCGAGGGTGTCGAGCGCTTCCACGGGTTCCGCGCCCACGGCGACCACGGCCGCACCCGGGCGGCGGCGCGGCTCGCGGGCGCCGTCCGCCGTGGTCACCGAGAGTCGCAGCAGCTGGAGTTGGCGGGCCAGGTCCTCCTCGCCGAGCGCGGCGAGCTTGGCCAGGGCGAGGTCGAGTGCGGGCCGGTCGGCGACCCCGGGGAGGACGGCGCCGGTCGAGGAGCGGGCGTCCACGCCGTCCGGGCGGATGGTGAAGACGGGGACGTCGCCGCGCCACAGGTCGGCGCGTTCGTGGTCGAGGTAGGCGAGGGCGTGCTCCTCCCACGCGGCGAGGGCCCAGAGCCGGTCGAGGTGGCGGTCCTGGTCGAGGCCGTCCCGGAGCAGGTCGGGGTGGCAGGCGGTGGCGAGCAGGCTGCGGTACTCGAAGGTGTCGCGGCGCAGTATCCGGGTCTCGTCGCTCGCGAACGCCCGTATCAGCTCCCCGAGTTGGCCTCGGTGGGCGGCGAGGATCCGGTACGCCTCGGTGAACCCGGCGGCCAGTTCGTCGACGTGCTCGGCGAGGCGCAGCGGCTGCCCGGCCGGGACGGGTCGGCTGCCGGGCGCGGCGACGGCCACCCGGCGGTACTCCAGCCGGAGTCGGTCGGTGCCCTGGTCGACCAGGACGGGCGCGGGGCGGGGCGGCAGGCTGGCCGGGTCCCAGCCGAGCGCGGAGAGGTCGGTGCCGCCGTTGCCCTCGTCCCACATCCGTTCGGGGAGCAGGCCGGAGCGGAGCACCGAGTGCCGGGCCTGGTGGCGGGCAAGGCGTTCGGACTCGGAGAGGTCCTTGGCGGGTTCGGGCAGGTCGGGGTGGAGCAGGGCCTCCAGGTCGATGAGGACCGGCTGGTCGTGGACGGCGAGCAGGTTCTGGGCGTGGCAGTCGACCGCGTCCAGGGTGTGGAGCAGTGCGGCGAGGGTGCCGGCGCGGTGGTAGAAGGCACTCAACTCCGCGCCGTCGCGGGCTGGTTCGGCGGTGACGTGCTCGACCCAGCCGTAGCCGTCGCGGGCCAGGTGGGCGAGGTCGTGCAGGGGCAGTCGCAGCTGCGGGTTGAGCCAGCGCAGGAGTTGCTGGAAGTGGGTCTCGGCGGCGAGCGGGCGCGGCTTGTAGACGAGGCGGGTGCCGCGCTCGAAGCGCAGGATGCTGACGGTGGCGCCGCCCCGGTGCGGGTCGCCGAGGCCGGTGGTGAGCTCGGTGAGCCGGCCGAGCGGACGGCCGTCGGCGAAGGTGCGGACGAGGTCGGGCAGGTCGGCGGCGAGGCGGCGGAGCAGGGTGAGGCCGGTGTCGGCCCACTGCTCGGCGGTGGTGGCCAACCGGTGGGCCAGGACGGGGTATTCGGTGAGGAGCTGGAGCGCCCGACCGGGTTCGGTGAGCCGGTCGAGGAAGTCCCGGTAGCGCTGTTCGGGGGTGTCGCCGGTCAACTGGTGGGTGAGCCGGGCGACGTGGAGTTCGGTGATGACGGTGCGGACGGCCGTCCCGTGGGCGGCGGCGGTGAGCGCGGGCAGCAGCAGCGCGGTCAGCTGCTCGGGGGTGCCGAGGGTGGTCGCGTCCGGGGTGGTCCCGCCCAGGGCCGCGAGGCCGGTGCGCAGACGGTCGCGGGCCTCGGCGAGCAGCGGGGCGGCGAGCCGGGCGAAGGCGTGTTCCTCGGGGATGTCGAGGGTGCGGCCGGCTTCGAAGGCGGTGGCGAGGCGTTCGGCCCAGGGGGGTGTGCCGAGGCGGTCGGCGAGCGTGTCCGGGTGTTCGGCGAGCAGGGCGCGCAGGGCTTCCGGGTCGAGGCCGTCGGCGGCGAGGCGGCGCTCGAACCAGCCGGCCCGGTCGAAGGGCGGCTGGGCGCGCCAGCGGTCGAGGACCCGTCCGGCACGTTCGAGGCGTTCCGGGTCGGCGGCGGCCCGGGTGTCCGCCGGGATCCGCCCACGGGCGGCGAGCGGGACGGCGCGGGCGGCGGCCCGGCGGAATTCGGACGCGTCGACCACGGGGTGGTGCCGCCTCTCTGGGCTCGGTGCGGGGGAATCGGGTCGGAGCCGGAACCGGCTGGGGGCCCGTGGGTGCGCGGCGGCGTCGGGGCCGGGGTGCGCGCGCCCACGGGCCGTCGGCTCAGAAGCTGCAGACGTGCGCGCAGCTGGACCAGCCGCCACAGGTGCTGGCCTGCACCGCGGCGGTCACGTACACCTCGTCGGACAGGTCTCCGGCCGGGTGGGCCTGGCCGCCCTGGCCGAGGGTGAGCCGGAAGTCCTCGTCCTTGAGCGCGCGAACCTGCTCTGCTGTGGGCTGCATGGTGCCTCCTTCAGACGTTCGGTCCTGGCACGGGTGTGCCGGGTCGGGATCCTGACAGCGCCCCACCCGACACACCAGAGGGGTGGTCTGGACCGGGCCCAATTTCGGCCAGGATCGAAATAACGCCCTTCGTCCTCCCCCGCCCGCCGTTCCCTGGGCGCCGAGCACCCGTCCGTCCGCACACCCGCCCGACGACCGCCCTACACCTGTCCTGAATCCGGACGGTGACGCCCGCCCGAACGACGCCCCACGTTTGAACGGCGACTGCCGGGGCAGCCCGGCCCGCCCCCGCTACTCCGCGCGCAACGCCTCGACGGTCCGCGCCCGGGCCGTCCCCCAGGCGGGCGGCAGCGCCCCGAGCACCGCGATCAGCACACCACCGAGGCCGAGCAGCACCAGCGCCGGTGTGCCGAACACCCCGGTGGCCGCGGCCGGGAAGCGGAGCCCGGCGCTCTCGCCCATGGCGGGTACGGTCAGTCGGTGCAGCGCCAGCCCGGCGGGCAGGCCGACCGCGCCGCCCAGCAGGCCGACCAGGACGACCGAGGCGAGCACCGTGCCCATGGTCTGTGCCGGGGTCATGCCGAGCGCCTTGCCGACGCCCAGGTCCCGCCGCCGCTCCCGGACCTCCAGGACGACGGTGTTGAGCACGCCGAGCCCGGCGACCAGCACCAGCAGCAGGGTCAGCGTGCCGGTGAGCGCGTCCAGTGCGGCGATCACGCCGCTGGAGCCGCCGGGTGAGCCGGCCTCGGCCACCAGGCCGAGCGGGGCGAGCGCGCCGCCGAGGGCGCGCGCGTAGGCGGCGCGCTCGGTGCCGGGCTTCAGCCTGACCGACCAGGTCTCGGGCCGCGGGGCCGCCCCGGACGGGAAGGTGGCGACGTCGGTGAACAGTTCGTCGGTCTGCGTGTGCGGGTCGAACACTTCCCCGACGATCCGCAGGACGACCGCCGTGCCGTGGGTCTCGACGGTCACCCGGTCGCCGACCCGCACCGACGCCGCGGCCAGAAAGGTGCTCGGCGCGACGGCCTCGCCCGGGCCCTGGAACCAGCGCCCGGAGACCATCCGGTAGCCGGACCAGGACGCGTCGCCGTCGAACGCGAACACCGTGGTGGCGCCGGCCACTCCGGCGACGGTGACGTCCGTGGTGGCGGTGCCGTAGGACGCGGCCGTACCCGGCTGGGCCGTCAGGGCGGCGCTGACCGCGGCCGGATCGGCAGCGGCCGCATCGGCCCCGCCCGGCCGCGCGGACGGCACCGGGCCGGCCGGGCCGACCGGGCGGACCGGGCCGACCGGGCGGGCGGGGTGCACCTGGACATCGGCGGTGTCATGGTTCTTCGCCCCCTGCACCCAGGCCAGCGAGCCGCCCATGCCCACCGCGAAGACCGCCGCGGCGGTGCCGAACGCCACGGCCGCGAGCATCCCGGCCGCCCGGGCCGGGCGGGCGAAGGGCTGGGCGAGCCCGAGGCCGATCGGCCGGGGCAGCGGCAGCCGGGCGGCCAGCGCGGCGGCGCGGGCGGCCGCCACGTCCCGCCGGGTGGCACCCGCCGTACGGCCGACGGCGAGCGCGTCCACCGTGCGCAGCCGTCCGGCACGGGCCGCGGCCGCCCAGGCGGCGAGGGCCACCGCCCCCAGGGTGCCGCCCGCCACCGCGACGTCCACCCACGGCGCGATCCCGGCGGTCGGACTCCCGTACAGCTGCGCGGTGGTGGCGAGGACCGGGACGGTCAGCAGGTTGCCCGCGACCACACCGCCCAGCGTGCCGATCCCGGCCGGGACCAGGGCCTGCGCGAGGTAGGCGCGGACCACCTGGGCGGGGGTGCAGCCGAGCGCCTTGAGGACGCCGATCCGCCGGGTGGCGGCGCCGACCGCGCCGGCCACCACGTTCCCCGCCACCAGCACCGACAGCACCACGCCCAGCAGCCCGAACGCGACCAGGAAGGGCAGGAAGAGCGCGGTGTTGCGGTCGCTGCCCTGTTTGACGGTCAGCCAGGACTGGGCACCGGTCAGCGCGTCGGCGGGCACCGCGGCGGCGACGGCGCTCCGGTCGGCGGCCACCGCGGCAGGGTCGGCGGCGTCGGCGAAGCGGTACAGCATCTCGTACCCGGGCGTGCTGCCGGGCGCGGTGAGCGCGGCGACGCCCCCAGGCAGCACCCAGGCGTCCGCGGTGCGGCTGACCGACCGGGCCAGGCCGACCACGGTGAGCGTCGGCGCCCCGGGCAGGCCGGGCAGCCGGAGCGTGCCGCCGGGCGCCGCGATCGCGTCGGCGTACCCGGCGGCGACCACCACCTCCCCCGGTCCGCTCGGCCAGCGCCCGCGCAGCAGGGTGACCTCGTCCACCCCGCCGGCTGGATCGGCGCGGCCGGCGACCAGCATCGGCGCCATCCGCGCGCCGGGCGGGACGGCCACGCCGGGGCCGGGCTCGGGATCGACCGTGACGGTGCGGAACGGCCCGGCGGCCGCGGTCACCCCGGGGGCGTGCGCCGAGTCCGCGAGCTGGGCGGCGCTCACCCGGGCGCCGTCGAACCGCGCGGTGAGATGGGCTCCGCGCTGGCCCGCGAAGGCGTGCTCGAAGGGCTCCTGCGAGGCCACCAGCAGCGAGCCGCCGAGGACGGAGGAGGCGGTGGCCACCAATGCGGCCAGCCCGATCGCGACCGACTGCGTCCGACGGCGGCGCACCCCGGCGCGGGCGACCCTGCCCAGCGCGGTCATGCCGCCACCGCCGTGTCCGAGGCGATCCGGCCGTCGGCCATCCGGACCGTCCGGGTGGCGCAGTCCTCGGCGAGGGTCAGGTCGTGGGTGACCAGCAGGATGGTCTGGCCGTCCGCGTGCAGCTCCCGGAACAGTTCCTTGACGTCCTCGCCGGCCGCCGAGTCCAGCGCGCCGGTCGGCTCGTCGGCCAGCAGCAGCGCCGGTCGGTTCATCAACGCCCGTGCCACCGCGACGCGTTGACGCTCACCACCGGATAGCCGGGCCGGGTGGGCGCGGGCGTGCCGGTCGATGCCGAGCGCGGACAGCAGCTCGGCGGCGCGGCGCCGGGCCTCGCCGCGCGGGACGCCGGCCAGTTCGCCGGCCAGCGCGACGTTGTCGGCCACGGTCAGGTCGTCCAGCAGGTTGAAGAACTGGAACACCATGCCGATCGTGCCGCGCCGGTAGCGGGCGGAGGCCGCCTCGGTCAGCCGGTCCACCCGGACCCCGGCGACGGTGACCGTCCCCGCGCTCGGCCGGTCCAGCCCGGCCACCAGGTTGAGCAGGGTGGACTTCCCGCTGCCGGACGGGCCGAGCACGGCCACCGACTCCCCCGCTCGCACGCTCAGCGTGACCTCGTCCAACGCCGCCCGCGCGCCCTCGTAGTGGCGGCTCACACCGCTCAGTTCGATCACCGGTCCGCTGCTCATCCCCGCTCCTCCATCGCCTGCCGAAGTGGCCGGGAAGAACGTACGAACGGGCGGCCGGGGCTCGCGTCCGCCGCCCGTGGCACTTTCGGTACCGCGTCGGAGGTACGTGCCGCGGGGTCATCCTTCCGATGTAGTCGCCGGGTGTACGGCCGCCCGCCGGGTGCGGGGCTGTGCCGGACGGCGCCGGGCCGCCACAATGACCCGGTGATCAACGCCCCGACGGTGGCCCGGCTGCGCGCCGCGGCCCGCCTGACCAGCGACCCGGACGCCACGCCGCCGCCCCGGCCGACCCGGCGCGGGCTGGCGTTCGACGCCGCCCTGGCCCTCTTCCTCGCCCTGGTCGGCGCCCGTTACGTCACCACCGCGAGCGAGTCGGACGGGGCCGTCTGGACCGGGCTGATGCCGCTGGTCCCGCTCGTGCCGCTGCCTCTGGCGTTGCGCCGGCGCCACCCGTTGACGGTGCTCTGGACGGTGCTGCCGGCCGCTCTGCTGGTCCGGCACCAGTCGGCGGACATCGCGTACACGGCGGGCGTGGTCGTCATCGTCGCCGCCTACAGCGCCGCCGCGTACGGGCGTCGCCCGGCGGCCGTCCTGCCGAGTCTTCCGGTGGCCGCCGCCGTGCTGGTGGTGCTGTTCGACGCCGCCCAACTGCCGCACTTCCCCAACGCGGTGGTGGCCCTGCTGGTACTCGTCCCGGTCTTCGCGGTCGCGTACGAGCTGCGGATGTGGCGCCGGCGGGTGGACGAGGGGCGCGAGCGGCTGTCCGCCCTGGAGCGCGCGCAGCTGGCCGCCCTCCGGCACGCGGTGGAGCTCGAACGGGCGCGCATCGCCCGGGAGTTGCACGACGTGGTGACCCACAACGTGAGCATGATGACGATCCAGGCCGGGGCGGCCCGCAAGATCCTGGACACCGCCCCGGACAAGGCGCGCGAGGCGATGGCCGCGGTGGAGGCGGGCGGACGCGCGGCGATGACCGAACTGCGCCAGGTGATGGGCCTGTTGACCGTCGACGCGGAGACCGGGGACGCCCCCGCCGCGGTCGTCGAGCTCAGCCCGCAGCCCGGCCTGGACCGGCTGGGCGCGCTGGTCGAGGGCGTCCGGCGGGCCGGGCTGCCGGTCGAGCTGACCGTCACCGGGGAGCCCCGCGCCGTCCCGCCCGGGGTCGAACTCGCCGCCTACCGCGTCGTCCAGGAGGCGCTCACCAACACCGTCAAGCACGCGGGCGGGGCCGACGCCGCGGTGACCGTCGAGTACGCCGCCGACCACCTGCGGGTGGAGGTCACCGACACCGGCGGCCGCCCGACCGGCGCCGCCGCCACCGGCAACGGACGCGGCCTGCTCGGCCTGCGCGAACGCCTCGCCGTCTACGGCGGCACCCTGCACACCGGCCCCCGGATGCGCGGCGGCTACCGCGTCAAGGCCCTGATCCCGCTGGAGAGTTCGTGAACGAGAACGCGCTGCGCGTGGTGGTCGCCGACGACCAGGCCCTGGTCCGCACCGGGTTCCGGCTGATCCTGGAGTCGGAGGGGATCGAGGTGGCCGCCGAGGCCGAGGACGGCGAGCAGGCCGTCGCCGCCGTCCGCCGCACCCGGCCGGACGTCGTCCTGATGGACATCCGGATGCCCGGGCTCGACGGGCTGGAGGCCGCCCGACGCATCCTCGCGGACCCGGCCGGCGATCCGCCGCGGGTGATCATGCTGACCACCTTCGACCTCGACCAGTACGTCTACGCCGCGATGGCCGCCGGGGCCAGCGGCTTCCTGCTCAAGGACGTCACCCCGGAGCACCTGGCCGCCGCCGTCCGGCTGGTGCGTACCGGGGACGCGCTGCTGGCCCCGGCCATCACCCGTCGACTGGTCGAGCGCTTCGCCCGCCCGGGCGCGCCCGGCGCGGTGGCCCCGCACCGCGAGCTCGGCACGCTCACCCCGCGCGAGCTGGAGGTGATGTCCCTGCTCGCGCGCGGCCTGAGCAACGCCGAGCTGGCCGCCCGCCTCCAGTTGTCCGAGGCGACGGTGAAGACGCACGTGGCCCGGATCCTCGGCAAGCTCGGCCTGCGGGACCGGGCCCAGGCGGTGGTCGCCGCGTACGAGACCGGCCTGGTCAGCGTGGGCACGGCGCCCGAACCCAGGTAACGGCAACGAGGACGCAAACGGGAGCCCGGGGCCGTGGCCCCGGGCTCCCGTCAACCGACCAGCCGGGATCAGACCAGGTCGAACCGGTCCAGGTTCATGACCTTGACCCACGCCGCGACGAAGTCCGTCACGAACTTCTCCTCGGCGTCGTCGCTCGCGTAGACCTCGGCGACCGCGCGCAGCTCGGAGTTCGAGCCGAACACCAGGTCGGCGCGGCTGCCGGTCCACTTGAGCTTGCCGGCGGCGTCCCGCGCCTCGAAGGTGTGCGCGTCCTCCGAGGTGGCCTTCCACTCGGTGTCGAGGTCGAGCAGGTTGACGAAGAAGTCGTTCGTCAGCGTGCCCGGGTTGTCGGTGAGGACGCCCAGCGCGGACTGCTGGTGGTTGGCGCCCAGCACGCGCAGGCCGCCGACCAGGACGGTCAGTTCGGGGGCGCTCAGGGTCAGCAGGTTCGCCTTGTCCAGGAGCAGGTACTCGGCCGGCAGCCGGTTGCCCTTGCCGACGTAGTTGCGGAAGCCGTCGGCGGCGGGCTCCAGGTTGGCGAAGGACTCGACGTCCGTCTGCTCCTGCGCGGCATCCACCCGGCCGGGCGAGAACGGCACCTCGACGGTGTGGCCGGCCGCCTTCGCGGCCTGCTCCACGCCGACGCCGCCGGCCAGCACGACCAGGTCGGCCAGCGAGACCTGCTTGGCACCGGCCTGCGCGTTGAACTCCTGCTGCACGCCCTCCAGGGTGCGCAGCACCGAGGCCAGCCGGTCCGGCTCGTTGACCTCCCAGCCGATCTGCGGCTGGAGGCGGATCCGCCCGCCGTTGGCACCGCCGCGCTTGTCGCTGCCGCGGAAGGACGAGGCGGCCGCCCAGGCGGTGGAGACCAGCTCGGCGACGGAGAGGCCGGTGGCGGCGATCTTCTGCTTGAGCACGGCGACGTCCGCCGCGTCGATCCCCTGGTGGGTGACGGCCGGCAGCGGGTCCTGCCACAGCAGCGGCTCGGTCGGGACCTCGGGGCCGAGGTAGCGGACGACCGGGCCCATGTCGCGGTGGGTCAGCTTGAACCAGGCGCGGGCGAAGGCGTCGGCGAACTGCTCGGGGTGCTCCAGGAAGCGCCGGGAGATGGGCTCGTAGACCGGGTCCAGGCGCAGCGACAGGTCGGTGGTGAGCATCGTCGGGGCGTGCCGCTTCGCCGGGTCGTGCGCGTCCGGGACGGTGTCCGCGCCCGCGCCGTCCTTCGGCTTGTACTGGTACGCGCCGGCCGGGCTCTTGGTCAGCTCCCACTCGTAGCCGAACAGGGTCTCGAAGAAGCTGTTGTCCCAGGTGACCGGGGTGGGCGTCCAGGCGCCCTCCAGGCCGGAGGTGATCGCGTCGCCGCCGACGCCGGTGCGGAAGGCGCTCTTCCAGCCGAGGCCCTGCTGCTCCAGCGGCGCGGCCTCGGGGTCGAGGCCGACGTTGTCGGCGGGGCCGGCGCCGTGGGTCTTGCCGAAGGTGTGGCCGCCGGCGATCAGCGCGACGGTCTCCTCGTCGTTCATCGCCATCCGGCGGAAGGTCTCACGGATGTCGCGGGCCGCGGCGATCGGGTCCGGGTTGCCGTTCGGGCCTTCGGGGTTGACGTAGATGAGGCCCATCTGGACGGCGGCGAGCGGGTTCTCCAGCTCGCGGTCGCCGGTGTAGCGCTCGTCGGCCAGCCAGGTGGTCTCCGGGCCCCAGTAGACGTCCTCGTCGGGCTCCCACTCGTCGACGCGGCCGCCGCCGAAGCCGAAGGTGTCGAAGCCCATGCTCTCCAGCGCGACGTTGCCGGCCAGGATCATCAGGTCGGCCCAGGAGAGGTTGCGGCCGTACTTCTTCTTCACCGGCCACAGCAGGCGGCGGGCCTTGTCCAGGTTGGCGTTGTCCGGCCAGCTGTTGAGCGGGGCGAAGCGCTGCTGGCCGGCGCCGGCGCCGCCGCGGCCGTCGCTGATCCGGTAGGTGCCCGCGCTGTGCCACGCCATGCGGATGATGAACGGGCCGTAGTGCCCGTAGTCGGCGGGCCACCAGTCGTGCGAGGTGGTGAGGGCCTCGGCGATGTCGCGCTTGACCGCCGGGAGGTCGAGGGTGTTGAACGCCGCGGCGTAGTCGAATTCCCCGCCGAGCGGGTTGGCCACGGCCGGGTTCTTCGCGAGGATCTTCAGGTTGAGCCGTTCCGGCCACCACTGGCGGTTCCCGCCGCCCTGGGTGGGATGCGGCGCGCGCCCGTCGTGGGCCACCGGGCAGCCGCCCGCGCCCTCCGCCTTCGCCTGTACGCCGGTTGCATCGTGGTTCTCAGACATGGGAATCCTTCCCTACACGGCGGATCACGGTGTCTTCCTGGTACCTAGGCTATCGCCGGAGCCGATCCTACGATGGACCCAATCCAAGTCAAGAAAGACACCAAACCCATATCCGATCAGGAACCGGAAAGCGGTTGATAAACTCCGGTCTTCCCATTGACCTGAATAGGTGAACCGATATGAGTGACCTGCTGGAGCGGCTGCGCGGACGCGGCTGGCGTCTCACCTCCCAGCGGCGTGTCGTGGCCGAGGTCCTCGACGGCGAGCACGTCCACCTGACCGCCGACGAGGTGCACGCCCGGGCGGCCCAGCGGCTGCCCGAGATCTCCCGCGCCACCGTCTACAACACCCTGGGCGAGCTCGTCACCCTCGGTGAGGTCACCGAGGTCGCCACCGACGGCCGTGCCAAGCGGTACGACCCCAACGCCCACCAGCCCCACCAGCACCTGATCTGCACCGGCTGCGGCACCATCCGCGACGTCCACCCCACCGGCAACCCGCTCGCCGACCTCCCGGCGGAGCAGCGCTTCGGCTTCACCGTCTCCGACGCCGAGGTCGTCTACCGCGGCCTCTGCCCGTCCTGCGCGGGCTGAGCGGCCGCTCTTCTGCGGTCGCGGTTCACCGGCGGCCGGGGTCGAGCACGACCACCTCGTGGCCGGTCGCGACGACGATGGCGCCGTCCTCGGCCATCGCCAGCATCTGGACGCGATAGGGGAAGGGCCAGTGGCCGAGCTCCGTGCCGCTGGCGGCGTCCCAGAGCCGCACGGTGTCGTCCTGGCCTGCCGTAGCCACCCGTAGGAAGCCGTCGATCTCACGACCGGCCAGGGCCCACACCTTCGAGGGCGTGGTGACCACCGGTCGGCCCTCGTCCGAGGTGCAGTCCCAGCGGCGCACCTCCCCGGACCCGGTGCCGTAGAGCAGGAAGGACCCCTCTGCCGACTCGGTGAGGGCGAGCGCGGTCACCGAGCCCGTGTCGACGTCCGCGCAGTGTCGCAGCACGCCGGTGTCGAGGTACCAGGCGGTCAGGTGGTCGCGCCCGAAGTCCGGCTCCTCGGGCCCGTCGGGACGACCCAGCCCGATGACCACGACGACGTCCTCGCCGCCGATCCGGGCGCCGAGGGCGCGTCCGCCGGGGTGCGGAGAACCCTCAAGACTAGACATCTGCCGACCCGTCTCCAGGTCGTAGGCCCGAAGCGCCCCGTCGGCCTCGACGAGGACCGTCGGCCGTCCACGCAGGGACATGCAGCCGTACACGTACGCGTTGATGTCGCTGGTGGCCAGAAAGCCCACCGTCGCCCCGCTGAACGGGTCGCTGACGCGGACGCCCGCGGCCGAGCGGTCCTGGCAGGCCACCAGGAGCTCTCCGTCCAGCACCACGCAGTGCGCAAGGTCGTAGACGGACGAGCCCGCCGCGAAGGAGGCCACCGCTTCACCGGTTGTCAGGTCCCACACCCAGGCGTGGCCGTCCGTACCGCCGGAGGCCACGAGCGGCCGGCCGTCCCGGGCCAGGAGAGCGACGGAGCAGACGGTCCCGGTGTGACCGGCATGCTCCCGGCGGAGCGTGGCGCGCGTGAGGTCCCACACCCGTACCTCCCCGTCGTACCCGCCCGTGATCGCGACCGGTAGTCCGGAGACATCGGTACACGCCGCCGAATACACGATATTGGTGTGCCCGCTCAACCGGCGCGGCTCGGCATGGTCCGTGAGACTCCAGACCGACGCCGGGCCGTTGGCCTCACCGCACACGGCCACCACGGCCCCGTCCAACTCGGTGACGGCCAGCGCCGTGGTCCTCTCGCTCTCTCCGTCCATGGGAACGATCCGGTGGCGCCCGCCGCCGGTCAGATCCCACAGGCGCAGGAAGCCGCCGACGCTCCCGACCACCACCGGCAGGCCGTCCACCACGACCGGGGCCAGATCGTCGATCCAGTACTCCCCGATGTCGAAGGCCGTCCGCTCGGCGCCCGAGCGCAGGTCCCACACCCGCACCCGGCTGTCCCGGCCGCCCGACACCACGACCGGCACACCGTCCACGACGTGGCAGGCGAGCGCTTGGACGAACCCGTCGTGCGCCGCGATCACGTGCCGCGCCGTGGCTGAAGGCCAGTTCCACACCCGGACGGTGCCGTCCGCGCCGCCAGTGACCACCACCGTCTCCCCGTCGACCACCGCGAACGCCACCGCGAACACCGTGTCGTCCCGGAACGTCTTGTGCCCCCGGTCCCCGTGGCCGCGCAGAACCGCCAACTCCTCGCCGGTGCCGAGGTCCCAGACCCGGGCCGTCCCGTCGCGGGAGCCGCTCACGGCCAGCGGCCGTCCGTCCACCACGGCACACGCCACCGCGTCCACGGTGGCCCGGTGCCCGACCAGGGTGCGCAGCTCACGGTTGGTGACGAGGTCCCAGACCTTCAGCGTGTCGTCCGAACTGCACGTGACCGCGACCGGCACGCCCTCGACCACCGCGCACGCCACGCCGAACACCCAGCCCGTGTGCCCCGCCAGCGTGGCCCGCAGCGCGGGGCTGACCTGGGCCCCGGTGGCCCAGCGCAGGCGCCACGGGTGCGGTCCGGCCAGCCGCCGGGCCAGTTCGGCGTCCTGGTTGCGCAGGGCGTCCAGCGCGAGCACCAGCCGCCGGTCGGCGGCCGGCAGCGCGGCGTGCCGCCCGGCCGAGATCCGGTACGCCGCCGCGATGCGCCGGCCCCACTCCGTGGTCACCTCGCCGAGCGCCCGCAGTAGGGTGTCGGGCGCCGCGGCGGCCAGGTAGCCGAGGTCGTCGAGGAGTTCGTCGACCCGCCCGGCCCGCACCGCGTGCGTCGCCAGGTGCCGCAGGACGTACGGGTGCGCCCTGGCCCAGTCCCGCTCGCCGGTCATCGCGCGCGGCACCGTCCCCAACAGGACGTCCACGAAGGCGTGTTGCACGCTCCGCTCGTCGACGCCCCGGCGCAGGTGCTCGTCCAGCGCCATGTGGTAGAGCCGGTAGGCCGAGCGGCCGCCCTCGGTCGCCTCCACCACGTAGGAACCGGCGTGGTGCTTGAGCCAGAACAGGTCCGCGTTGGTGAACGGCCGGCCGGCGACGGCGGCGGCGAGGGGTGCCCAGACGTCCTCCCAGGGCAGGCCCTGCCCCTCGCCGTACGCGAGCGGCCGCAACAGCTCGCGGGCCCGGACGGCGTCCGCCCCGAGCCGTCGGTCGAGGTCGCGGGCCATCGCGTCGTCCGCGGTGCGCGGCAGCGCGGCCACCCAGGCGGGGTCGTCCGGGTCGGCCGGGCCCGGCTCGGCAGCGAGCGTGCCCGCGACGATCCGGGCGACCAGGAACGACGGGCCCGCGGCCGTCGCGACGGCCTTCGCCACCCGGACGGTCCGTCCCGGCGGAAGGGCGAGGTAGGGGCTTCCGGGGTGGGACTCCAGCAGTGCCCGCAGCACGTACTGGGCCACCGCGGCCGGGTCGCGGTGCTCGGGACCGTCGAGGTCGAGCAGGCGCACGCCGGGTGGCAGGTGGCGCAGCAGGTGCGGCCTGGTCCCCAGCAGCAGCCGCAGCCGCCCCTGTCCGTGTTCCAGCAGCGGCCGGACGAGCTGGGTGAGCAGGGTGTCCGGGGTCGACGCCTCGTCGACCGCGTCGATGATGGCGGTGAACGGGCGCGCCCGTCCGGCCAGGGCGTCCACCAGGTCCGCGGGGGTGCGGGCCGAGGTGCGGGCCGCGGCCGCGAGCCCGCGCAGCACGTCCTCGTTGCTGAGGGACTGCGCGAAGATGGTGACGTCGACCGAGCCCTGGTCCGGGACGTCGCCGGGTGCGGCCAGGCCCAGCGCGTCCAGCGGCACGGTGGCCCGGTGCTCGGGGTGGGCCAGCGCGGCGGTCAGGCCGAGCACGGCCGTCTTGCCGGAGCCGGGGCCCGCCGTGACCACCAGCGCGGGGCTGGTCGGGTCGGGACGGGCGAGCCAGCGGGCGACCGCGCCCACCGCGCTCCGGCGCCCGGCGAACCACCACCGCGCGTCGTGGCCGAACGCGGCCATCGCCCGGACGAGCATCCGCTGGTTGAACTCGGTTTCGCGGCGCCGCTCCTCCGCGTCCCAGGCGACCGCGTTCTGGACGGCGAGGTCCAGCGCGCGCGGCCCGGCGTGGTGGCGCGGGTTGGGGAAGAAGTCCGGGACGACACCGCCGAGCCGCGCCGCGTCCCACTCGATGCGCTGGGTGGGCGGCTTGGCCGGGTCGGCGTTCATGTGCGCGACCAGGGCGCCCAGGTCGAGGCTGCGGGGCCGGGTGCCGGCCAGGGTGTGGCTCTCGACGGCGGCGGCCAGCAGCTCGGGGAACGCCCCTTCGAGCGCGAGCTGGGCGGGTTGCGCGGAGGCGATGACGGCGATGCCCGAGGGGTCGTCGTCGATGCTGCGCCGAAGGCTCTCCAGCGCCGCCCCCATGGCGTCCCCGCCGCCCTGGCCCGCGTGACAGGAATCGATCATCAGCAGCAGCTGGGTGATCTTCGTGTCATCGGTCAGCGCCGTCGCGATCTGGGCCGTGGGCAGGGCCAGTTGGGGCCTGCTCAGGTCGGCGTCGGCGGGGAAGAACACGTGCCGGCGCGGCCCGGAGCCGAGGAGTTGGCCGTGCCCGGCCAGGTAGACGGCCACGATGTCGTCGGGGCGCCGGTCGGGATCGGCGGCGAACCGGTAGAGGTGGTCGAGCAGCGTGTTGCGGTCGGGGTCGAGCCCGAGGTCGCTGACGTGGGTGTAGCCGAGCCGGCGGGTGAACAGGTCGATGATCTGCTGGCGGGCCTGGACCAGACCGGGCCGGTCGCCCTCGGGCGAGCGCTGGTGGTGGGCCACCGCGGTCGCGATCAGGAAGCGCCGGGGTTCCTGGCCGCGGATCCCGCCGGGCTCCCCCGCCGAGCTGGGGAAGGTGCTCACCGGAGCGCCGCCGCGAGTGCCGCACCCGTCTCCGCCTTGCCGAGGTAGTGGGTGGCGTCGTGGGCGTGCGACCCGTTGGGGACCAGGTGGCAGACCACGCCGTCGCCGAACCGCGGCCGCAGGTCCTTGACCAGCGCCACGACGTCCCGGGCGTCCGCGACGTTCGTCCAGGTCAGCGCCGTCCCGCCGGGCCAGGCGCCGCGGCCGTCGGCCGGCTCGGGCAGCAGCCGGTCGAAGACGAGGTTCGGGATGCCCAGCGGCGAGCCGAGCGTGACGAAGGACCGCACCCGGTGGCCCGGCAGCGCGCACAGCGCCTCGTAGGCCACCACCGAGCCCAGCGAGTGCGCCACCACCGCCTCGGTGTCCGGGCCGATCAGGGCCTGGACCCGGGCCGTCGCGGCGCTGCGCACCTCCGGCTCCCGCAGGTACCGCCGCAGCTGCCGCAGATCGCTGATCAGCGCGCGCTCGGCCATCCCGGCGAAGAACCGCGCCTGGGAGAGTGCGAGCAGCCCCCGCTGCACGGGCGCGCCGACCCCACCCAGCGTGCCGTTCGCGCCGGGGCCCACGACCTGCGGTTCGGCCTCAGCGGCCGCCGCCCACCAGGCCATCAGCAGCTCGGTCTCCCAACCGGGTTGGACGTCCGCCGCGGTGAGGTACGGGTACGGGTCGGCACCGGAGAGCGTGCGGCCCGGCGGCAGGAACAGGTCGCCGTAGTAGGCCATCGCGACCTCGTCGGCGCCCAGCAGGCCCGGCGCGCCGGCCCGGGCGAGGCCGTCGCGCAGAGCGGGCAGCCAGTCCTTCAACAGCTGCTCCTCCCCGAGCTGCTGCTTGCCGACCCCATGCACACAGACCACCCGCGCCATCGCGCCCCTCCCCAAATCCACGGTCGGACAAGCCTATAGACCGCTCGACCCGCCCGGCGCCACCAGCGCGGCGGCACGCGGCGCGGGGTGATTGCAGTCGATCGGACACGAACGTAGGGTGGCGACGCCTCCGCCGCCACCGTGCCGAAGGCGTCACCGACGGTCACCGCGCACCGCCGCGGACCGGCACACGCCGACGGAGCAGGCGGCTCCACCCACCTCCCCGAGGGGCTGTCATGACGCTGACGCTGATCCAGGGTTCGTACCAGGTGCTGGGCCTCCAGCCGGACGGCGACACCGTCGCCTTCAAGCCGACCGACCCGAAGGCCTTCGACAAGGTCGACGGGTGTCCGGTCAAGGTCGACAAGGGCACCGTCCGGCTCCGACTGGAGGCCATCGACGCCCTGGAAACGCACTACAGCCGGACCGGTCCGAATGTCCACCAGCCGCTGGAGTTCGCCCACCGGGCGGCCGAGGAACTGCTCTCCTTCCTGGGGTTCACCGGCGTGCGGCACAACGGCGAGACCGTCACCGACGCCTCCCCCAAGGAGACGCCCGGCTTCATCCTCACCAAGGGCGCCGACAAGTTCGGCCGCTGCGTCGCGCTGCTCGGCGTCGGCGCGCCGCCGAGCCCCGACGGCAGCCAGGTCAACGTGGACGTGCCGCTGCTGCGCACCACCGCCAACCACCACATGCTCGCCACCGGCCTGGCCTACCCGACCTTCTACAAGGGCTTCTTCCCCGAGCTGCGGGCCGAGATGGCCGCCGTCGCACAGCAGGCCCGCGCGGCCGGTCTCGGGCTCTGGCCCTCGGACGTCACCAACTCGCCCGACGGGGCGGTCATCACCGGCATGTCCTCGCTCACCGGCGACGTGGTCATCCTGCCGAAGCTGTTCCGGCGGCTGGTGGACCACTTCAACCTGGTGGGGCCGTCGCTGAACGGCTTCCCCACGTTCCTGGCCGGCGGCGGGGACGAGCTGGTGATCGAGCCGGCCGGCACCCAGGAGCTGAGCCTCAAGCCGCTGGTCGAGATCGTCAACGGCGACACGGCGGTCCGGATGATCGCCGCGCCCGAGGACCTCGTCTTCACCGAGGGCTGAGGACGGCTCAACCCTCCTGAGGGCAGCTGGACTTGGCCGGGTCACGGTACGCCGTGGCCCGGCCGGGTCCCCGGCGGTCCCGGCCTGGTCCCGGGCGAGGACGGACCGGCCGGCCCCGGCCGGTCCGCCGACCGGCGTTGCGGCCCGGGCCGGTCGGGGGACACGCTGGTGACAGGACCACCCACCACCCGACCGCCCGTCCGCGGTCCTCGCAACGGAGCCTGCGATGCCGACCAGGATCCTGCTGGAGGGGCGCCCCGGCAGCGGGAAGACCACCGCGATCCGACGGCTCGCGGCGCTCGTGCCGACCCGGGACACCACCGGCTTCACCACGGAAGAGATCCGTACGGGCGGCCGCCGGGTCGGCTTCGCCCTGGAAACGCTCGCGGGCCAGCGTGCCGTGCTCGCCCACGTCGACTTCCCGGGGCCGCCGCGGGTCGGACGCTACGGTGTCGACCTGGAGGTCATGGCACGCCTGGCGTTGCCGTCCCTGGTGTGGTCGGCGGGGACGCTGGTCCTCGTCGACGAGCTCGGGCGGATGGAGCTGGCGTACCCGCCGTTCGAGGAGGCCCTCCGAGCGCTGTTCGCCGCCGATGCCGACGTCGTGGCCACCGTGCAGGCGCAGCACGCCGCGTTCACCGACGCCCTCAAGCGCCGCGCCGACATCGAGCTCCTTCGACTCACCCCGGCGAACCGGGACGCCCTCCCGGAGCGCCTGGCGGCACGCCTGGCACCGGCGCGGCGCTGACCCGGCGACCCGGCGACCCGGCACGAAGGGACCTGTCCGATGGCCCGCCACGGCCGAACCACCACCGCGACCGCCCGCCGGCGCGACGGCCGCCACACCGGGCTGCTGCGCGCCGCGGCCCGCTGGTCCGAGCGCGCCGACCGCTCCACCGGGTGGACCCGCCGGGGTGTCGAGCGGTGCCGCCGCTGGGCCCGCGAGGGCGCCCGGCGGCCAGGAGAGCTGGCGCCCCCGTCCTGGTTCGCCATCGCCCTGCCCTTCGGCGTCGGGTGGTACCTCGTCCTCGGGGGGATCGCCCGGGTGTGGTGCCGGGTTGCCGACCGGTCCTGCCGGGTGCTCGCCCGCGCTCTGTGAGGCGGCGCGGCGGCGCGGTGGGCAGACTTGGAGGGAGACCGGTCGGCACGGAGGTCAGGTGGTGGCAGCAGACCCGCCGGCGAGGTATCCCGACATGCCGGACCCGTGGACGCTCCGCTACCGGGGCTTCGTCCCGGGCGAGGAGGGGATGCGGGAGGCGCTGTGCGCGGTCGGCAACGGGTACGTGGTCAGCCGGGGCGCCGCACCGGAGGCGGTGGCCGACGGGGTGCACTACCCGGGGACGTACCTGGCCGGCTGCTACGACCGGGCGGAGTCGGCGGTCGCAGGGCGCGTGGTCACCAACGAGGACCTGGTCAACTGCCCGAACTGGCTGCCGCTGACGTTCCGCCCGGCGGGCGGGACGTGGTTCACCGGACCACCCGCCGAACAGACCCTGGAGTTGGACCTGCGACGGGGGCTGCTCACCCGCACCGCCCTCCTCGTCGACGAGCGGGGACGGCGGACCCGGCTGGTGCAGCGCCGCTTCGCCAGCCAGGCCCGGCCGCACCTGCTCGCGCTGGAGAGCACCTTCACTCCGGAGAACTGGTCCGGCCCGCTGGAGGTCCGGTCGGGTCTGGACGGCGACGTCGCCAACACCGGGGTCGCCCGCTACCGGGGGCTGGTCGAGCGGCACCTCGTCCCGGCCGGGCAGGGGGTGAACGGGGACGGACTGCTCTGGCTGGAGGCCGACGCGGCCAACTCCCCGCTGAGGATCGCCCTGTCCGCCCGGACGAGGGCCGGTGCGGCGCGGGCGGAGGTCGCGGCGGAGTCCCGTGAGGGCTGGGCGGCCCACCTCCTCACCCTGGACGCCGAGCGCGGCCGACCCGTCGCCGTCACGAAGACGGTCGCCGTGCACACCTCCCGCGACCGGGCGATCGAGACCCCGCTGCGGGCTTCCCTCGTGCTCGCCGCCGAGGCCGGCGACTTCGAGCAGATGCTCGCCGAACACGTCCTGCGCTGGGCGGAGTTGTGGCGCCGCTGCGGGATCGAGGCCGACGTCGACGACGTCGGTCCGCTGCACCTGAACCTGTTCCACCTGCTCCAGACGTACTCCGAACACTCCGTCGACCTGGACGTCGGCATCCCGGCCCGGGGACTGCACGGCGAGGCGTACCGGGGACACGTCTTCTGGGACGAGCTGTTCGTGCTGCGGCTGCTCAACCTCCGCTTCCCCGAACTGGCCCGGGCCGTGCTCCGCTACCGCCACCGCCGCCTGGACGCCGCCCGCCATCAGGCCCGCGAGGTCGGGCTGCGCGGCGCGATGTACCCGTGGCAGAGCGCCGGCGACGGGCGGGAGGAGTCCCAGCAACTGCACCTCAACCCGCTGTCCGGCCGCTGGCTGCCTGACCACAGCCACCTGCAGAGGCACGTCGGCTCGGCGGTCGCGTACAACATCTGGCAGTACTACCAGGCCACCGGGGACCGGGACTTCCTCGCCTCGGCCGGCGCCGAGACACTGCTGGAGATCGCCCGCTTCTGGTCCTCCACGGCCACCTACGACCGGACCCGGGAGCACTGGTCGATCCGCGGTGTGCTCGGCCCCGACGAGTACCACGACGCCTACCCCTGGGAAAGCCGACCGGGCCTGGACGACAACGGGTACACCAACGTCCTGGCGTCCTGGGTGCTGGCCCGCGCCCAGGACGCCCTGGACGTCCTGCCCGGCTACCGCCGCGACGAACTGCGCGAGCGTCTGGCCCTCGACGACCCGGAGCTGGACCGCTGGCAGGAGGTCGGACGGCACCTGCACGTGCCGTTCCACGACGGCGTCCTCAGCCAGTTCGACGGCTACGAACGGCTCGCCGAACTCGACTGGCAGTCGTACCGGCTCCGTTACCCGGACCTGCGCCGGCTCGACCGGATCCTGGAGGCCGAAGGCGACACCGTCAACCGGTACAAGGCCTCCAAACAGGCCGACGCGCTGATGCTCTGGTACCTGTTCTCCGCCCGCGAGGTGCGCGACCTGCTGCGCCGCCTCGGCCACCCGGCCGACCACGAGCTGCTGCGCCGCACGACCGACTACTACCTGCGGCGCACCGTCCACGGCTCGACGCTCAGCTCGGTGGTGCACGCCTGGGTGCTCACCCGCTCCGACCGCCGCGCCTCCTGGCGGTACTTCCGCGACGCCCTGGTGGCGGACCTGCGCGACAGTCAGCACGGCACCACGGCGGAGGGCGTCCACCTGGGCGCCATGGCGGGCGCGGTCGACCTGTTGCAGCGCTGCTACACCGGCCTGGAGGTCCGCGAGGACGCGCTCTGGCTCGACCCGCGCCTGCCCTCCGCCCTCGGCCGGCTCGACCTGGACCTGCGCTACCGGGGCCACTGGGGCCTCGCGATCGCCGTCGACCGCCGTACGGTCACGGTGAGCCTGCGCGAGGACCGCCAGGAGCCGGTCCGGATCCGCCTGCGCGGGATCGAGGCGACGATCCGGCCCGGCGAGACCCGGCGCTTCCACCTCTGATGGGCCGGGCGAGCCCGACACCGGGGACCGTCCGGCCCCAGCCGTGGCCCGTGTTCGGTGGTGCCGTGGAAGAAGGACCACAGCCGGGCCCGGCCCCGAACCCGGCCAGGGAGGACGACGACATGAAAGCCGCCGTGGGAGACCGCATCATCGTCCAACGGATTCGACGGCTCGCCGGAGAGCCTCGCCGCCACCGGGTGGGCCGCCCGCGAGGCGCAGCGCCGGGCCCCGTCGAACTGTTCCGGGTCCGCCGGCGGGGCCGAACGGCCCCGGTGCGGCGGCCGACCGGGCCAGGCCCGAGGAACGAACGCCTCTCGCCCCTCCGGCTCCGTCGGCGGACAGTAGCAGGAACGGAGCCCCGGCGCGTCCAACACCGCCGGGCCACCCCGTCGACGCGTCTGGAGGCAGTCATGCGCCGTGTCATCCGATTCCGCGACCTCGGCCGGGAGGACGTCGGCCTGGTCGGCGGCAAGAACGCCTCGCTCGGCGAGCTGATCAACGGCTTGGGCCCGACCGGGGTCCGGGTGCCCGACGGCTTCGCCACCACGGCGGACGCCTACCAGGAGCTGCTCGACACCGGAGGCCTGCGCGAGGGGATCGCCGAGCAGGTCGACCGGCTCCACCACGGCTCCCCGCTGCCCGAGGTCGGCGCCGCCATCCGGTCCGCCGTCCTGGCCGCTCCGCTGCCCGCCGCGCTCGAACGGGACGTCCTGGCGGCGTACGAGCACCTCGCCCGTGAGTCCGGACGCGCGGACCCGGACGTCGCGGTGCGCAGCAGCGCGACCGCCGAGGACCTGCCGCAGGCGAGCTTCGCGGGCCAGCAGGAGACCTTCCTGAACGTCCGGGGGCCCGCCGCCCTGCTGGTCTCCTGCCGCCGCTGCTTCGCCTCGTTGTTCACCGACCGGGCGATCGACTACCGGGAGCGGATGGGCTTCGACCACCTCTCCCTGGCACTGTCGGTCGGCGTTCAGCTGATGGTGCGTTCCGATCTCGCGGGCGCGGGCGTGGCGTTCACCCTGGACACGGAGACCGGTTTCCCCGGTGTGGTGGTGATCAGCGCCGCGTGGGGGCTGGGTGAGACGGTGGTC
The DNA here is from genome assembly GCF_040302625.1 of Kitasatospora sp. NPDC097643. NCBI lineage: Bacteria > Bacillati > Actinomycetota > Actinomycetes > Kitasatosporales > Streptomycetaceae > Kitasatospora > Kitasatospora sp. NPDC097643. The sequence goes on along the minus strand of NZ_JBEOSA010000010.1, from coordinate 65,090 downwards.
AGCGGCCGGGTGGACCCGGACGAGTACACGGTGTTCAAGCCCGTGCTCAAGGACCACCACCTCGACCCCGTGGTCCAGGTGCAGCTCGGTGCGAAGCGCCGCAAGGCGGTGTACGCCGAGAACGGCTCGACCACCACCGTCGACACCGACGCCGCCGAACGGATCCGCCCGGTGCTCGGCCAGGGCGACATCCGCACCCTGGCCGAGTGGGCGGTGGCCGTCGAAGACCACTACGGCTGCCCGATGGATCTGGAATGGGCCAAGGACGGCATCACCGGGCAGCTGTTCCTCGTCCAGGCCCGGCCGGAGACGGTGCAGTCCCGCCGCCGGGGCGAGGTGCTTCGCCGCTTCCGCCTGACCGGCTCGGGCGAGCGGCTGGTGGACGGCATCGCGGTCGGCGAAGCGATCGGTGCCGGGCCCGTGTGCGCTCTGGCCGAGCCGGTCGGGCTGGAGCGGTTCCCGCAGGGCGCCGTCCTAGTCACGGAGATCACCGACCCGGACTGGGAGCCGCTGATGGAACGGGCCGCCGCGATCGTCACCGACCACGGCGGCCGGACCTCGCACGCAGCCATCGTCAGCCGTGAACTGGGCGTGCCCGCGCTGGTCGGGACCGGTTCGGCGACCGCCGTGCTGACCGACGGGCAGGAGGTCACGGTCTCCTGCGCCGAGGGCGCGGAGGGGCACGTCTACGCGGGCCGCGTGGCGTACGAGGCGACCGAGACCGACCTCGACTCGCTTCCGGCCACCCGGACCAAGGTGATGCTCAACCTGGCCGACCCCGGCGCGGCGTTCCGCTGGTGGCGCCTGCCGGCGGACGGTGTGGGCCTGGCGCGTACCGAGTTCGTGGTCGCCCACCAGGTCCGCGTCCACCCGATGGCGCTGGTCCACCCCGAGCGGCTGTCGGCCGAGGACCGCCGGCTGGTCGACGAGCTGACCTACGGCTACCCGGACCGGACCGACTACTTCGTGGACCGGCTCGCCCACGGCGTGGCCCGGATCGCCGCCTCCCGCTGGCCCGATCCGGTGGTGGTGCGCACCAGCGACTTCAAGACCAACGAGTACGCCCGGCTGGTCGGCGGCGCGCCCTTCGAACCGGCCGAGGCCAACCCGATGATCGGCTGGCGCGGCGCGAGCCGCTACTACGACCCCGGTTACCGCGAGGGCTTCGCCCTGGAGTGCCGGGCGCTGCGCCGGGCCCGCGACGAGCTCGGGCTGACCAACGTCGTGGTGATGATCCCGTTCTGCCGCACCCCGCGGGAGGCCGACCAGGTGCTGGCCGTGATGGCCGACAACGGGCTCGCCAGGGGCGCCAGCGGCCTGCGGGTGTTCGTCATGGCGGAGATCCCCGCCAACGTCCTGCTCGCCGAGGAGTTCGCCGAACGCTTCGACGGCTTCTCCATCGGCAGCAACGACCTCACCCAGCTGACCCTCGGCGTCGACCGCGACTCCGGTCTGCTCGCCCACCTCTTCGACGAACGCGACCCGGCCGTCACCCGCAGCATCGAGTCCCTGATCGCCACCGCCCACGCGGCCGGCCGCCACGTCGGCCTCTGCGGCCAGCGCCCCAGCAACGACCCGGACTTCACCCACTTCCTGGTGCGGGCCGGGATCGACTCCATCTCCGTCACCCCGGACAGCTTCGCCACCGTCAAACGTGCGGTGGCCACGGCCGAACAGGAGGGCTGACCGCGCCTCCTGCGCGCGGGCCGCGACGACCGGGCCACCAACGACCGCTCCGGAGCCGGCCAGGAGACCGCGCCTCGGGGTGAGGAAAGGAGAGGCCGCCATGGCCACCCCCACGGACCGGGGAAGCACGGACGGGAGCCGGCGATGAACGCGACCGGAGCAGGCCCAGCGGAGACCGGGGCCTGGGTGGTGGCCCACCCGGGCCCGGTGGAGGGCACACTCGGCGGGCCCCTGGTGTGGGAGCGGCGGCCACTGGACGCGCCCGGGCCGCACGAGATCCTGGTGGAGGTGGAGGCGTGCGGGGTGTGCCGCACCGACCTGCACCTCGCGGAGGGGGACCTCGCCCCCAGGACGGTCAGGTGCACACCGGGCCACGAGGTGGTCGGGCGGGTGCGGGCGATCGGTTCCGCGGTCGGGGAGTTCACCGTCGGGGACCGGGCCGGGGTCGCCTGGCTCGCCCGGACCTGCGGCACCTGCGGCTACTGCCGCAGCGGACGGGAGAACCTCTGCCCCGACTCGCGCTACACCGGCTGGGACCGGCACGGCGGCTACGCCGGGCACCTGACCGCTGACGCCCGCTTCGCCTACCCCCTCCCCGAGGGCCCGCCCGCCGAGGAACTCGCCCCGCTGCTGTGCGCCGGAATCATCGGCTACCGGGCCCTCGAACGAGCCGAACTACCCGGAGGCGGCCTGCTGGGCATCTACGGCTTCGGCGCCTCCGCCCACCTGACCGCGCAGCTCGCCATCGCCCGCGGCGCCCGGGTGGCCGTCTTCACCCGGGCCCCCGCGGCCCGGCGACTGGCGCTGGAGCTCGGCGCCGCCTTCGCCGGCGACTCGTACGACCCGCCCCCGGAACCGCTGGACGCCGCCATCCTCTTCGCCCCGGTCGGCGAACTGGTACCGACCGCCCTGAGCGCCCTGGACCGCGGCGGCACGCTCGCCGTCGCCGGCATCCACCTCTCCGACATCCCGACGCTGGACTACCAACGGCACCTCTTCCAGGAACGCACCCTGCGCAGCGTCACCGCCAACACCCGCGCGGACGGCCGGGCCTACCTCGCGGAGGCGACCCGGACCCGCCCGGCCGTCCACGTGACCCGCTACCCCCTGCGACGGGCGGACGAGGCGCTCGCGGACCTCGCCGCGGACCGCGTCACGGGGGTCGCCGTACTCGTCCCGGAGTAGCGCGAGCCGGCCCGGGTGCGGCGGTCGATCACCGCCAGCGGATCCTCAGGTCCTTCAACCCGTTCTGGAAGTTGGAGACGAGCCGCGTCGGCGGCCCGCCCGGAGCGAGCTCCAGCCCGGGCAGCTCGGCGACGATCCGACGGATCAGGGCCGACATCTGGATCCTGGCGAGCCGCGCTCCCACGCAGAAGTGCGGGCCGAACCCGAAGCTGACGTGGTCGTTCGGCGTGCGGGAGATGTCGAAGCGGTCCGCGTCGGGGAACACCGACTCGTCCCGGTTGGCGGAGGCGTGGTAGACGACCACCTTGTCCCCACCGCGGATCGGGGTACCGGCCAGCACCACGTCCCGGGTGGCCGTGCGCCGGAACTCCAGCACCGGCGGCCAGAACCGGAGCATCTCCTCGACCGCCGGAGGGACCAGATCGGGCCGTCGGGACAGCCGACCGTACTGATCGGGGTGGATCAGCAGGGAGTACAGACCACCGGGCAGACCGTTGCGCAGCGTCTCGTTGCCCGCGACGGCGAACAGGAAGAACATCGTCTCGAACTCGGCGGCACTCAGGCCGGCTTCCCGCAGGCGGGCGACGATGCTGCCCGGCGGCGGCTGTTCGGCGAGCGCGTGGGCGTACCCGAACATGTCGGCCAGGGCCGCCCGGGAGCGCGGGTTGAGCGGACGGCCGTCGGGGGTGGTGCGGATCGTGGGGCGCAGGGCGAGTGCCGCACGGCCCGCGTCGGTGAGCCGAGCGGGGTCGACCGTACGGGACTGGGCGTGGTCGGGGTCCTGGTAGCCGATCACGCGGTTCGACCAGTCGACCAGGAGCTGCCGGTCCTGCTCCGGCACTCCCAGGATCCGCGCCAGCGTCCACACGGGCAGGTCGGCGGCGATCGGTACGAAGTCGGCCTCGCCCAACGGGCGGATCGCCGCGACGAGTTCGGCCGCGCGCCGCTCGATGGCCGTGGTCAGCTCGTGCAGCACCCGCGGGGTGAAGGCGGCCGCGACGGTCCGGCGCAGCCGGGAGTGGTCGGGCGGGTCCTGGTTGAGCATCATCGTCCGGGCGAAGTCCAGGTCGGCCGGGCTGTCGGGGTCGCGGATCTGGGTGGCGCCGAGGTGCGAGGAGAAGTCCTCCGGGCTGCGCAGCACGTGCTTCACGTCGGCGTGCCGCAGCACCGCCCAGTAGCCGGTCCCGGCCGGCCAGTCCCCCACCGCCGGCTCCTCCACCCAGCAGACCGGCGCTTCGGCCCTCAGCTCGCGGAAGAGCTCGTACGGCACGCCGTCGGCGTAGGTGGCGGGCAGGAAGATCCCGTTGACGCGCGCCTGATCGAGGGTCATGGGGATGGACGGTACGGCAGCGGTCCGGCGGCCGCCAGGGTGCGGCGGCGGGGCCTACGAGGGTGCCGGGCGGCGGGTGGCGGGCGTCAGGCGGCGGCGAGGGTGGCGAGCTCGCGCAGGTCGACGCCGCGGTGCAGCGCGCGCAGGTCGGCGTGCAGGGTGGACGGCGGCACCACGAGCACGGTGCTGCGGGCGCGGGTGAGGCAGTACTGGGTCACCGAGCCGCGCAGCAGCCGGCGCAGGGTGCCGCGGACGGTGCCCTGCCGGCCGGTGCTGACCACCAGCAGGTCGTCCGGCCGGTCGGCCAGCCGGGTCAGCACCGACCCGGCCTCGCCGCGCACGACCAGCGGCTCCACCCGCACGCCGACCGGCAGGCCGCCGAAGGCCTCGTCCAGCGCGCGCTCCAGCCGCCGGTCGGCGGCCTGCTGCCACTCGCGGAGCAGCGGCGGGCACGGCTGCGCACGGTAGTTGCGCTCGCCGCCGACCGGCGTCCAGGCCAGCACCGGGACCAGCACGGCGTCCCGGGCACGGGCCTCGTCCGCCGCCCGGTGCAGGGCGGTGAGGCTGTGCAACGAGCCGCTGACTCCGACGATGACGCGCGCGCCGTCCGACATGATCCTTCGCTTTCTCACGTTCAAGCCGTTTGATGTCTGCGATTATATTGCCAGATTCGGTCCACGTCCTGCAAATCTAAGGTCAATGGCGCATCTGACCTTGCATCTCTGCTGGTAGACGGCACAGTCGGACATCGGCCCCGGGCATCACCCCACCCGTGGCCGCACCTCCTGGAGCAGCCCCCAGGTGAAGTCGGCGGTGGACGGACACGGCCGGCCGGCGGCGTCCGGAGCGGTGAAGTCCAGCTGGAAACGGGTCGGCGCGCTGCCCTCGCGCGGCACGGCCGGCGGGAACGCGGCGCCCAGGTCGCCCACCACGCAGCTCCACGGCGTCAGGTCGGCGAGCGTACGCAGCACCGGCGCGGGCGCGTCCGCCGCCCGGACCAGCCACTCGTTCAGCACCGGGCCACCCGTCCCCGCCGGGCCCAGCAGCACCTCGAACCGCAGCTCCGGCCAGAGCGCCAGCGGCCACTGCTGCGCCGTACAGACCAGGTCGCCGATCCGGCGGCCCACCGCCGCCTCCGGCGGACCCAGCACGGCGGCGAAGCGGCGGGCGCCCGACGGGAACCCGCGCGAACGGAGCATCGCCTGCCAGCGCTTGTTCGCCTCCCGCATCGCGGCGCGGGTGGCGCCCAGGCGCCGCACGGCCTGCTCCACCAGCACCGGATTGAAGTCGGCCATCCGGCGCAGCAGCACGAGCTGGAACTCGGTGGCCCCGAAACCGTGAATCGCCATGGCAGCAGGCTAGGGGGCGCCCACCGGCCCGCCCGAGCACCGGGAACCGGCCGCGCCGCCGGTGGCGACACCCCCGGCCCGCCGGGAGACTGGCTGCCGACCTGGCCAAGGACGACAGGAGCAAACACCGTGGACGCGATCATCGGCACCTGGAACCTGGAGAACTTCTGCCGGCCGCTGCCGCCCGGCACCCCGCCCGACCCGCTCAAGTGCGCCGCCAAGGACCAGGCGACCTACGACGCCAAGGTGCTCGCCCTGGCGGGCGTCATCGCCGACATCGGGCCCGACCTGCTCGGCGTGCAGGAGGTCGGCAGCCAGGAGGCGCTGGACGACCTGGTGGCCAAGCTGCCCGGCACCTGGCACACCGCCCTCTCCGACCACCCGGACCCCCGCGGCATCCGGGTCGGCGTCATCAGCCGTTTCCCGCTGCTCGACGTCCGGCAGACCAAGGACTTCCCGCCCGGCCTCCACCCCGTCCAGGTCGAGGACGACGGCATCCCGGGCAGCCCGACCGGCGAGATGGGCCGCGGCGGTCTGGCCGTCCGGGTGGAACCGGCCGCCGGCCAGAGCCTCCAGGTGGCCGTCTGCCACCTCAAGTCCAAGCTGCTGACCTTCCCGAACAAGCAGCACACCACCGACGACGAACGCCTGCGCGCCCGCTACGAGGCCTACGCGCTCTTCCGCCGCACGGCCGAGGCCGTCACCATGCGCGCCCTGGCCGACGACCTGCTCCAGGGCGACGGCCGGACCCACGACGTCATCGTCCTCGGCGACTTCAACGACGAGTGGCAGGCCGCCACCACCCAGATCCTGTACGGCCCGCCCGGCTCCCAGATGGGCACCGCCGGCTTCGACCGCCCCGACCAGGGCGACGCCGAGCGGCTGTGGAACCTGGCCCCGAAGATCCTGGAGCAGGGCGGGTTCTCCCGGGTCTTCGAGGGACAGCACGAGCTGATCGACCACATCATGATCAGCAACTCGCTGCTGGCGAAGTTCCAGAAGGTCACCACCGTCGGCAACAGCCTGCCCAACGTGCTGGAGTCCCGGCCGACCGCGCCGCACAACAAGCCCTCCGACCACTCGCCGGTGGTCGCCACGTTCACCTTCCAGTAGCTCCTGACAGCTTCCGGGAACTTCTAGGAGGCGTCCTCCAGGAACGCGAAGGACTCGGCCCAGGTGGCGTACCACTGCCGGAACCACGGATGCCCCTGGGCCAGCGGCACGACCGAGCGCAGCGTCTCCCGGTAGTACGAGCGGCGCTTCTCCGGGCGCGGGTGGGTGTCCAGGCGCTGCACGTTGCTCAGCCGGTCGGCGAGTTTCACCAGCAGCGCGTCCTCGGGCGCCTGCCGCAGCCGCTCCAGGTACGCCGCCCGCACCTGCTCGCGGGACTGCCCCTCGACGGGCTCGGCCTTGGTCACCCAGTCCACCAACTCCGCGACGGCGGGGCCGAACCGGCCCCCCACCTCGGACAGCGAACAGCCGGTGTCCTCCACCACGTCGTGCAGCACCGCCGCCCGCAGCACGTCCACGTCGGTCACCCCGACGCCCTCCACCAGGACCAGCACCGCCTCCAACAGGTGCTCCAGGTACGGCTCCCCGGCCGGCCGGCGCTGCTCGCCGTGCCAGCGGACGGCGAACTCCACTGCCTCGTCCAGCAGTTGGAGCTCCGATTCCGACAGCCGCGTCGCCAGCCGCTCGCGCAGCGCCGGCCAGCCCGCGCGCGCTTCGAAGGTCCGCAGGGCGGTCATCGCTTCCCCCGTTCTCCCGGGGCCGTTCGGTGGGTGCCCCGGGTGGTGACGGGATCCTACGGTGTCCGTCAGCTGCGGTGGGTGGTCAGGACGTCGTGGACGGCGACCAGTTGTTCGAGCAGATCGGGGCCGGTGGTCGCGGTGGCGCGGGCGAAGGCGGCCTCGACGGCGGCTGCGGCGGTGTGCGGGCCGTCGGCGTTGAGCCAGTCGAGCAGGGTCCGGTAGGCGGGGCCGTCCTGCTGCCAGTAGGCGTTCTGCGGGCGCAGCAGGCCGTCGCGCGACAGGTGCAGCCGCGTGCGGACGAGGTCGTGGAGGCGCTCGACGGCGGGCGGGGTGTCGAGGCGGGCCCAGGCGGCCAGGTGGCCGTCGATGCGGAGTTCGGCGGCGCCGAGGGCGCAGAGGACCGCCTCGGCGTCCCACCACTCGGTGGTGTTGTGCAGGACGTCAGCCCAGAGGGCGTCGAACAGCTTGTGCAGGTAGGGCGCTTCGGGCCAGCTCCGCCAGCGCGCCCGGGCGAGCGCGTCGGCGATCAACTCCAGGTCGGGGAGCAGGAGTTCGTCGGTCAGGGAGAGGTGCAGGATCCTCGGGGCGAAGTAGCGCAGGTCCTCGGCCGAGCCGACGGTGTTCAGCACGGAGAAGGCGTAGCGGCCGAGCTCGTCCGGGCCGAGGCGGGTGAGGGGCGTGCGGAGCAGCGTCTCGACGGTGTCCTGCCAGCCGCAGTTGCCGCAGGGGCAGGCATCGATGCGGGTGGGGCGGGGAGCGGCGGCGAAGGCGGGGACGAGTCCGTCGATGAGGTCGCCGAGTGCGTTTCCTTCCATAATGGGAGCCATTCAACACGCCGGTCGGGTTGGTGGGGGCGAGCAGGTGCACGACAGCGCCAGGAACGGGATCGACAACAGCACGGTGCATCGCGACGCCTTCCAGGCCGGACTGATGACCGTCAATCAGTACGCCGCACCCGCCGTCGCCGTCGCGGAGGTGCAGTGGCCGGTGGTGGTCGGACGGATTCCGGCGAAGGCCAGTGCGTTCCAGCCGCGCAGCGAGCTGCGGCAGGCCATCGACGAGGCCCGTGAGCAGCACGGGACGGTCGTGCTCAGCCAGGTGCTGGCCGGCGGCGGGGGCGTCGGCAAGACCCAGCTCGCCGCCCACTACGCGCGTGAAGCCCTCGACGCGGGCGCGGAGTTGGTGCTCTGGGTCGACGCGGCGGAGCCGGCGACGGTGACGGACGTCTACGCGCGGGCGGCACTCGCGGTCCGGGCCCCGGGGGTCACCGGTCGGGCGGAGGACGCCGAACGGGACGCGGAACGGTTCCTGGGGTGGCTCGCCACGACGGGCCGCAGCTGGCTGATCGTCCTGGACAACACCACCGAGGACACGCCGGACGGCCTGTGGCCCGCGACCGGGCGGGACGGCTGCGGGCGGGTCATCGCCACGACCCGGCACCGGGGCGCGGCGAGCACGGGGAGCGACCGGGCACTGGTGGACATCAGTACGTACTCGCCCGGGGAGTCGGCCGCGTATCTGCGCGAGCGGATGGAGCGGGCGGGGTGCGGGCGGTTCCTCGACGAGCGGGCCGGGGAGCTCGCGGAGGAGCTGGGGCACCTGCCGCTGGCGCTGGCGCACGCGGCCGCCTACATGATCAACACCCGGCGCAGCAGCGGGCGTTACCTGGAGCTGTTCCGGGACCGCAGCCGGAGCCTCGACGCGGTGCTGCCCGCGCGGTCCGGCGCCGACGGCTACCGGGGGCCGGTGGCGGCGGCGCTGCTGCTGTCGGTCGACGCGGCGCAGAAGGAGGAGCCGGTCGGGCTCGCGCTGCCCGCGCTGCGGCTGGCGGCGCTGCTGGATCCGGCGGGGCACCCGGAGGCGCTGTGGGAGATGCAGCCGGTCCTGGACCACCTGGGCGAGGAGGTGGACGCGGAGAGCGCGGCGGAGGCGCTCGCGGTGCTGCACAACTACAACCTGATCACCCTCGGCGAGGCGCCGAACCGGGAGGTGACCCTGCACGCGCTCACCGCCCGGGCGGCGCTGGACACGGCGGCGGAGGAGGAGCGGCCGTATCTGGCGGCCGCCGACGGCCTGGTCGAGCTGTGGCCGGAGGAGGACCACACCGACCGTGAGCTCGCCGCCGTCCTGCGTGCCAACGCAGAGATCCTGGGCGAGCACGCCGGCGACCGGTTGTGGGAGCCGTCCGACGGGCCGCACCCGCTGCCGTTCCGCGCGGGCAGCAGCCTCCATGACGCGGGCCTCCACGTCATCGGCATCCAGCACTGGGACCGGGTCGCCGCCACGACCCAGCGCATCCTGGGGCCCGAACACGAGGACGCGCTCACGGCCCGGGTCAACCTCGCCTTCTCCTACTGGCAGGCCGGCCAGACCGGTGAGGCCATCGCCATCGAGGAGAGCGTCCTCGCCGACCGCGAGCGCATCCTCGGCTCCGACCACCCCGACACCCTCACCACCCGCAACAACCTCGCGGCCTCCTACCAGGACGCCGGGCGCAACAACGAGGCCATCACGCTCAAGGAAGGCGTCCTCGCCGACCGCGAGCGCCTCTTCGGGACCGACCACCCCGACACCCTCAACACCCGCCACAACCTCGCCGTCTCCTACCACGACGCCGGGCGCACCGGCGAGGCCATCACCCTGCTGGAACAGGTCCTCGCCAGCCGCGAACGCATCCTCGGCACCGACCACCCCGACACCCTCAGCACCCGCAACAACCTCGCCACCTCCTACCAGGACGCCGGACGCAACAACAACGCCATCACCCTGCTGGAACAGGTCCTCGCCGCCCGCGACCACATCCTCGGCACCGACCACCCCAACACCCTCACGGCCCGCAACAACCTCGCGACCTCCTACAGCATGGCCGGGCGCACCCATGCCGCCATCGCGCTGCTGGAACAGACCCGGGACGACACCCATCGCGTCCTGGGCACCGACCATCCCCTGACCCTGGCCGCCCGCCACAACCTCGCGGTCTCCTACCAGGACGCGAACCGCACCGACGATGCCGTCACCCTGCTCGAACTCGCCCTCGCCGGCCGCGAACGCGTCCTCGGCACCGACCACCCGGACACCCTCACCACCCGCAACAACCTCGCGGCCTCGTACAGCATGGCCGGGCACCACGACCGCGCCGTGACCCTGCTCGAATCGGTCCTCGCCGACCGCGAACGCGTCCTGGGCGCCGACCACCCCAACACCCTCCTCACCCGGGTCAACCTCGCCCGGTGCTGCCAACGGGCGGGACGTCGGGCCGACACGATCCGGCTGCTGCGCCAGGCGCTGGCCGAGTACGACCGTGTCCTCGGGAGCAGGCATCCGGACACCGTCGAGCTCAGGACGGTCGTGCTGGCCCTCGCGAGCGGCCGGGTGCCCACCTCGGTGAAACGGCAGCAGGGCTCCGGTAGGAAGGGCAAGCGCCGGTAGACCCCCCTCAGGCCGGGCGTCGAGGACGGGCCCCGGGAATTCGCACGATCACCGCATGGTTGGGCCTGGACGGCAACGGGCTTGTGAGACTGGCGAGAAGGGGTGTCCCCATGAAGATCGGCATCATCGGCGCGGGCAACATCGGCGGCAACCTGACCCGGCGGCTGACGGCGCTCGGGCACGAGGTCGCGGTGGCGAACTCGCGTGGCCCGCAGTCGCTCGCCGCGCTGGTGGCGGAGACCGGTGCGACGGCCGTGCCGGCGGCGGAGGCCGCGCGCGGGGCGCAGGTGGTGGTGGTCACCGTGCCGCTGAAGAACGTGCCGGACCTGCCCGCCGGGCTGCTGGCGGGCGCCGCCGAGGGTGTGGCGGTGATCGACACCGGCAACTACTACCCGAAGGAGCGCGACGGCCGGATCGACGCGATCGAGGACGGCGGGGTCACCGAGAGCCGCTGGACGGAGCAGCACCTGGGCCATCCGGTGGTGAAGGCGTTCAACGGCACCTACGCCGAGGACCTGCTCGCCCGCCCGCGCCCGCAGGGCGACCCGGAGCGGATCGCCGTGCCGGTCGCGGGGGACGACGAGGCCGCCAAGCGCGTGGTGCGGGCGCTGATCGACGAGCTGGGCTTCGACACGGTGGACGCCGGCGGGATCGACGAGTCCTGGCGCCAGCAGCCCGGCACCCCGGTGTACGGGCTGCGGGCCGGGGCGGAGGCCGTCGCCCGGGCGCTCACGGAGGCCGCTCCGGAGCGCCCGGCCGCGCACCGAGCCTAGGGCTGGCCGATCCGGTGGGCGCCCGCCGCCGGGACGGCGGTGAGGGTGCGCGGGGTCGCGTAGCCGGCGGTGCGGAAGGCGGCGGTGACGGCGGCGGCCACGGTGTCGGCGGCGTCCGCGTCGACGAGGGCGATGACGGAGCCGCCGAAGCCGCCGCCGGTCATCCGGGCGCCGTACGCGCCGGCCGCGACGGCGGCCTCGACGGCGAGGTCGGTCTCGGGGCAGGAGACGCGGAAGTCGTCGCGCAGGGAGGCGTGTCCGGCGGTGAGGATCGGGCCGAGGGCGGCGAGCTCACCGGCGTCGAGGCGGGCGACGGCCGCCTCGACCCGCTGGTTCTCGGTGACCACGTGGCGGACCAACGGCCGCAGCTCGCCGGGGAGTTGGCCGAGGGCGGCGGGCAGCCCGGCCGGGTCGAGGTCGCGCAGGGCGGGCAGGCCGAGCAGAGCGGCCGCCCGTTCGCAGTCGGCTCGCAGGCCGGCGTAGGTGCCGTCCGCCAGCTCGTGCTTGACCCGGGTGTCGAGGACCAGCAGCGCGAGTCCGGCCCCGGCCAGGTCCACGGGCACCTGACGAATCGTCAGATCGCGGGCGTCCAGGTGCAGGGCGGCTCCGCTCCGGCAGCACATCGAGGCCATCTGGTCCATGATCCCGCAGGGGACGCCGACGAACCGGTTCTCCGCGCGCTGGGCGAGCAGGGCCAGCTCGGGCGCCGAAAGGCCCAGCCCGTACAGGTCGTTGTAGGCGAGGGCGACGGCGCATTCGAGGGCGGCGGAGGAGGAGAGCCCGGCACCGACCGGCACCTCGCTGTCCAGGTGGACGTCCGCGCCACCGACCGGGTGTCCGGCGTCGCGCAGCGCCCAGATCACGGCGGCCGGGTAGCCGGCCCAGCCGCTCACCGTGCCGGGCGCCAGCTCGGCGACCCGCAGCTCGACGACCACTCCGTCGCCCTGCGCGGAGTGGAGCCGCAGCAGGTCGTCGTCGCGCCGTCGGGCCTGGATCCGGACGGCCTGCGGGAGGGCGATGGGCAGGACGAACCCCTGGTTGTAGTCGGTGTGTTCGCCGATCAGGTTGACCCGGCCCGGGGCGGCCCAGGTGCCGTCGGGGGCGTGGCCGTACAGGGCCGTGAAGGTGTCGGCGGAGGTGGCGACCGAGGTCTCGGCGGGGGTGCCGGCGGGGGTGGTCACGGGGCGATCTCCCGGAGTCGGTGGGCCGCCTGCTCGGGCGACACGTCGTTGACGAAGGCGTCCATGCCGGATTCCACCCCGGCCAGGTACTTGAGCTTGTCGGCGGTCCGCCGGATGGTGAACAGCTCCAGGTGGAGGGCGAGTTCGCCGCGCTGGTCGACGGGCGCCTGGTGCCAGGCGGAGATGTAGGGGGTGCGGCCGGCCGGGAAGAGGCGGTCGAAGCGGCGCAGCAGGTCGAGGTAGAGCCGGGGGAACTCCTCGCGCTGGCCTTCGTCGAGGGCGGTGAGGTCGGGGACGCGGCGGTGCGGGTAGAGGTGGACCTCGTACGGCCAGCGGGCGGCGAAGGGGACGAAGGCGGTCCAGTGCTCGCCGACGGCCACGACGCGTTCCGGGTGGGCGCGCTCGGCGGCGAGCAGGTCGTCGAAGAGGTTGCGGCCGGCGGCGGCGCGGTGCCGGGCGGCCTGGCGGACCATGGCGGCGGTGCGCGGGGTGGTGAAGGGCAGGGCGTAGATCTGGCCGTGCGGGTGGGCGAGGGTGACGCCGATCTCGGCGCCGCGGTTCTCGAAGCAGTAGACCTGGCGGACGCCGGGCAGTGCGGACAGTTCGGCGGTGCGGTCGGTCCAGGCGTCCAGCACCAGGCGGGCGCGGGGTTCGTCGAGGTCGGCGAAGGAGGCGTCGTGGTCGGCGGTGAAGCAGACCACCTCGCACCGCCCGCCGCCGGGCGCCGCGGTCCACGGGCCGTCGCCCGCGGTCTCGGCCTGGCCCGCCGGCCCGGCGAGGGAGGGGAAGCGGTTCTCGAACACCGCGACCTGGTAGTCGGCGGCCGGGATCTCGCTGAGCCGGCCGTCCCGGGACGGGCAGAGCGGGCACTCCTGGGCGGGCGGCTGGTAGGTGCGGGCCTGGCGGTGGGCGGCGATGGTCACCCAGGCGCCGGTGGCCGGGTCGAGCCGCACCTGGGAGCCGTACGCGGGCGGGTCGAGCGGGCGCCGGTCGACGGCGTCCCGGGGGACGGCCTCGCCGCTGTCGTAGTAGATCAGCTCCCGCCCGTCCGCGAGGGTGGTCACGGTTCTGGCGGTGGGCTCGGTCACGGTCCCGGCCATCGGCCTGTCTTCCTTCCGCAGGGATGCGCGCTGCTTCCACACAGCGACATGAATAAACATTATCAAACATGATTGAACAGATGCCATGATGGCGGTGACCGTGGTCGGCCCGACCACACCGACCAGACCCGAGGAGGCCCCCGATGGCCGACAGCGCCCAACCGCTCGCCGGGCAGCGCCGCGTGCTGATCCTGGAGCAGGTCCGCGCGCGCGGCGGGGTCCGGGTCACCGAACTGGTCCGCGACCTCGGGGTCTCCGACATGACGATCCGCCGCGACCTGGACGCGCTGGCCCGGCGCGGGCTGGTGCAGAAGGTGCACGGCGGGGCCGTCCGGATCGAGGCCGCGGCCAGCGGTGAGCCCGGTTTCGAGACCAAGGCCACCTGGGAGCTGCCCGCGAAGGACGCGATCGCCCGGGCCGCCGCCGCGCTGGTGCCGCCCGGCTCGGCGGTCGGCCTGGCCGCCGGGACGACCACCTTCGCCGTCGCCCGGTACCTGCGTGCCGTCGAGGGTCTGACCGTGGTCACCAACTCGCTGCGGATCGCCGAGCTGCTGGAGCAGCCCGACGAGGACGGCACGCCCGCCACCGCGACGGTGATCCGCACCGGCGGCGTCCGCACGCCCTCGGACGCGCTGGTCGGGCCGGTGGCCGACCAGGCGATCCGCTCGCTGCACGTGAACGTGCTGGTGCTGGGCTGCCACGGCCTCTCCGTCGAGGCCGGGCTGACCACCCCCAACCTGGCCGAGGCGGAGACCAACCGGAGCTTCCTGCGCTCCGCCCGCCGGGTGGTGGTGGTCGCCGACCACACCAAGTGGAACGCGGTCGGGCTGGCCTCCTTCGCGACGCTGGACCAGCTGGACGTGCTGGTCACCGACGACGCACTGCCGGCCGAGCAGCGGGCGGCGGCGGCCCGGCTGGTCGGCGAGCTGGTGGTCGCACCCGCCGGGGCGTCGTGAGCCTCGCCGCGACCCACGTCGTGAGCCGCCCGTCGGTGCACCCGTCGGTTCACCCCGAACTGGCCCGCACCACCAGCTCGGTGGGCAGCTCCAGCCCGGCCGCAGGCGGCGCCTCCCCGCGCACCTGGGCCAGCAGCCGCCCGACCAGGCCCGCCGCGATCGCCCGCAGCGGCAGCCGGACCGAGGTCAGCGGCGGGTGCAGGTGGCGGCAGAGCGGCGTGTCGTGGAAGCCGGTGACCGCCACCTCCCCCGCCTCGGCCCCGCCCGGCCCCACCGTCAACCCCTCGGCCCGCACCGCCTCGTAGACGTCCAGCGCCAGCAGGTCGCTGCCCGCCACGAAGGCGGTCGGCCGGTCGGGCCCGCGCAGCAGCGCCCGGACGGCCGCCACCTCGGGCCCCGCGGCAGGCCCCGCGGCGGTCACCGGGGCGGTCACCCGGGCGTTCACGGGGGCGGTCACCGCGGACAGGCCCAGCCGCCCGGCCTCGGCGAGGAAGCCCGCCCGCCGGGCCGCCATCCACGGCAGCTCCTCGCCCGCGCCGAGGTACCCGATCCGCCGGTGGCCGAGCGCCGCGAGGTGCCGCACCACCGCGGCCGTCGCCGCGTCGTTGGCAATGTCCACCCAGTGCTGCGGCTCGCCGGGCCCGGTCCGTCCGAAGGTGACGAACGGGACACCGGCCCGGCCGACCTGCCCGATCCGCGGGTCCTCGCGCAGCACGTCCGCGAGGACCAGGCCGTCGACCTGCCGGGCGGCCACCAGTTCGTCGATGGCCGGGCCGGCGTCGGCGCCGCCCGGGGCGGGGCGGAACAGCAGCACCCGCTGGCCCTCCGCGCCCGCCGCGTCGACCAGCGCCTCCAGGAAGCCGGCCATCAGCGGGTTGGGGTCGAAGGGGTCGTCCACCGGGACGAGGTAGCCGATCGTGCGCCGGGCGCCGCTGCGCAGCGAACGGGCCGACTGGTCCGGCTGGTAGCCGAGTTCGCGGATCGCGGCGGTCACCCGGGCCAGGGTGTCCGGGCGGACCCGTTGGGGGGCGTTGAGCGCGTTGGAGACCGTCTGCCGGGACACCCCGGCCGCCCGGGCCACCTCCTCGATGGTGGTGGCACCGCGGCGCGGTCGGGGTGTTCCCTCGGTCATGCGGACTCTCCCAGCGTGGTCGTCCCGGTGCGGCGCATCCGGGGTGCGGTGCATCCCGGTCCGCCGTACCGGTTCAGGTCGTCCCCGGTGCGGATCAGGCGCGGCGCAGGGTCAGCAGCCCGCCACGCGGCACGGGGATCACGCCGTCCCGGTCGAGCTCGACCTCGCCCTGCCGGACGATACGCCCTCGGGCGTCCCGCACGGTGGCCTCCGCGGCGCCCGTGCCGCCCGTCAGCCGGACGTCCGGGTCGGCGTCGGCGTTCGCCACCAGCAGGGTGCGCCACTGCGGGCCGGAGACGTCCACCGGCAGCGCCGCGTACCGGGCCACCGCGACGGTGGCCCCGCCGAGGGCGGTCACCATCGGGTAGCCGAGGTCGGGCCGGGCCGGGCGCAGTTCGCCGAGCTGGAGCGTGTCCAGGTGCTCGCGGAAGACGCCCAACCAGAAGGCGATCGCCTCGCGCTGGTCGGGGCCCTGCGCGGCCAGGTCGACGGAGATCTGCGGGACCGAGAACAGCACGTTGATCAGGTGGCAGGCGATCTGCTCCGGCGGCTCGGCCGGGTGCCACATCAGCATGTCGGAGTGGACCGGGACGGGCCCGGCGGCGAGCCGCACGTCGACGGTGCGCTGCCGGTTCTCCTGCGGGCCGAGCGGGCAGTCGACGGCCCGGATCATGGTGACGTACGGCCACAGGCCCGGGCTGACGTACGGCTGGCGGTGCTCGATCATCGCGCCCGGGTGGGCGGCGGTGATCCGGCGACGGATCCCGTCGAGCAGCCGCTCGACGCCCTCGTCGACGCTGGTGCAGTCCGCCTCGGGGCCGGCCTCCGGCGGCTCGGCCCGGGCGAACCAGTCGACGAAGTCGACCTTGAGCCCGTCCATGCCCCACTCCTCGACGGCGCGGGCGAGCCGGTCGGTGAGGAACGCGCGGACCTCGGGGTAGCGCGGGTCGGCGACGACGGCCCCCAGCTGGGCGGCGTCGGCGAGCGCGTAGCGGCCGATCCGTTCGAACGCGGCGCTGTCCTTGCCGATGAACGGCAGCGCGTACCAGAGCAGGTACTGGACGCCCAGGTCGTGGACCCGCCGCACGTGGGCGGCGGTGTCGGGCAGCGAGACCGGCTCCCAGTCGCCGCAGTGCGCGTAGCCGCGGGTGCGGTCGGCGGTCATCCAGCCGTCGTCGACGATGATCACGTCCAGGCCGAGCTCCTTGCCGAGCGCGGCCTGGGTCTCGACGCCCTTCGGCGTGATGTCCTGGTGCATCGCGTACCAGGTGGAGTAGGCCGGACGGCGGGCGGCGTCGGGGATGTCGACGGTCCGGCCGGTCCCCCACCAGGCGGCGAGGTCGGCCAGGCAGCGGCCGAAGTGCCGGCGCGAGGTGTCGATCCGGACGGTGAGCCGGCCGGCGGCCTGCGCCCAGAACCGGAACTCGCCGGTCTCCTCCACCACTCCGGCGGCCGCCAGGACGTCCGGGCGCTCGGCGGCGAAGGCGCAGACGGCGACGTCACCGGTGCCGACCAGCGCGGCGATCGGCGCGCCGTTGGCGAGGCCGACGCGGCGCGGGGCGGTCCAGGCGGCGGGCAGCCACCCGGTGCCGCGCGGCTCCGGCGTCCAGAAGGCGGTGACGTCGACGCAGGGCACCCGCCACTCGATCCGGACGTCGCCCTGTCCTTCCGCCGTCACCTCGACGACCCCGTCGGCCACCGCGCGGGCCGTCCCCGCGCCGCTGACCCGCAGGTCCAGCCCCTCGGCGTACAGCGGGCGCAGCCCCCCGGCCGCGGCGGGCGCGTGCGGCTCCCAGATGTCGGTCATGCTCATCCTTTCGTGGCGCCGGCCAGCAGGCCGGAGATGAACTGCCGCTGGAGGACCAGGAAGAGGACCATCATCGGCAGGGTGGACAGCGCGGTGCCGGAGAGGATCGCGCCGTAGTCGGTGGTGGCCTGGGTGCCGTGCAGGGTGGCGAGGGCCACCGGCAGGGTGTGCATCTCACGGGTGCGCAGCGCGACCAGGGGCCAGACGAACTGGTTCCAGGAGCCCAGGAAGAGGAAGATCGACAGCGCCGCGAGCACCGGTCGCATGACCGGGACGACCACGCTCCACAGCACCCGGAACTCGCCGGCGCCGTCGACCCTTGCGGCGTCCAGGAGTTCGTCCGGCAGACTGGTGAGCGACTGGCGCATCAGGAAGATCGCGAACGGGACGCAGAGGCCGGGCAGGATCAGCGCCTGGTAGGTGTCCAGCAGGCCGAAGCTCATCATCATCTTGAACAGCGGTACCAGCATGACCTGTTCGGGCACCACGAGGGTGGAGAGCAGCAGCGCGAAGAGCAGCGTGCGGCCGCGGAAGCGGAACTTGGCGAAGGCGTAGCCGGCCAACAGCGCGATCACCAGCGCGCCGGCCGTCTGGACCCCGGCCACCAGCAGGGAGTTGCCGAGCACCCGGAGCACGCCGATCCGGTGTTGCAGGTGTTCCAGGTTGTGGCCGAGGTTGCCGCCGGGCAGCAGCTTGGGCGGCCAGTCGAAGATCTCCTCGTCCTTGTGGGTGGTCGCGACGACCAGCCAGTAGAACGGCCCGATGGACAGGCCGGTGATGCCCGCGAGGAAGAAGGTCAGCGGCCAGCCGCGCAGCTTTTTGATGTTCACTTCTCGCGCTCTCCCATCAGGCGCATCTGGACGGCGCCGAGCACCGACACCAGCAGGGTGAGCGCGTAGGCGATGGCGGAGGCGTAGCCGAAGTCGAAGTACCGGAAGCCGTTCTGGTACAGGTACATGGAGACGGTGAGGGTCGCGTTGTCGGGCCCGCCGCCGGTCAACACGTACGGCTCGTCGAAGAGTTGGAGCGTGCCGATGGTGGAGAGCACGACCGTGAAGAGCAGCACCGGGCGCAGCGCGGGGACGGTGACCGCGGTGAAGCGGCGGACCGGACCGGCGCCGTCGACCATCGCGGCCTCGTACAGCTCCTTGGGGATGCCCTGGAGGCCGGCCAGGTAGATGACCGCGTTGTACCCGGTGTAGTGCCAGGTGAGCACCAGGACGACGGCCATCCGGGCCCAGAACGGCTCGCCCAGCCAGTTCTCGGTGGGCAGGCCGACGGCGTCCAGCGCCCAGTTGACGGCGCCGTCGTCGGTCTTGAGCAGGAAGGCGAACATCACGCCGGTGGCGACCAGGCCGGTGACGGCGGGCATGAAGACGCCGAGCCGCCACACCGCCCGCCAGCGCACCAGGGCCGAGTTGATGCCGACGGCCATCAGCAGGGCCAGGCCGAGCATCAGCGGGACCTGTACGACGAGGATCTGCGCGGTGTTGCGCAGGGCCGTCCAGAACAGCGGATCGTCCAGCAGGCGACGGTAGTTGGCGAGGCCGGCGTCGCGGGTGGCCTGGCCGGCGCCGGTGGTGAAGGAGAGCAGCAGGGAGTCGACGACCGGGTACGCCTTGAACACGCCGAAGGTGATCAGGGCGGGGGCCAGCAGCAGGTACGGCACGGCCCGGCGCCGCAACCGGGCCCGGCGGTGGGCCCGTTCGGCGGGCTGCCGGGCGGGCTGCCGGGCGACCGCGGCCGGTCGGGGGGCGGGCTGCGTGGCGGCGGTCATGCGAGGCCGCGTCCGGTCTGCTGGGCGAGCTGCTTGGCGGCGTCCTGGAGGACGGCGGCCGGGTCGCCGCCCTTGAGGAAGACCTTGGTCTGGGCGTCGCTGGCGAGCTTGAGGGCGCGGGCGTAGTCGCCGGAGTAGTTGGTGGCGTCGCCGCCGTCGGTGAGCAGTTCGGTGAAGGTCTTCAGGACGGGCTGGCCGCCGTAGTAGGCGCTGGGCGCGGCGTACATCGGGTCGCCGTAGGCCTCGGTGAGCGCGGGGAAGACGCCGCCCGCGTTGAACATGCTGTTCACGGAGGCGGGCCGGGTGAGCGCGTACTCGACGAACTTCCAGGCGGCGCGGCGGCGCGGGCTGGAGGCGGCGACGGCCAGGTGGGTGGAGTTGACCAGCGCGGTGCGCTTGCCACCGGGCACCGCCGCCGGGGGCTTGGCGATGCGCCAGTTGCCGCTCTGGTCGGCGAACTTGGTCTCCAGGTAGTGCGCGCCCCAGGCGGGCACCGGGGCGACGGCGAGCTTGCCGGCCTTCATCAGGTTCGCCCAGCCGTGGTCGCCGGAGGCGTCGGCGATCAGCCCGGCCTGGTCCAGCCGCTTGACGATGGTCATGGCGCGGACCGACTCGGCCGAGCCGAGGGTGATCTTGCCGCCGAGGTCGAAGTAGAACGCGCCCTGGAGCTGGAGCAGGGACTGCAGGAAGTCCAGGTCGGGGTCGGGGTTGGCGGACTTGCTGATGCCGATGAGGGAGATGCCGGGGTTGGCGGCCTTGAACCGGTCCGCGGCGGCGATCAGGTCGTCCCAGGTGGCGAGGGCGGCGGGGTCGAGGCCGGCCTTGTCGAAGTAGTCCTTGCGGTAGAAGAAGCCGAGCGGGTTGGCCTCCCAGGGCAGCGCGTAGGCGTGGCCGTCCTTGCCGGTGACGACCGGCCACAGGCCCTTGGCGAACTTGTCCTTGTGCGCGTCGGCGCCGAGCTCGGACAGGTTGGCGAGGCCGCCGGGGAACTTCTCCAGGTACCCGGGCAGGTAGTCGCAGCCGATGTGCAGCACGTCGCCGAGGCCCTGACCGCCGGCCGCCAGGCCGACGGTGATCTTGTCCCAGATGGCGGGGTTGCCGATGTCCTGGACGTCGACCTTGATACCCGGGTTGTCCTTCTCGAACGCCGGGACGACGCCGCGCAGGGCCGCCGCGGCGGTGGCCCAGGACCAGACGGTGACGGTGCCGGTCTCGGCGTCCCCGCCGCCGGAGGAGCCCCCCGAGCCGGAGTCGCCGCAGGCCGCGAGCGTGCCGCCGGCGGCGAGGGCCAGCAGGCCGGCTCCGGAGGCGCGGAGCAGATCACGACGAGAAAGGTGTGACATTGCATTCCTCTCTGAGGGGTGGCGAGGACGAGGAGGGTGAAGGGGGGTCGGGTTGGGGCTGCCCATGAGGCTGCTCGCCGATTTGAACGTTCAAACCCACAAAACAGACCAGAACCAAACAGGCTCGAACGAGCGGGTCACAGCAAACGCCCACCCTCCCCGCGCCGTCAACCCCTGCGCGCGAGGAGGATGCGCTCCGCAACCGTTCCGTTATCCGGCCCGCACACCCCGGCCACCTCGACTACCCCCGCGTGAGAAGTCGGCCCAGCCGACTTCTCACGCAACCTTCGTCAGGCCGCCCACCCGTCGGGCCAATCCGTGAGTGCACGAAGTGCAGGACCACCCACGGGTGGCTAGGCTCCCGACCAGCAGATGCCTCGGCACTGGGCCAAGCCGCCCGAAGCACGCGGAACAAGGCTTCGAGCCTTCCGGGCCCTCCTTCAGAATTCCTTCCCGCACGCGACCGCAGCCGGGCCGGCGCGCGCCGAACGCCTGGAGAGTGACATGGGCGAGAAGAATTTCGTCGACGACATCAGGAGCAAGGTCAATTCGCCCGACGGAAAGGACATGCAGGGGCTGACGGATGAGGTCAGCCGCCAGGTCGTCGACATCATTCAAGCGAACCTTCCCAAGATCCTGGCCATGGAGGCCATGAAGATCCCCGAAAAGGACGGCGGCCTCGGCTACGCCTGCACGTCGACCTCGTTCACCTGCGGGACGTACAGCTGCACGGGAATCGTCTCCTGTTCCGGGGACTTCAACTGCACGATCCAGTTCGCCGGCTGAGCACCAGCCGAAGGAGGTCACGATGTCAATCGACGCCAGCGCAGTCGCCCCCGCACCGGAGAACGGTCTGGCCACCACCATCCAGCAGAGTCTCCTGGTGGAGAGCCCGGACATGGACGCCCTCTCGGCGGAGGTGATGACCAGACTTGCGCTGACGCCGGACGCGTCGCGGGGGCTGATCTACCGGGTCGTCGCAGAGGCCAACGCGGCGATGTTCCCGCCCGTGTCCAAGCTGGAACTCATCCTCACCGAGGGGTGCAACCTGGGTTGCGCCTACTGCTTCGAGGCCGAGATGCTGGGCCCGCGCCGAATGTCCCTCGACACGGCGCGGGCCGGGATCGACCTGCTCTTCGACTACGCGAGGGACGAGCCGGAGGTCACGATCACGCATTTCGGCGGAGAGCCGACCCTCAACCTGCCGGCCATCCGGTTCGCGACGGAATACGCCGAGCAGAAGGCCGAACAGTCCGGCAAGACCGTCAATTTCCATATGACGTCCAACGGCGTCCGGATCAACGCACCGATGGCGGAGTACTTCGCCCAACACGACATCAAGGTCCTGCTGAGCGTCGACGGCCTGGCCGAGACCCACGACCGGCACCGGCGGGACAAGCGCGGAAACGGCACGTTCGCGCAGGTCGTCGACGCCATCAAGCTGCTGAAGCGAACACAGCCGTGGATCGGCGTCAAGATGACGGTCATGCCGGACACCGCGTCGATGCTCTTCGACAACGTCGTGGGCCTGCACGCCCTGGGCGTGAACCAGTTCCTCATCAGCTACGCGACCGGAGTCGCGTGGTCCGACGAGGACATGCAGGTCTACGCCGCCGAGTTCGGCAAGGTCTACGCCTGGTACAAGAGGGAGAAGACCTCGGGCCAACTGCGGATCTCCGAGCTCGACCAGATCGAGGAGACCGCCCCCGGCTACTTCGGCTGCCAGGCCGGCCGGAACAGCATGACGGTGACCGTCGACGGCGAGGTGTCCCCGTGCGCGAAGGTACTGGCACTCGACAACAAGAAGCTGCTGGCCAAACTCGGTGACGTCAGGTTCGGGTTGACCCACCTCCTGAACCGGGTCGAACTCGTCAGCGCCCGCCGGGTCCAAGCGGCCTGCCGGACGGCCGGCATCGCCGACGACTACGAGGGCGGCTGCTTCGCCCAGAACCACGAGGACAACGGCTCCCTCTTCGCGCCCAGCCTCGACGGCTACAAGCTCAACCTCCTGCAACGCGGAGCATGCAACGGCTGCAGCGGTTCCTGCTCCTGAGCCCTGCGGCTCAACGTCAGTCAGTTGCGCGAGAAGTAGACTCGGTCGACTTCTCGCGCAATCGTGCGAGCGCGGAGAGCATCGGGGAGGATCGCGTCTTTGCCGGCCCTCGGCCCCGGTCAGGCCGTGAAGCCCGGGACCACCAGGCCGGACTCGTAGGCGATCACTACGGCGTGGGTGCGGTTCTGCGCGCCGAGCTTGGTGAGCACGTTGCCGACGTGCGTCTTCACCGTCTCCAGGCTCACCGTGAGCGCGTCGGCGATCTCCGGGTTGGACAGGCCGGTGGCCATCAGCCGCAGCACCTCCTCCTCCCGACCGGTCAGTGCCGCCTGCGGCAGGGCCTGGGCGGAGCCGAGCGGGCGGGCGGTGACCATCCGGCGCAGGGCCGCCGGGAAGAGGATCGCCTCCCCCGCCGCCACCACCCGGACCGCCTCCGCGATCTGCCGGACCGGCAGGCGTTTGAGCACGAACCCGCTGGCCCCGGCGCCGAGCGCGGCGGTGACGTAGTCGTCGTTCTCGAAGGTGGTGATCACCACGATCTTCGGCGGCTCGTCGGACGTCGGCTCGGCCAGCAGCTGCCGGGTGGCCTCGATCCCGTTGCACCGGGGCATCCGGACGTCCATCAGGACCACGTCCGGCCGCAGCCGCCGGGCCTGCTCGATCGCCTCGACGCCGTCGCCGGCCTGCCCGGCCACCGCGATGCCCGGCTGGAGCGCGAGCAGGGTGCAGAGCCCGCTGCGGGTCACCTCGTCGTCGTCCGCGACCAGGACGGAAACCGCGACCGGGAGCGTCATGCCGACAACCGTACCGGCAGCCGGACGGCCAGCCGCCAGTGCTGCGGACCGTCCGGGCCGGCCTCCAGTTCGCCGTGCAGCAGCCGGACGCGTTCGGCCAGCCCGGGCAGCCCGTGGCCGGAGGTGGGGAACGCGGGGACCGTGCCCGCCCGCGCGGCCCCGATCCGGTTGACCACGCCGAGTTCCAGCCCGTCCGGCGCGACCGCGACCCGGACGGCGATCGGGCCGCCCGCGCCGTGCCGCAGCGCGTTCGTCAGCCCCTCCTGGAGGATCCGGTACGCCGCCCGGGAGAGCGTCCCCTGCACCTGCGCGACGTCCCCGGACAGCTCCGGCTCGACCACGGCGCCCGCGTGCCGCAGCCGGTCCAGCAGTTCGGGCAGGTCGGCGAGGGTGCGGGTGGGTGCCGTGCCCGCCTGCTCCTCGCGCAGCACGCCGAGCACGTAGTCCAGGTCCTCCAGTGCGGCCCGGGCCGACTCCTCGATGCTGCGCATGGCGGCCCGCGCCGCCGCCGGGTCGTCGGTCAGCACCTCGCCGGCCACGGCCGCCTGGATGGTGGCCGCCGTCAGGGTGTGCCCGATCGAGTCGTGCAACTCGTGGGCCAGCCGGTTGCGTTCGGCCAGCTGCCGCTCCCGCTCGCTCGCCAGCGCGAGCAGTTCGGCGGCGGACGGCCCCAGCAGCCGGGGGGCCAGCCACCGCAGGGCGCGCGTCACCGCCACGCACACCGCCGCCGCCAGCAGCAGGCAGAGCGGCGCCAGGATCCAGCTCCAGACGCCCGCCACCTGCACCGACCGGCCGAAGAGGCCCACCCGCGCCTCGGCGTCGAACCAACCACCGGGCAGGGTCAGGCCGATGAGCAGCAGCACGCCGCTCGCCAGCCCGCCCGTCCACCCCAGCGCCACGTGCAGCACCAGGAAGGCCGGGGTCCGCCAGCGGTCGACGGCCGGGGTCGCGCCCGCCGGGGTCGGCAGGGACACCTTCAACAGGCGGCGGGCGGCGGCGATCAGCACCCGCCGGGTGCCGCGGGCCAGCCCGACCAGGCCGATCAGCACCGCCCCGAACAGCAGGGAGAGCACAGCGTTGACGCCGTACGGAGCGGCCCGCAGCCCCAGCGTCGGCAGTGCGGCGAAGGGCAGCAGGGGGAGGCTGGCCAGTGCGCCGCACCAGGCGAACAGCGCACCCGTGTAGGTGGAGCCGCGCAGCAGCGGCCGGAGTCCGGTGATCATGGTCCTCAGTATTGCCGGGGCAGGTCAGGGCGGGCCTCCCCCGATCGGGGGAGCGGATCCTCCCCCCTTCCCGGGCACCGCCGGGCGGCATCGGCGGCCATGAGTTCGTGTGCGGGTCGCCGCGCCCGTGCGGACCGGACGCGGAACAAACGCGGAACGGACGCGGAGCCGATGTCGATCCGATTTCGACCGGGCCATTGAGGCCGGACCACTCGCGCGCCTACACTCGCGCCCGTCCGTGACCCTTCCGTCCCGGACACCCCACGTGCCCGGGCCGCTCGATCCGACCCGGGCTCCCCGCCGATGTCCCCCAACCAACCCTCGTGGAGGACTACTTGAAGGCACCATCCATACGCCGGATGCTCCTGGCAGGAGTCAGCAGCCTGGCCCTCGCGGCCTCCGGCGCGCTCGCCGTCCCGACCGTCGGCAGCGCCGTGGCCGCCGGCTACCCGGCGATGCACCCCACGGTGGCCGACTTCGCCCAGGTGTCGACCGGCACCACTCCCCCCACCCAGGCACAGTGCGCCGGTGCGGGCCGCCGCTGCTTCAGCCCGCAGGCGATCCGGGCCGCCTACAACCTCGGCCCGCTGTACGCCAACGGCTACGACGGCCGCGGCCAGACGATCGCCATCTTCGACTCGTACGGCAGCGACACGATGGCGCACGACCTGCACGTCTTCGACCAGGCCTTCGGCATCACCGCGATGTGCGGCGAGGAGGGCGTGACCTGCCAGCCCGGCATGCCGACCTTCAGCGAGCTGCACGTCCAGGGTTCGCCGGGGACCACCGCGCCGCCGGACACCAGCAAGGGCACCGGCCAGGAGTCCAAGGCCGCCTGGGCGCTCGAAGTCGCGCTCGACGTCGAGACCGCGCACGCGATGGCCCCGGGGGCCAACATCCTGCTGGTCAGCACTCCCACCGCGGAGACGCTCGGCGTGCAGGGCTTCCCCGCCATGATGAACGCCGAGCAGTACGTGGTCGACCACCACCTGGCGAACGTCATCTCGCAGTCCTTCGCCTCCGCCGAAGGGGCCTTCGCCAGCCCCCAGTCGATCGAGCCGCTGCGGCACGCCTTCAAGTCCGCGGCCCTGAACGGCGTCACGGTGCTCGGCTCCTCCGGCGACGACGGCTCGTCCGGCTCGAAGAAGACCCCGGTCAAGCAGGGCGGCACCACCCTCCCGGACCCGGCGGTCGAGTGGCCGGCGTCCGACCCGCTGGTGACCGGCGTCGGCGGCACGTACCTGTGCACCGACCCCAACGCGACCGGCACCCGGGCGGCGGACAGCACCGACAACCCGGCCAAGTGCCAGGCCAACCCCGGTGCGGCCGAGGTCGGTTGGACCTTCGCGGGTGGCGGGTTCAGCCAGGTCTTCGACAAGCCCGCCTACCAGTCGGCGCTGCCGGCCGGTTCCACGCCGATCGGCGCCAAGCGCGGCGTGCCGGACATCTCCCTCCAGGCCGCCCCCGGCACCGGCGCTCTGGTCTACCTGTCGCTGCCGCCGGACGGCTCCGGCGGCCTCAAGTGCGGCGCCACTCCGTGCAGCACGGGCTGGTACGACATCGGCGGCACGTCGCTCTCCTGCCCGGAGTGGGCCGGCCTGGTCTCGATCGCGGACCAGATCAACGGCGGCGGCCTCGGCCAGATCAACCCGGCCCTGTACAAGCTGAGCACCGACCCGGCCAAGTACGCGGCCGACTTCAACGACGTCACGCTCGGCAACAACACCGCCGACCCGACGGTCCCGGGCTACCCCGCCACCACCGGCTGGGACCCGATCACCGGCCTCGGCACGCCCAACGCGGCGAAGCTGCTGCCCGACCTGGTCAGCGCCGTCCGCGCCGGCTGATTCCGACCCCCGAGGCCCCCGCCGCACCGAGACCGTGCGGATGAATCCGGGGTCCTGAGCGCTTCGCCCCCGTCGAGCCCGGCCCGACGGGGGCGAAGTCGTGCGCGCGGGAAGTCGGCCCGGCCGACTTCCCGCGCAATGCCACCGGTGACGATGAATCCCTCTTCCCCGTCCCCAGGGGCATGGTCGGCCGATCTGGTGGTGCTGGCGGGGAGCAATACTCCTACGCGCCGAATGCCGCCGGAAGCGGTTACTGAGTGCGATGGCTCGGAGCCAGGACGGGGCAGGCTCGAAAACGTGGACAGCTTTTCCGCTGAGGCGCCGCTCGTCCGATGCGGGTTGCCGGACCGCACCGCGTCGACCGCGCAAGGCGGTACTGTCCTGTACAGCAGGGGAGTTGGGCCTCGCCCCGGCCGGTCGGGCTATATGCGTCACGATGCACATCTGTCAGACTTCGGCCCGGACGCCGCCGGACGTCGTCCGGATCGGATGTCCGAGGGTTGACGGGTAAGGGGCCGAAGTGGAGCCGGTGCTCATCGTTATCATCGCGTCGGTTGTACTGCTGGCCCTGGCCCGACCGATCCGGGTGATCCCGCAGGCCCGCGCCGCGATTGTGGTGCGCTTCGGCCGCTACACCCGGACGCTCAACGCAGGCCTGAACATCGTCCTCCCGTTCATCGAACGCGTCCGCGCCCGAATCGACCTGCGCGAGCAGGTCGTGCCGTTCCCGCCGCAACCGGTGATCACCCGGGACAACCTGGTCGTCAACATCGACACGGTGGTCCACTACCAGGTCACCGACCCGCGCGCCGCCACCTACGAGGTCGCCAACTACACCGAGGCGATCGAGCAGTTGACCGACACCACGCTGCGCAACATCATCGGCTCGATGGACCTCGAATCCATCCTGACCTCCCGCGAGGTCATCAACACCGGCCTGCGCAGCGTCCTGGACGAGGCCACCGGCAAGTGGGGCGTCCGGGTCAACCGTGCCGAGCTCAAAACGGTCGAGCCGCCGACCTCCATGCTGGACGCACTGGAGAAGCAGACGCGCGCCGAACGGGACAAGCGCGCGGCGATCCTCACCGCCGAGGGCCAGCGCCAGGCGCAGATCCTCAAGGCCGAGGGTGAGAAGCAGGCCGAGGTGCTCAAGGCCGAGGGCGAGGCCCAGGCCGCGGTGCTGCGCGCCGACGCAGGGGCGGTTGCGGGAGGCGTCATCGGGGTGGACGGGGGAGCACCGGCCGCGCCGCCGCTGCCCCCACAGGCATTGCTCGGGCCCAGCCATCAACCGTTGAGGGGGGACGACCCGCACAGTATCGGCCGCTATCAGCTGACCGCTCGGCTGGGCGAGGGCGGTATGGGGACGGTCTTCCTCGGGCGCTCTGCTGGCGAGCGCCTGGTCGCGGTCAAGGTCATCAGGCCGGAGCTGGCCGCGGACGCCGAGTTCCGCCGGCGGTTCGGCCGCGAGATCGAGGCCGTGCGCCGGGTCGGTGGATTCCACACCGCGCCGGTGGTCGCGGCCGACCCACAAGGTGATCCGCCCTGGCTGATCACCGAGTACATCCCTGGCCTGCCGCTGCACGAAGTCCTGAAGCATTACGGTGCGTTGCCGAGCCGGACTCTGCACACCTTGGCCGTCGGTATTGCCGAGGCGCTTGAGGGGATCCACGCCTGCAACATCGTCCATCGCGACCTCAAGCCGAGCAACATCATCATCTCCGGCACTGGGCCTCGCGTCATCGACTTCGGCATCGCTCGGGCGCTCGACGACACCATGCTCACCCGTTCCGGCCAGCTGATCGGCACGCGGGGATTCCTGGCCCCGGAGCAGTACATCGGAGGGCCGGTCACGTTCGCCACGGACGTCTACGCCTTCGGCATGGTGCTATGCCATGCCGGAGGGGCAGTGCCGGTGGATGAGAGTGAGGTCTTCGAGTCCGTCCTCAGTCTGCTGCCGGCCCAACTGGCCGACCTGGTCGTCCGCTGTCTCGACCATGACCCCCGCCGCCGTCCGACTCCCACCCAGATCGTCGAGGACCTCTCCCGAAGCCGCCCGGCCGCCGGGGACTGGTTGCCGCTACCGGTGCGGACGATGGTCGACCTGCACAACACGTCCACCAGCTAGTGGCTTCTCACACGGCCTACGGCCTGCACCTGAAGGGCGAGCATCAGCTGAACATGCGTCGGCTCGAGCTACAGCACCTGGCGGAGGAGCGGGCGGCGGCCGATACCCGGGCAGTGGAGGAGCGGCAGGCCCAAGCGGAACTGCACCGCCGCCAGCACGCGCTCCGCGTCGCCGGACTGTACGCCGGGTGCGCGGTGAGCGTGGCCATGCTCGCCGCAGGCGTGTACGTGGCCCGGGACGTGTCGTGGCTGGCGGTCCTGCTGTGCGGGCCCTCGTTGCTCGCAGTGACGAAGGTGTTCGTGCTGCGACGCAGCGATCCGGGGGACATGGCGGGGGTCTCGCTGGGGCTGCGCCGGGCACCCGCCAACGGGGAGCAGCCGCCAACGCCTTAGGTAGGGAGGGAGGTTCAACCGAACGAATCTTGAGCGGCCCGGCGGAGTACGGCGTTCAGGAGGGCTTCGGCGTTGCCCGGGGCGGCCAGCCAGCGCTGCATCTCGACGTGCGCGGCCTGCCGGCGGGGGCTGATCGCGCGGATCGGACGGGAGAACTGGGCGTTGAGGCACCACCACATGTGGACGCGGGCCCAGACAGGGCGCCGACGGCCGGGGCCGGTCACTCGGTGACCGCGCACAGGTAGACGGGGTGGACGGACTCGGTGCCGATGAAGGCGATCGCGCGCACGGCGCCGAACTCGACCAGCTGGTGAGCGATTCGGGCGGCGGAGGCATCGGAGAAGAGGTCGGCGAGGTAGGCCGCCTGGTCCTCGTCCAGCGGGAGCCGGGCGAGGCTGGTGCGGATGGCGGCGAGGGCGTCGGCGAGCTTGGCGAAGGTGGCGGCCTTGGTGACGCCCCTGATCTCCGCCGTGACGGCGAAGGGGAGTTCAGGGATCATCGGGCGCCCCCGACCAGCGCCCAGACCGCCTTGCCGATGCCGCCCTCGCGCGGGTGGCACCCCCAGCTGGTGGACAGCTGGGAGACGAGGAGGAGACCGCGGCCGGCCTCGTCGTGCTCCGTCGTCGGGTGGAGGGTCGGCTGCTTGGGGTCGGCGTCGTGCACCTCGATCCGGAGCTCGTCGGGCGACAGGTCGAACTGGATGTAGATGAGGCGGTCGGGCGGGGCGACGGCGTGCAGGACGGCGTTGGTCACCAGCTCGCTGAGCACCAACTCACCGTCGGAGAAGTACGGTTCGCAGCCTGGGAGTTCGGCGAGGAAGTCACCGAACAACTGTCGGGCGAGCCCGACGGACTTGCGGTGCCGGGGCAGCCAGCACGAGTACGTCGAGAGGGTTCCGGGCATGGCAGGGCCTCCTCCGGGTGGGGTGGGAAAGATCGCGATCCGGCGCACAGGCAAAGGGATGCCCGGGCAATGATCCGCCAGGATCACGCTGCGTGGTGCAGTGAACTACGCCAAGTAGCATGCTCCCTGCGAGGCTCATCTCGCAACACTGGACACCAATTCGCATATGCTCTTTGGAATCTGACGTGACGAAGCCCAATCCGCCACGACAGACTGTGATGCGACAACAGAGCGCGATGAGGGGAGGCCGGAGCGTGACCGCAATGCCAACGGTGCGCCGCCGGATGCTGGGTGCCGAGCTCCGGAAGATCCGAGAGGGCCTGCGCCTCACGGTTGACGAGGTGTCGGCCCGGCTCGGGTGGCACCAGTCCAAGGTCAGCCGATTGGAGAACGGCCGCTACGGCGTGCGGGCGAACGAGGTCGGGATACTGCTCGACGTCTACCAGGTCACCGAACCGGAGACCCGCGAGGCGCTCGCGACGCTGGCACGCGAAGGCAAGCGCAGGGTGTGGTGGCAGCCCTATTCGGATGTGATCTCGCAGCGCTACGCCTCGTTCATCAGCTTCGAGGCGGAGGCTGTGTCGATTCGGAACTTCGAGTCGTCGCTCATCCCGGGACTGCTACAGACCCCTGACTACGCACGGGCAGTGATTCGTGGGCTCCGGCCAGAAGCCACCCCCGAGGTCATCAATGCCCTGGTCGATGTGCGTCTGGCTCGCCAGAACGCGGCCCTTCGACGAGAAGACCCACTGAAGCTCTGGGCCATCGTGGATGAGGCCGCTCTTCGGCGGGTCGTCGGAAGCAAAGCCATCATGGCCAAGCAGCTGCAACAGCTTGTTACCGCTTCCAAGGAAGCACATGTCACCTTGCAGATCGTGCCGTTCGAAGCTGGCGCTCACGCTGGTGTGCTCGGCTCGTTCGTAATCCTGGAGTTCCCCGTTCGCGGCGACCTCGACGTGGTGTACACGGAGGCCATGACGAGTAGCCTCTACCTCGAACGAGATGACGACATCGCAGCCCACGATCAGGCATTTGACCGACTTCGGGCAGCAGCACTTGATGTCGGGCCGTCGCGGCGGCTTGTCGCACAGATTGCAAAGGAACTTGAGTGATGGACACCGATCGGGGCGCTGCGGACCTGAACCACGCCATGTGGCGCAAGAGCACTTTTAGCGGAGACCAGGGCAACTGCGTCGAGGTCGCCGACGGCTTCGCCGACGCCGTCCCGGTCCGGGACTCCAAGGACCCCAACGGCCCGGCGCTCATCTTCCCGGCCCACGCCTGGACGGCGTTCGTCACCGCCATCAAGACCGGCGAAATCCCCAGCGCCTGAACGCCGTTGCGCGAGAAGTCGGCCTCGCCGACTTCTCGCGCAGCCTGCCCCACGGCTACAGCAATCGACCCTAATCAGCCCTTGTGGATGGAGTAGGCGATGCTGGTGCCCGCGCAGCTGGTGGTGTTGTACGAGCGCGTGATGGACCACCCGGCCGGGATCGGGGAGTAGGAACACACGTCGGCGTAGGTCCGATTGGTGACGTTGCTGATGGAGTAGGCGACGCCGGTGCCGGCGCAGTTGTTGATGCTGTACCCCTGCGTGACGACCCACCCTGCGGGGATCGGCGAGAGGGAGCACACCTCCGCGGACGTCCGGTTGGTAACGTTGCTGATCCCGTAAGAGACGCCACTGCCCGCGCAGTTGATGCTGCTGATCGAGCTGCTCACGACCCACCCCGTCGGGATCGGCGAGAACGAGCACACGTCGATGTACGTCCGGTTGGCGGCGTTGGTGAGCCCGTAAGCGACGCCGCTGCCCGCGCAGTTCATGCTGCTGTACGAGCTGGTGACGACCCACCCTTCCGGCTTCGGCGAGAACGAGCACACCTCAAGATAGGTCCGCCCGCTGGTATCGGTGATGGTGTACTCGACACCGGAGCCAGGACAGTAGGTGTTGTACGAGCTGGTGATGACCCACCCTGCCGGTATGGGGTTGAAGGAGCAGATGGTCCTGCTGGCGGTGAGCTGCTGCGGAGCCGCCTGCGCATGCGCTGTTGCGGCGGTCATCATGCCCAGCAACATGAGCACGACCGTCACCAGGTGCGAGACGTTGTTCCGTAAGGTCTTCATTGTCGGCCTCAGATCCTCTCGACGCACTACGACTACGTTGTGCAAGAGAAGTGAACGATTGACACACCGTTTGTTCACATCTGCCGAGATGGTGTCAGAGTTTCTCCAGGGACACCAGAGTGCACAGAGAGGCCGAACGTCTCAGCGCCCGACTTCACGGAGGCGGAAGTCCTCGACCGTCTCCCGCCTGATCAGCAGGCGGGCGCGTCCGTCCTTCACCGCCGCCACGGCCGGGCGGCCGACCAGGTTGTAGCCGGACGCCATCGACAGCTGGTAGGCCCCGGCCGCAGGTACCGCCAGCAGGTCGCCCGGGCGCAGGTCGGCGGGCAGCACCGCATCGCGGACCAGCACGTCGCCGGCTTCGCAGTGGCGGCCGACGACATCCACCCGGGCCGAGCCCGCGTCGGAGCGGCGGCCCACCAGGCGGACGCTGTACGGCGATCCGTACAGCGCCGGGCGCGGGTTGTCGCTCATTCCGCCGTCCACGGCGGCGAAGCTCCGGCCGTCCGCCGTGTGTTTCACCGACAGGACCCGGTAGACCGCCACGGCGGCCGGGCCGGCGATCGCGCGGCCCGGTTCGACGATCAGGCGGGGCACCTCCAACCCGGCCTCGGCGCAGCGGACCGCCAACCGGTCCGTCACCCGTAGCGCGAACTCGGGGAGGTCGAACTCGGCGTCCCCGGGCAGGTACGTGATGCCATGGCCGCCGCCGAGGTCGAGTTCGGGCAACTCGACGCCGTGCCGGTCGCGGACCTCGGCAAGTAGCAGGACCAGGGCGTCCACGGCCTGGAGGAACGGCTCGATCGTGGTGATCTGCGAGCCCAGGTGGCAGTGCAGCCCGGTGAGGTCGAGCGCGGGCTGGGCGAGGACCCGGGCGACGGCGTCCGCCGCGTCGCCGCCCTCGATCGGGAAGCCGAACTTCTGCCCGCCGACGCCGGTTCGGACCGCCGCGTGGTGTCCGGCCGCGATCCCGGGGACGACCCTGACCAGCACCCGCTGCGGGGTGTCCGCCGCCACCAGGGCGGCCAGCCGGGCGATCTCCGCCGGGCCGTCGATGACGATCCGCCCGACCCGCAGCCGCCGGGCCAGCCGCAGCTCCTCCGGGGACTTGGCGTTGCCGTGCAGCAGGATCCGCTGCGCCGGGAAGCCCGCCGACGCGGCCAGCCACAGCTCGCCGGAGGAGCAGACGTCCAGCCCGAGCCCCTCCTCCGCGACCCATTCCGCCATGGCGCTGCACAGGAACGCCTTGGCCGCATACAGCACCTCGGCGTGCGGCAGCGCCTGCCGGTACGCCCGGGCGCGGGCCCGCACCTCGGCCTCGTCGACCACGTACAGCGGGGTGCCGAACCGTTCGGCGGCCTCCGCCAACCCGACGCCGCCGACCAGCAGTTCGCCGCCGGGGCCGGGTCGCGCCGAGGCCGGCCAGGGGGCGCCGAGGGAGTCGACGACGGCCGGGACGGGAGGGGCGGTCAGCTGGGTCATGGTGGCGGCTCCGTCGGGTCAGTCTTCGAACTGCATGGCGATGCGGCAGTGCGCCGGGCGGGTACGGTCGTGCGCGAGCGGCAGCGGCAGCGGCAGCGGCCGATCGGAGGCCGGTTCCGGGTCGGCCTGGCGGTCGGTCACGGGCAGCAGCCGGACCACGCGGCGCAACGGGTTCGCGAGGGCGGTGTCGGTCATGGCGGGGATCCCTTCGGGCGGTGGCCGGACAGTTCCAGTGGAGACCCTCCGGGCACCGAGCGGGCCCGTCCTTGACGCAGGCCCTACGCCCTCGCCGCCGACCTTGACGCCACCCTGACACCGAGCGTCGGCAGTGTCAGGGAACTGTCAAGGACCGCCGGTCCGACGCCAAGGCCGCGTCAAAGCGGGCATGGCGGGCGGACGTCCGGTGGTGGGCTGTCCGCCGTTCCACGCCCCGTTCCCCCGAACCGCCGCCCGGATCCGAACCGGGCGGCCCGGAAGGTCCTCCGAGACGATGCGCCGTTCGGCCCTCACCCCACCGGACACCACCCCCGACCAGCAGAGCCCCGCACCCGCCCCACCCCAGCCGCCGCAGCACAGCCACCGCCCGTCGACCGGCAAGCGGCGCCGGCTGATCACCCGCCGCCAGCTCGCCGAGGCCCTGCCCGCCGCCGCGCGCAAGCTGCACCCGCGCACCATGGCCCGCAACCCCGTGATGCTCGTGGTCGAGACCGGCTCGGCCCTCACCACGCTCAGTGCGGTCGTCCACCCGAGCGTGTTCGCCTGGGTGATCAGCTTCTGGCTCTGGCTGACCGTCCTCTTCGCCAACCTCGCCGAGGCCGTCGCCGAGAGCCGCGGCAAGGCGCAGGCCGAGTCGCTGCGCCGCGCGCAGTCCGCCACCACTGCCCGGCGGCTGCTGCGCTGGCGGGTCGGCACCCGCGACCACCGCCACGAGGTCATCCCCGCCGGGCAGTTGCTGCTGCACGACATCGTGCTGGTGTCGGCCGGCGAGGTCGTCCCACAGGACGGCGAGGTGGTCGAGGGGTGCGCGACCGTGGACGAATCGGCGATCACCGGGGAGTCCGCGCCGGTCATCCGCGAGTCCGGCGGTGACCGCACCGCGGTGACCGGCGGCACCCGGGTGCTCTCCGACCACCTGGTCGTCCGGGTCACCTCCCGGCCCGGACAGAGCTTCGTCGACCGGATGATCTCCCTCGTCGAGGGCGCGAACCGGCAGAAGACCCCGAACGAGGTCGCCCTCAACATCCTGCTCGCCTCCCTCACCATCGTCTTCGTCCTCTCCGTCGTCTCGCTCCAGCCGATGGCCATCTACGCGCACGCGCCGCAGACCACCGTGGTGCTGGTGGCGCTGCTGGTCGCGCTCATCCCGACCACCATCGGCGCCCTGCTCTCCGCGATCGGCATCGCCGGGATGGACCGGCTGGTGCAACGCAACGTGATCGCCCTCTCCGGGCGGGCCGTCGAGGCCGCCGGGGACGTCGACGTCCTGCTGCTCGACAAGACCGGCACCATCACGCACGGCAACCGGCAGGCCGTCGCCCTGCACCCGCTGCCCGGCGCGACCGTCGAACAGCTCGCGGAGGCCGCCCAGTTGGCCTCGGCCGCGGACGAGACGCCGGAGGGTCGCTCGCTCGTCGAACTGACAGATCGTCAGTACTGGTTCCCGCCACGGCAACCCGGCGAACTCGGCGAGCAACTGCCCGTCCCTTTCAGTGCGCAGAGCCGGATGAGCGGCGTCGACCTGCACTGGCCGGACGGCACGAACTGCCTGATCCGCAAGGGTGCGGCCGGGGCCGTCGCCCAGTGGGTGGTGCGCAGCGGCGGGCACCTGCCGATCGAGGCCGAACCGCTGGTCGACCGGATCGCCGAGGCGGGCGGCACCCCGCTGCTGGTCGCGGTGCACGACCGGCACGGCGCCCGCGCGCTCGGCGTGGTCGAGCTCAAGGACGTGGTCAAGGAGGGCATCGCCGAACGCTTCGCCGAGTTGCGCCGGATGGGCATCCGCACCGTCATGGTCACCGGCGACAACGCGCTCACCGCCCGGGCGATCGCCACCGAGGCCGGGGTGGACGACGTCCTCGCCGAGGCCACCCCCGAGGACAAGCTCGCCCACCTGCGGCGCGAACAGGCCGCCGGGAACATGGTGGCGATGACCGGCGACGGCACCAACGACGCCCCCGCCCTCGCCCAGGCCGACGTCGGCGTGGCGATGAACTCCGGCACCCCGGCGGCGAAGGAGGCCGGGAACATGGTCGACCTCGACTCCAACCCGGCCAAGCTGATCGACATCGTCCGGGTCGGGAAGCAACTCCTCATCACCCGGGGCGCGTTGACCACCTTCTCGATCACCAACGACGTGGCCAAGTTCTTCGCGATCATCCCGGCGATGTTCGCGAACACCTACCCCGGCCTGCACCACCTCAACATCATGGGCCTGCACAGCCCGACCTCGGCGATCGCCTCCG
Organism: Kitasatospora sp. NPDC097643; assembly: GCF_040302625.1. NCBI lineage: Bacteria > Bacillati > Actinomycetota > Actinomycetes > Kitasatosporales > Streptomycetaceae > Kitasatospora > Kitasatospora sp. NPDC097643. The sequence continues at coordinate 28,886 of NZ_JBEOSA010000010.1, read as the reverse complement.
CGATCATCTTCAACGCGCTGATCATCGTGGCGCTGATCCCGCTCGCGCTGCGCGGCGTCCGGTACCAGCCCGCCTCGGCGACCGACCTGCTGCGGCGCAACCTGCGGGTGTACGGGCTGGGCGGGCTGGTGCTGCCGTTCCTGGGCATCAAGGCGATCGACCTGCTGATCCAGTTCGTGCCGGGGCTGGGGTGAACCGGGGTGGCGGTGGCGGGAGTTGAGCCGGCCGCCCCGCCGTCACGCCGGGTCGGCCAGGTGGGCGCTCAGCCAGGAGAGGGACGGCGGCAGCAGCCGGTTCCAGGTGGTGAAGTTGTGCCCGCCGGTGTCCACCGTGGCCTGGTTGACGACCAGCGGCGGGCGGGCGGCCGCGGCGAAGGCCTGCGAGTCGGCGTAGGTGCGGCCGTCCTCCTTGCTGTCGGCCAGCAGGACGGCGAGGTCGGGCATCGGCAGGTGGGCGAGGCGCCAGTTCAGGTCGGCCTCGTCGCGGCGCTGCGGGCTGCCCGCGAAGAGGTCTCCGGTGGTGACGTCGTCGGCGGCCTTGAAGTAGCCGGACAGCGACACCGCCGCCGGGAAGGTCTTCGGGTGCTCCATGCCGAGCTTGAGCGCGCAGTAGCCGCCAGTGGAGTCGCCGATCACGCCCAGGCTGCCCGCCCCGGTGAGGACCCGGTAGGAGGCCCGAAGGTCGGCCGGCACGTCGGTGGTGAAGTAGCTCTGCGCCTGCGGGCCGCCCGGGACGTCCTCGCACTCGCTGTCCCGGGGCATGGACGGGGAGGGCCGCATCAGCACCAGGACGGTCGGCTTCATCGTCCCCTTGCGCAGCAGGTCCAGCTCGGTGGCCGGGTAGCGGAGCTTGGTGACCAGATTGGTGGCGTCCCCGGGGAAGCCGGTCAGCACCAGGAGGGCCGGGAAGTGCCGGCCGGCGTTGCCGGGCTGGAAGTACTGCGGCGGCAGGTAGACGTAACCGTCGGTGCTCAGCCCGGTGGTGCCGCCGGGGATGCGGACCCGGTCGAGCCGGCCGATCCGGGCCGGGTCCCGGCTTACCCCGCCCGGTCCGACGGCGGCCCCGGCCCCGGTGATCTCGGCCCCGCCGAGCACCTGCACCCCGGCCGGTCCTCCGCCGGAGCCGGCCCCCTGGATCACGCCCGCCCCGTGCTCGTGCCCGAACAGGTCGGACCAGCTGCTGTAGAACACGAAGTAGTCGTTGACGGCGAGGCCGAGCGTGAGCAGCAGGGCGATCTGGGTGACCACGATGGTGCCGAGCCGCAGGAACATCGCGGGCCAGCTGCGGACGGCGAGCTTCGGCCAGACCCAGAGCGTGCCGAGCACCGTGAACACCGCGAACAGTGCCATCAGCGCCAGCAGCTTGTGACTGGTGAGTCCCATGGGTCTCCAGGTGTCCCGGCCGTCCCTTCCACTCTGGACCACCGGGCGCCCTCACTCCTGTCGGAGCCCCTGTCCGAGCTCCTGCCCGAGCCCCTGTCCGAGCTCCTGTCCGAGCTCCTGTCCGAGCTCCTGTCGGACCTCCGCTCGGGCCGCGAGCGCCTGCCAGACCTTGTCGCGCAGGAACGGCGCCTCGGTGAAGCGGATGCCGGTGGCGTCCCGCAGGGCGTTGGCGAAGGCGGGCGGCACCGGGTTGAACGGGCTCTCGCTCATCGACTTGGCGCCCAGCGGTCCGATCGCGTCCGAGGTCTCCGAGAAGTGGACCTCGGTGCGCGGCACGTCCGCGTACGCCGGGAGCCGGTAGCGGCGGAACGCGGCGGTGGTGACCTCCCCCCGGTCGTCGGTCAGGACCTGCTCGAAGAGGGTCGCGCCGAGCGCCTGGGCGACGCCGCCCTCCACCTGGCCGCGGCACTGGAGCGGGTTCATGACCTTGCCGGCGTCGGCGCCGTGCACGCTGCGCAGGATGCGGATCTCCCCGGTGTCCGGGTCGACGGCGATCCGGAACCACTGGGAGTTGAAGGCGACCGAGCGCGGCGAGCCGCCGAAGTGCCCGTCGGCCCGGAGCTCGACGCCCCGGCCGCGGGCCGCCTGGAAGACCTCCTTCAGCGACACCGCCCGCCCGTCGCAGTCCACCCCGTCGGCGGCCAGCCGCAGCAGGCTGCGCGGGGTGCGGGCGTACTCGGCGGTGAACGAGAGGATCCGCTCGGCGAGGGCGTTGACGGCCTTCATCACGGCCTTGCCCGCGACGACCGTGTCGGCCGATCCGAAGGCGCCGGTGTCGTGCCTGACGACGTCGGTGTCGGACTGCCGGATCGCGATGCGGTCGACGGTGGTGCCGAGCGCACCGGCGGTGATCTGCTGGTGGACGGTGGTGGTGCCGTTGCCGAACTCCGCGGTGCCGACGGCGATGTCGTACGTGCCGTCCTCCAGCAGGGCCACCGTGGCGTCGGCGAGGTGGCCGCCGGGCGGGCCGCAGGCGATCGCCGCCATCGCAAAGCCCTGGCCCACCAGCCATCCCTCGGGGGCCAGTTCGGCGCTGGTGTCGGTCGCGAGCGCGGTGCGGACGACGCCGAGGCACTGGTCCAGGCCGTAGCTGGCGATGTGCAGGTCCTCCTCCTCGCCGAGCGGGCCCGCCATGTGCTCGCCGGGGCCGATGATGTTCCGCTCGCGCAGCACCAGCGGGTCGATCCCCAGCCGACGGGCGAGTTCGTCCATGGCCGACTCGACGGCGAAGGTGACCTGGCCGAGGCCGTAGCCGCGGAAGGCGCCGGCGGGGACGGCGTTGGTGTAGACGGAGTAGGCGTCGACCTTCTTGTGCGGCGCCCGGTAGACGCCCATCGACTCGCCGACGCTGTGAAACATCACCGCCGGCCCGTGGTTGCCGTACGCGCCCGTGTTGGCGACGACCCGGAACTGAATGGCCGTCAGGGTGCCGTCCCGCTTGGCGCCGAGCTTGACCGTGATCCGGAACGGGTGCCGCGTGGTGGCGCCGTGGAACTGCTCGGCCCGGGTGAACTCCAGCTTCACCGGCCGGTGCAGCCGCAGCGCCGCGAGCACCGCGATGTCCTCGGTGAGCATCTCCTGCTTGCCGCCGAAGCCGCCGCCGACCCGGCCCGCGACCACCCGGACCTGCTCCATCGGCCCGTCACCGCTCCGACCTGGTCGATCGTCCAGCGCGGGTGGGTGGGGCGAGGCAGGGGCGGGCGCGGGGCGGAGGCCAGGCCGGCGAGCGGGGTCGACGAACCTCGACAGCGGTGTAGAAGTTCGGTCGCAACCCGTCTATCCTGGCGGGGTTTGACGGCGAACTCCCTGCTCCGAACTCCCGGTGTGACCGCTCCGAGTCCCCCGCCGAGAAGAGGTGCCCGTGCCGACCCCTCACCTCCACCCGAGCCCCGTCGAAACAGCCGTCCTGCTCGTCGTCCTGGCCCTCCTGGTCGCCGAGGAGATCGCCCTCGGCCTGGCCGAGGAGGAGGACCGCCCGACCATCAGCGGCGTCCTCGCCTGCGCCTCCGGCTCGGGCCTGCTCGCCGTCGGCGCGGTGCTGCTCGGCCGCTGGCTCGCCGCCCGACGCCCGCTCCCGCTCCCCCCGCCCGGCCCCAACGGCCGCGAGTACAGCGCCCGCGCGCTGGAGGGCTTCCCGATGGAGGCGGTCCGCCCCCTTCTGCTCGCCGAACAGGCCCCCCAGTTGGGCCAGTTGTACTCGGCCTGGATGCTCGCCCGGGCCGGCCGCACCGCTCCCTGGATCGCCCGACGCCTCGCCATCCCGCTCGACGCCGCCCAACTCCTCGTCGACGCCACCCACGCCGAACACCCCGCGCGCCGGCGGGGCCGGCCGGTTCAGCGGCGTTGATCCGTTCAGCGCCGCTGACCGGGCGACGCGCTCGCCTGCGCGACCAGGAACGGCACCAGCCCGCGCTCCGCCAGCGCCGAGCGCCAGGTCTGCCGCGCCGCCGGCACCAACCCCCCTGCGCCGCCCGGCTCTTCACCCGCCACCGAGCGCGAGCGCGAACGGGCGGCCGCGGCCAGCAGCCCCACCCCGCCGAGCAGCCCGCCGACCGCCGCCACCCCGACTGCGGCCCAGCCCGCGTCCACCAGGGCCTCCGACAGCACCTCGACGTCCTCGACGAGTTCCAGCAGGTACCCGAGCAGCAGCAGGATCACCGCGACCGCCCCCGCCACCATCGGCAGGATCACCGCCAGCACCCCCCACCACCCGGAGGCCCGCTCCCGCGCCGGCGCGTCCACCGGCAGCCGCGCCACCGAGTCCGCGTCCGCCCGCAGCGCCGCGTACGTCTCGTACTCGGGCGCCGCGGCCGCCAGCACGTACTCGGCGTTCTCCCGCGCACAGCGCCGCAAGCGCTCCACCTCCTGCGGCCCCTCCCCCGCCGCCCGCAGCGCCGCCCGCACCTGCGGCCCGGCGAGCGCCCGCCCGAGCTCGGCCTCGAAGTCGGCCCGGTCCTGCTGCGGCAGTCGAAGCGGCCTGTCCATGGTCGGTTCCCCCGTTCACGCGCGGTAGTTCTACAGCACTGTAGAGCATGGGGGTGGGCGGCAGCAGTACTGCTCAGCTGGGAAGTCGGGCCGTCACGCAGGGTCGGCGAACGGGACCCGGGCGAGGGCGGCACGGATCATCTCGGCGGCGTCCGGCACGTCGACGCCCCAGGCGTGGAACCACTCGACGATCTGCCACGCGGGCCGTCCGTTCTCTCGGGCGATCCGCAGCAGTCTCGCCAGCGAGTAGCGCTCGTCGCGTCTCCTCCGAGAACGGCCGACCAGCTGCGCAATGAGCTCCCGAGCCTCCTCCAGGGTGAGCCCCACGGGCAGTTCCTCGCAGGACGTCGCAATCCCCCGCGACCTGAGATGGCCTGCCAGCACACTCGGAGCCAGGTCCAACCGGGCCGCTTCGATCAGGCGGGCAAACGGGACGACGTCCCCCACCGCCAGCCCCGACCAGTCCATCGGGCCGTGGGTGGAGAACAGCAACAGGTCCAGCAGGGACGGTTCGTGAGGAATGGCCATCGCGGTCTCGGTCCCGTACGCCCGGTACACCTCGACCGCATCGCACAGGGTGATCTTCCGAAGCTCCGCAAGCTTGAAGACCTGCCAGTAGGACGTCTTCGAGCCGGTGTCCCCGCCTTCGAACAGTTCCAGATCCTCCACTCGGGCACCCTCTGGCAGCGTGGCCACCTGAAATCCCGCGACGGACAGGGTCTCGACGACCTCGGAGATCGGCAGGTCCTCCTTCTTAGCCGCCCGCAGGACGTGTGCCGCCGGGACGGGCTCGGAGCGCCGCAGCCACGGGTTGGCCCCGTTGAGATGCACACTGACAAGCCTGCACAGTTGCGGTGAAGCGGCCACCGCGGACTCGGGGCCACGGAAGGTCTCCAGCAGCTCCCGCAGCAGATCGGCGTCGACCGCTCCCCGCACCGGCTCTTCCGGTACGACGAGCCCGAGCCCTTGTGCCCGTACGACGACCTCCTCCGGCGCGATGCCGAGACCATAGGCGCATCCTGCCACCCAGTCGTTCTCCACTGTCCTTCGCCAACGGTCGGCCCTGCTGCGCGCGCCGCGCGAGGCCAGCACCGCCAGGTCGGAGGGCATCGCCACGCGAACGCTCCGGACACCGAGGAGCTCCGGGCACAGTCGGCCCAGATCACTCAGTTGCTCCGCACAGCCGTGCGCCAGCAACCGCCAGAGCACGACATGGTCCGGCGGGCCGTCCAGTAACCATCCGGGGTCGGCGCCGTAGAAGGAGCGGAAGCCCACCGAGTGCAGGATGGCGGGGTCCGCCGGAAAGCAGCCTGTCCGGCCGAGATCGAACGTCCGACCGCGGACGTCCAGGCGCCGGCCCTGCCGTACGGCCTCCGCCGTGACCAGGTCAGCGAGCTGGGCACTGCGCTGCGCCACCCGGTCGAGCCATTCCAGGCTGAACAGCGGTGACCCCGAGCGCACCAGGTGCTCGGCCGCCGCCGTCAGCAGCTCGCCCACGGGCTGGGACAGGTCGTCCATCACCCGGCGGCGGTCCACCGACAGCCGCGCCGGGGCGAACGGTCCCGAGAGGTTCACCACGGCGCCGGTGAGCCCGCCACCCCCTCGGGACAGGACCCCGCGCACCGCCTCCGGCTCCACGATCAGCCCGTCCACGAGCAAGGCGCCGCCGTGTTCGCACCAGGTCACCTGGGCACCCTCCGGGGCATCGGGCCAAGCGACGGTCGTGCCATGGGCGTTGAGCCCGAAGGGTTCGCCCGCGGACGCCTCGCGGACCCGCAACACCCCCGGCTCCCAGCTCGCCTGCTTCTCACCGTGAACGGCCGTGGTGGCGAACTCAGCCATCCCCAGCAGGCGTTCGAGCACTCCGACGGCGGACCAGGAGTCCCCGAGGTCGATATCGTCCCGCAGGTGGAGCCGGATGACCGTACCCGGTTCCCGCCTCTTGCAGGCCCGTTCGACGATCCGGAAGAGGTGCCCGGGGCCGTGGATGGCCACGTGCAGCAGCGGGCCGAGCTCGCCGGAGGCGTCCATCCGGCAGGTGGTCACCTCGATCTCGTCGGCGAGCATGAAGTAGCTCAACACCCCGATGCCGAAACGGCTGTTGGGATACAGCTCGACCGGCGGGTCGGCCTGGCGCCAGGCGGCGCGCTCCAGCTTGAAGTCCAGTTGCTCGGCGAACCGGGCGCCCGCGTTGGAGAACACCCCGCGCAGCTCCGCCTCGCCCATGCCGACGCCGTTGTCCAGGCACTCCAGGTAGGCCCGCCCCTGCTCGTCCACGCCCTGGCGGAACTCGATCCGGCCGTCGTAGCGGTAGCTCGCCAGCGGGTGGGTGCGGTCCAGGTACTCGGTGCGGGCGCGGCGGTAGCGGCAGGCGTCGAGGGCGTTCTGGTAGAGCTCGCGGACGGCCAAGTCCCGGTCGCGGTAGAGCTCGACGCCCATCAGCAGGCTGCGCACCCGCCGTTCGTCGAGCCGGAAGCGCGCCCAGCCGGTGAAGGCTCCGGCGGCGGGGGCGGCCTCGTCGCAGGCGAGGCGGGTCGGGAGCGGATGGCCGGGGAGCAACCGCCGTACGGTGTGCAGGAGTTCGTCCGCCCGGGCGGTGTACTCGCGCAGGCCCTCGACCACCGCCTCGTGGTGGCACTGGGCGCGCAGCACGGGCAGGTCGTAGGAGCCGCCCCAAGCCGACTGGTCGAGGGTGCGGCGCAGTTCGGCGAGGTCGACCTCGTGCGGGATGCCGATGTGCTCGGCGACGATCTCCGGCAGCGCGGTCAGCTCGATGGCGACCCCGTAGGCCAGCGCCAGCAGCAGGGCCAACCGCTGTTCCCGGACGTGCTGTTCGCCGGGCGCCCGCAGGTGGTCGTCCTCCCGCAGCCCCGCGAGGTGGTCGCGGTTGGCGACGTCCGGGCCCCGGCGCAGCCCGTGCAGCAGGGCGCAGATCCGCTGGGGCGCGAAGGTCTCGCCGAGTTCGGCGAGGGCGGGCAGCAGGTCGAGGAGTTCGCGGACGCCGTCCGGGTCGGCAAGGTCCTCGTCCTGGGCGAGCCAGCGGTGGAACAGCCACCAGCCGAGCGGCCGCGCGCAGTCGGGGCGGGTGCGGGCGCGGTGGGTGAGCAGGTCGTACGACTCGACGAACCGCTCGTAGGACAGCCGGTCGCCGTCGGCCCCGGGGGCCGACTGGAGCTCGGTGGGGCGGACGGCGGCCCGGCCGGCGACCAGGCGCAGCGAGCGGACCCGGTAGAGGAACGGGACGACGACCAGCAGCGCCGCCTCGGCCGGGTAGAGGTCCAGGCCGGGTTCGCCGAGCAGCCAGCCGGCCCGCTCGGCGAACCGGGTGGCGATCCCGTCGTCCTGCCAGGGATCTTCGGTGCGCGCCGCTTCGTCCCGCAGCCTGGCCAGTTCCCGTACGACCGCGAGCGCGGCCCGCCGGTACGGCTCGACGTCCCGGTCGGCCCGGACGTGCCGCCAGGCGACCGACCGCGCCGCACACCGCACCCAGGCGTCCTCCCCGTCCGTCGTGTCCGGGGGCGGCCCGCCCAGGTGGAGGTGCTCGATGCGCCCGGCCTGCACGGACGCGCCGTACACCGTCCCGCTCAGCGTGTTCGCCACCCCACTCGGCGAATTCGACAGCTCGGCCACCGCTTCGACCCCTCCCCACAGGTGCAGGGGACGAGCGTAGGGCAACCCCACCGCACCCCGCCGCCCGTCGCGGGTCCGTCGCTGCGCGAGCGCTTATGACAACAGCATTGACGTGTTTCCCACCCCCCGGTTTCATGTCCGCACTCCCCCACACACCCCCACACCCGAGGCGGTGATCCCTTGGCACCGACGGCGAAGGAAACGAACTCCGGTCCGAGAACAACGGCGGGCCACCTCGCCATGCGCAAGTCCCTCGGCCTGCTGGACGGGGCGGCGCTCGCCGCCTCCAGCACGGCCGCCACCAGCAGCATCGGCATCGGGCTCGGCCTGATGGCGGGCGTGGTCGGCCTGCACCTGCCGGCGATCATGCTGCTGGCCTTCCTGCCCGTGCTCGCCATCGCCGGCGGCTACGGGCGGCTGAACCAGGTCGAGCCGGACGCCGGCAGCAGCTACCGCTGGGTGGGCCGTACGCTCAGCCCGTGGCTGGGCTTCCTCACCGGGTGGGTCAACACGGTCGGCACGATCGTGTTCATGGCCTACACCACGACGGTCACCGGTTCGGCGATCGTCCAGTTGCTCGACCAGGCGACCGTGCGCAGCGTGGCCGGGCTGCGGCTGGACCCGGACTCCACCGTCCAGTGCACCCTGATCGGCCTGGTCGTGCTGGTCGGCGCGGCGCTGGTCGCGGTGCGCGGGCTCGACCTGGCCGCCCGGTTGCAGAAGGCGCTGCTGGTCTTCGAGTACGCGGTGCTGCTCGGCTTCTGCGGGTACGGGCTGTTCGCGGGCGACCAGCCGTTCTCGCTCCAGTGGTTCAACCCGTTCGACATCCCGTCCTTCGACGCGGTCGCGCAGGGCATGGTGCTGGCGGTGTTCTGCTACTGGGGGTTCGAGTCGGTGTTCAGCGTCGGCGAGGAGGTCCGCGACCCGCGCGACGCCTCCCGGGGCGGGCTGCTCGCCCTGGTCGTCATGATGCTGCTCTTCCTGCTCGCCGGGACGGCGTTCCAACGGGTACTGCCCATCGACGAGTTGGCCGACAACGGCGCGCACGGACTGACCTACTTCGGCACCACGCTGGCCCGCCAGCCACTCGCCGCGCTGCCGCTGATCGCACTGACGTTCTCCGCCGTCGCCTCCCTCCAGGCCTCGGTGATCCCCACCGCCCGCGGGATGTACGCGATGGGGCGGGACGGCACGCTCGGTCCGGTCTGGACCAAGCTGCACCCCCGGCACTCGACGCCGGCCGTCGGCACCCTGCTGATCACCGGGATCGCCGTGCTGCTCGCCCTCGGGTCGATCGCGATCCCCACCGTCAACGACCTGATCTCGGCGGCCGTCAACGCGATCGGCATCGTCGTCGCCCTGTACTACGCGCTGACCGCCGTCGCGGCCGCCATCCGGTTCCGGCACCTGCTGCGCTCCGGCCCGGCGGAGGCGCTGCGCGCGGTGGTCGGCCCGCTGCTGGGCGCGGCGGCGCTGCTCGCCGTCGGCGGCTACCTCGCCTGGAGCTTCTACGACTCCGCCGACCACTTCGAACTCGCCGCCGACAACGGCTGGTTCGAGCTGTCCGTGCCGGTGCTGATGATCGCCACCGGGCTGCTCGCGGCGGCCTGGGCGCGCTGGCGGCGGCGCTCGCCGTACTTCCTCCGCGACGCGCACTGAAAAGTCACGCGGAAAACCGAACCGAGAAACCAAGGAACGGAGCACCACCCATGACCAAGGCCGATCTGGTCTTCACCCATGGCCCCGTCCACACCGGCGACGCCGCCCGCACCCGGGCGACCGGCCTGGCCGTCACCGGCGAACGGATCACCGCCGTCGGCCACGACGAGGTGCGGGAGCTGATCGGGCCCGGGACCGAGGTCGTGGACCTGCGGGGCAAACTGCTGCTGCCCGGGTTCCAGGACGCACACGTGCACGCCGTCTACGGCGGCACCGAGCTCGCCACCTGCGACCTCACCGGCACCGTCGGCGTCGCCGACTACCTGGAGCGGATCCGCGCCTACGCCGAGGCCCACCCGGCGCAGGCGTGGATCACCGGCAGCGGCTGGTCGCTGGAGAGCTTCGACGGCGGGCTGCCCACCCGGCAGCTGCTCGACTCCGTCGTCCCGGACCGCCCGGTCTACCTCACCAACCGCGACCACCACGGCGCCTGGGCCAACACCCGGGCCCTGGAACTCGCCGGCCTCACCCGGGACACCCCCGACCCGGCCGACGGCCGCATCGAACGCGAACCCGACGGCACCCCCGCCGGCACCCTCCAGGAGGGCGCCACCACGCTCGTCGCCCGGCTCGTCCCGCCCGCCACGGCCGCCGACCGGCTCGACGGCCTGCTCCGGGCGCAGCGGCTGCTGCACTCGCTCGGCATCACCGGCTGGCAGGACGCCCTGCTCGGCGAGTTCAACGGCCAGCCGGACCCCTCCGACGCCTACCTGGCCGCCGCCCGTTCCGGCGCGCTCACCGCCCGGGTGACCGGTGCACTGTGGTGGGACCGCGACCGGGGCGCCGAACAGATCCCCGAACTCGTGGAGCGGCGCGCCGAGTTGAGCCACGGGCGGTTCCGGGCGAGCTCGGTGAAGGTCATGCAGGACGGCATCGCGGAGAACTTCACCGCCGCGCTGACCAGCCCCTACCTGGACGGCTGCGGCTGCGCCACCGGCAACACCGGTCTCAGCTTCGTCGACCCCGTCGCGCTGCGCGGGTACGTCACCGAACTGGACGCGCTCGGCTTCCAGGTGCACTTCCACGCACTCGGCGACCGGGCCGTCCGGGAGGCGCTGGACGCCGTCGAGGCCGCCCGGGCCGCCAACGGGTGGCGCGGGAACCGGCACCACCTCGCCCACCTCCAGGTGGTCCACCCGGACGACCTCAACCGCTTCGCGCGGCTCGGCGCGATCGCCAACATCCAGCCGCTGTGGGCCGCCCACGAACCGCAGATGGACGAGCTCACCATCCCCTTCCTCGGCCCCGAACGCGCTGCCTGGCAGTACCCGTTCGGCGCCCTCCAGCGTGCCGGGGCCACCCTCGCGGCGGGCAGCGACTGGCCGGTCAGCAGCCCCGACCCGCTGGCCGGCCTGCACGTGGCCGTCAACCGGATGGAGCCGGAGGCCCGCGACGGCCGGGTCTTCCTGCCCGAGCAGCGCCTCGACCTTGCCTCCGCCATCGCCGCCTACACGGCGGGCTCCGCCCACGTCAACGGCCACGACGACGCCGGCACCCTGACCGTCGGCCACCTGGCCGACCTGGTCGTCCTCGACCGCGACATCCTCACCGCCCCCGCCGAGGAGATCGCCCAAGCCCACGTCCTCCGCACCTACGTCGCCGGCCACCTCGTCCACTCAACCGACTGACCCCCACCCCCGGCCGGGCCGCACCCCCTGGGGCGGCCCGGCCCTGCACGGCGAATCCGCCTCCACGGCCCGCGCTGCGGGTCTCCGCCCGGGCAGAGACCCGCAGCGCGGGCCGGACAGTTCCCCGCACACGGCGAGCGGCAGCCCACCGGCGCCCGAGCGCAGCCCCGGTCCTCCCCTCACAGCCGGAACAACCCGCCGCCCGAAGCGGCACACGACGGCCACCACCCGCGCTGCACAGGAAGTCGACCTGACCGACTTCCCACACATCCCACCCGCGGCAGGGTCAGCGGCCCCAGCACGCTGCTCGACAGCCAGGGGGCGACGGCTGTGACCGGAAGCGACAGGTGGCGGTTGGAACCGTCAGGTGGCGGCTCTGCGATCTCACCACGGTGAGTGACTGTGACCACGAAGTAGACGTACGGAGGCCCCATGCCAAGCGTTGTCCGTCCACTGCGCTTTACTCGGCGCCGTGGAAACAGCGGCAATGTGGAGTGAGAAGCTGGCAGCCATCACGGGCTGGGAGAACCCGACGGCGAGGGTGATCGACTGGCCCTCGGTCGAGGCACGGCTCGGCGTCGCCCTGCCGACCGACTACAAGCAGCTGGCGCAGTGGTTCGGCTCGGGGGCATTCGACGGGTTCCTACAGCTCTCCACTCCTGACACGCCGGGCCCGCACCACGACCTGATCAAGTACGCCGAGTGGCTGGGCTCACGCGCCGCTGCCGACTCCTCGATCGGCGACCTCTTCAGTCCGCATCCCGTGTTTCCCGCCACCGGCGGCCTGCTTCGGTGGGCGGACTCGGTCCAGGCCGACCAGTTCTTCTGGCTGACCGATTCCGCCGATCCCGACCGCTGGCCGATTCTCGCCCAGCCGCATGATGACGTCGCCGCCGGCTGGGAGCGATTCGACGGTTCCACCAGCGAGTTCATCTACCGGGTCCTCACGGATCCCCAGCAGTCGTTCTCCATCGCCTGCTTCTTCGACACCCACACCTTCGAGTCGTACGAGCAGATCAGCGAACCGGACCCCGAGTGGGACGCCGATCCACATTGGTGAGGAAGTCAGCACCCGTCCGCTGACACGGGGGGATCCACCCCACCGTCCACAACCACAGCCAGCAACCAACCCGACAAACCGGTGTGCCCACCCCCGCTCCACCATCCAGGGCAGAGGCGGGACGGACGACCACCCGGGCTGCGCAGGAAGTCGACCTGTCCGACTTCCTGCGCAGCAGACCGGGGATCGGGGGCGGCGGCCCCAGCGAGCTGTTCGGCGGTGAGCGGTTCGCCGACCGCCCGTCCCTCCTCGGCCCGCAGCGAGCGGGCGCCCCGGCGACGACGGGCGCGCCGCCTCCGCCCCGACGTACGGAGACGGGCAGGGCCACCCGGCCCCGTCACCACCCACCCGGCCACCCCGCCCACCGCCGGGCCGCACCTCCCGGGGCGGCCCGGCCCCGTCACGTCACCGTCAGGATGCCGCGCATGAAGTGGTGGTAGGTGCAGAGGTAGGAATACGCGCCGGGTTGGGCCGGGGCGGTGAACGCGGCGGTGGTGCCGGGGGCGATGGGGCCGGTGTCGAAGCTGCGGTCCTGGGCGGTGAGGGTGTGGGTGGTGGTGTCGGCGTTGTGGACCGTGACGACGGCGCCCCGGTGGACGGTGAAGTTCGCCGGGTCGAAGAGGAAGTTCCTGATGGTGACCGTCGCCTGACCGGAAGCCGGGGCCGAGGTGCCCGCGGCCGACGCCCCCGGGGCCGTGGTGCTCGGCGAAGGCGGTGACGCCGAGGTGGTGGGGCCGGGCTCGGTGGGAGCCGGCCCCACGAAGCTGCTGAGGCAGCCGCCGAGGGTGGCGCTGAGCAGCAGGAGGGCCACGGCCCGCGGGAGTGGTCTCATCGGCCGGCGGTCAGCCGGCTCCGACGGCCAGCTGGATCCGGCGGGCGTCCGCCGAGGCGGGCGGGGTGGCGCCGAGGTTGGCCACCGTGGCGATGAGGACGGCGTCCGCGCCCGGGATCCAGTTGACCGTCTTGGACTGCACGATGATCTGGCGCTGCTGCTGCGTGCCGTCGCAGTGGACGTCCGCCTCGGCCGTCCGGCTGGAGCCGAAGGCGATGGAGGAGGAGTCCTGCGGGTCCTTCTGCTCGACCGAGACGGTGAGCGAGCGGGCCTCCTCGGCCACTCCGCAGAGGTAGCCGAGGTCCACCCGGACCCGGCCGGGCAGCTTCGGGTCGATCGTGGCCCCGGCGATGGCGACCGCCGTGACCGCCGCCGGGGTGTCCGTCACCGGTGTGGGGTCGGTCACCGGCGTCGGATCGGTCACCGGCGTGGGATCGGTCGGCGGCGTGGGATCGGCGGCCAGGGCGGGCGCCGCGAGCCCGACGAGGACCGAGGTGAGAGCGGTCAGGACGATCCACCGTTGCATTGCCAACCTCCCGTTGACGGGGACGCGCTGGGGCCGACGCTAACCGCCCGGCCGGGGGCCCGCGCGCTGAGCCGTCCGGTCGTCGTCCGGACGGCTCAGCCGGCTCCCCACCCCCCGATCACCTGCTCACCTGCTCACCTGCTCACCGCCGCCGCAGCCACACCGCCCAGGTGAGCACCGAGCACCCCAGGTAGGCCGCGAGGAAGCCGAGGTAGGCCGTGTCCCCGTTGTGGCTGCTGAGGAAGGACTGCCGGAAGGCCAGGTTCACCAGTACCCCGCCGAACGCCCCGATCGCGCCGGCCAGCCCGATGAGGGCGGCGGCCCGGCGCCGGGAGTCGGCCTCGGCGGCGGCCGGGTCGGCGCCGGCCGCCACCGCCGAGCGGGCGAGGGCCTGGTAGTGGGCCGGGATCATCTTGTACGTCGAGCCGTTGCCGATCCCGCTGAGCACGAACAGCGCGATGAACCCGGCGAGGAACAGCGGCAGCGAGCCGGCCCGCGAGGCGGCCAGCACGACCGCCGTCCCGGCGCCCATGGCGACGAAGGTGACCAGGGTGACCTTGGCACCGCCCCAGCGGTCGGCGAGCCGCCCCCCGACGGGCCGCAGCAGGGAGCCGAGCAGCGGCCCGAGGAAGGTCAGCGCGGCGGCCTTGACCGGGGTGTCGAAGCGCTCGTGGAACTGCACCTGGAGCACCTGCCCGAAGGCGAAGCCGAAGCCGATGAAGGAGCCGAAGGTACCGATGTAGAGCGTGGAGACGGCCCAGCCGTACGGGTCGCGGGCGACCTCGCGCAGAGCCCGGCCCTCGCCGTTGGGGCTCACCGCCAGGTTGTCCATCCGCCACCAGGCGCCGGCCGCCGCGAGGATGATCAGCGGCAGGTAGAGCAGCGGCAACAGCCGCGGGTGGGCGGCGCCGGCGGTGGCCAGCACCAGCAGTCCGAGCAGCTGGACGGCCGGGACGCCGAGGTTGCCGCCGCCCGCGTTGATGCCGAGCGCCCAGCCCTTGAGCCGGTGCGGATAGAAGGCGTTGATGTTGGCCATGGAGGAGGCGAAGTTGCCGCCGCCGACGCCGGCCACGCAGGCGACCGCGAGCAACGTGCCGTAGGAGACGCCCGGTTCGAGGACGACGGCGGCGAGGGCGGTGGGGACGAGCAGCAGCAGGGCGCTGATCACCGTCCAGTTCCGCCCGCCGAAGCGGGCGACGGCGAAGGTGTACGGCAGCCGCAGCAGCGCGCCGAGCGCGGTGGGCAGGGCAGTGAGGGTGAACTTGCCCGCCGTGTCGATGTGGTACTGGGGGCCGAGGAAGAGCACCAGGACGGACCAGAGGCTCCACACCGAGAAGCCGATGTGTTCGGAGAGGACGGAGTAGACCAGGTTGCGCCGGGCGATCCGGGCGCCGCTGCGGGCCCAGAATTCCTCGTCCTCCGGGTCCCAGCCGGTGAGGGCGGTGGGCTGTCTGACGTCGACGACGGTGGTCATTGCGCGTCTCCTTCGGAAGCGGGCTCCTGCCGGACCGGCCAGAGCCGCAGGACGGCCGGGGCGCCGTCCGGGGTGGTGTCCTCGTCGAGGCAGCGGCCGTCGGTGAGGTCGTAGACCTGCTTGTACATCGGTGAGATGAGGGTGGGCCGGTCGCCACGGCTGCCGAGCAGGCCGCGCGAGAGGACCTGGGCGCCGCTGAACGGGTCGAGGTTGTCGACGGCGTACAGCGTCCCGACGCGGTCGCGGAACAGTGCGACCTGGGCGGCGTCGGGGAGCAACACGGCCACGCCGCGGCCGGGTTGCAGGTCGTCGAGGGTGCAGACGGCCTGCCAGCGGACGCCGTCGTGGATCTGCACGGTCACGGGGTGAGCACCTCCAGTCGGGCCCCGGCGACCAGGACCGGGGCGGTGAGGGTGTGTCCGGCCTCGCCGGGGCGGGCGGGGCGGATCTGGCCGCGTTCGGGGACGAAGGTCACGGCCGGGTCGGGGGTGCCGGGGGCGTTGACGAAGGAGGCGAAGCGCCGCATCCGGTCGGGGTCGGCGAGGGTTTCGGCCCATTCGTCCCGGTAGCCGGCGATGTGACGTGCCATCAGGTCGTCGAGCTCGGCGGCGATGCCGAGCGAGTCGTCGAGGACGACGGCGCGCAGGTGGTCGAGGCCGCCTTCCAGCCGCTCCAGCCAGACCGAGGTGCGTTCGAGCCGGTCGGCGGTGCGGATGTAGAACATCAGGTAGCGGTCGATGGTGCGGATCAGCGTCTCGCGGTCCAAGTCGGCGGCGAGCAGGTCGGCGTGACGTGGCGTCATGCCGCCGTTGCCGCCGACGTAGAGGTTCCAGCCGGCCGAGGTGGCGATGATGCCGAAGTCCTTGCTCTGCGCCTCGGCGCATTCGCGGGCGCAGCCGGAGACGGCGGACTTGAGCTTGTGCGGGGAGCGCAGGCCCCGGTAGCGCAGTTCGAGTTCGATGGCGAGGGCGGTGGAGTCCTGGACGCCGTAGCGGCACCAGGTCTCGCCGACGCAGGACTTCACGGTGCGCAGCGCCTTGCCGTACGCGTGGCCGGACTCGAAGCCGGCGTCGACCAACCTGCGCCAGATGACCGGGAGTTGGTCGACGGTGGCGCCGAACAGGTCGATCCGCTGACCGCCGGTGATCTTGGTGTAGAGGCCGTGGTCGCGGGCGATCTCGCCGATCACGATCAGGCCTTCGGGGGTGATCTCGCCGCCGGGCACCCGGGGGACGACGGAGTAGGAGCCGTTGCGCTGGAGGTTGGCGAGGAAGTGGTCGTTGGAGTCCTGGAGGGTGCCCTGTTCGCCGTCCAGGATGTGGCCGTTGCCGAGGCTGGCCAGGATGGAGGCGACGGTGGGCTTGCAGATCTCGCAGCCCTCGCCGCTGCCGTGCCGGGCGAGCAGTTCGGTGAAGCCGGTGATCCCGGTGACCCGGACGATCTCGTACAACTCGGCGCGGGTGTGGGCGAAGTGCTCGCACAGGCCCTTGGCCGTGCTGACGCCGGAGGCCTCCAACTCCTCGGCGACGACGGTGCCCAGCTGCTTGAGGCAGCTGCCGCAGCCGGTGCCGGCCCGGGTGCACTTCTTGACGGCGGCGACGCTGTCGCAGCCCTGCTCGTGGACGGCGGCGCGGACCTCGCCCTGGGTGACGTTGTGGCAGGAGCAGAGCACCGCGTCGTCGGGCAGGGCGACCGGGCCGGCGTTGGCGAACCCGGCGGGCAGCACCAGCTGTTCGGGGGCGACGGTGAGCGGCTTGCCGGCCACCGCGAGCGGGCGCAGGGTGCCGTAGGAGTCGGTGTCGCCGACCAGGACGCCGCCGAGCAGGGCGCCGTCCGAACCGATGACGAGCTTGCGGTACACGCCGCTGCGGCTGTCGCTGTACAGCACGTCGAGTGCGCCCTCGGCGGTGCCGTGCGGGTCGCCGAAGCTCGCCACGTCGACGCCGAGCAGCTTGAGCTTGGTGGAGGTGTCGGCGCCGGTGAAGCCCTCGCCGTCGAGGCCGGCCAGGGTGCGGGCGGCGGTCTCGGCCATCTGGTAGCCGGGGGCGACCAGGCCGTAGACCCGGCCGTCGGCGGCCTGGGCGCACTCGCCGATGGCGAGGATGTCGGGATCGGCGGTGCGGCAGTGGGCGTCGACGACGATGCCGCCGCGTTCGCCGACCGGCAGGCCGCAGTCCCGGGCGAGCTGGTCGCGGGCGCGCACCCCGGCCGAGAAGACCACCAGGTCGGCGGCCAGCTCCCGGCCGTCGGAGAGGGCGAGGGCGCGGACCCGGCCGTCCGCGCCGGTGACGACGCCGCTGGCGCCGGCGCTGGTGTGCACGGTGACGCCCAGGTCCTCGATCTTGCGGCGCAGCACCGCGCCGCCGCCGTCGTCGACCTGGACGGCCATCAGCCGGGGCGCGAACTCGACCACGTGGGTGGCCAGTCCGCCGGCCCGTAGCGCCCCGGCGGCCTCCAGCCCGAGCAGCCCGCCGCCGACCACGACGCCGGTGGCGGCCGCCGTGGCGTCGGCGCGGATGGCGTCCAGGTCCTCGATGGTGCGGTAGACGTGGCAGCCCGCCGCGTCCTTGCCGGGCACCGGCGGCACGAACGGGACCGAGCCGGTGGCCAACACCAGCGCGTCGTAACGGACTTGGGCACCGGACCGGGTGGTGACGGTCCGCCCGGCCCGGTCGATCGCGGTGACCGGGTCGCCGAGGCGCAGGTCGATGCCGTGCTCGGCGAGGAAGCCGGGCGGGCAGAGCGAGAGGTCCTCGGGGGTGCGGCCGTCGAAGAGCGAGCTCAGGTGGACCCGGTCGTAGGCGGGCCGGGGCTCCTCGGCGAGGACGGTGACCCGCCAGCCGCGCGCGGCCGGCTGCTCCGTCCAGGCCTCCAGGAAGCGCTGGCCCACCATGCCGTGGCCGACCAGGACGAGGTCCCGGATGCTGCGGCGGTCGTCGGAGGTCGTCATCGGGTTACTCCTCGGGTGATCAGGTGCAGGGGGTGGCCGTCGAGCGGGCCGTCGCTCTCCCAGGCGCCGGCCAGCGCGTCCACGGTGGCCAGGTCGCCGAGCAGGATGGCGCCGACCAGGCGGTCGCCGCGCAGGACGAGCTTCTTGTAGCTGCCGCGGGTGGCGTCGGTGATCCGCAGGACGTCGAGGCCCGGGTCGAGGGTCTCGTCGACGGTCCCGAAGGCCGCGTACTCCAGGTCGCCGGTGCTCAGCCGGGCCCGGGGGCGGGTGCCGGGGTAGCGGGCGTCCGGGTCGGCGCCGGACAGCCGCCGGGCCAGCACGTCGGCCATCTCCCAGGCGGGGCCGGCCAGGCCGTGGACGGTGCCGCGGTGTTCGGCGCAGTCGCCGATCGCGGACACCCGCGGGGCGGCGGTGGCGAGCCGGTCGTCGACCAGCACGCCGGTGGCGACCGGCAGGCCGGCGGCGTAGGCGAGCGCGGTGCGCGGCCGGGTGCCGCAGGCCAGCACCACCAGGTCGCAGTCCAGCCGGTAGCCGTTGGCCAGTTCCACCGCGGCGACCCGCTCCCAGCCTCCGGCCGAGGGGGCGCCCATGCCGGCGTGCACGGCGCGGGCCCGGTTGCCGGGGTAGCACTCCACGCCGAGCGCGAGCAGCCGCTCCCGCAGCACCGCCGCCGCCTCGTGGTCGAGTTGACGATCGATCAGATGCGGCCCCTGGTGGACGATCTCGGTGCGGACACCGAGCGCGGCCAGCGCCCGGGCGGCGCTCACCCCGAGCACCCCGCCGCCGATCACCACCGCCCGCTTGGCATCGACCGCCTCCTCGGCGAGCCGGGCGCAGTCGTCCAGGGTGCGCAGCGTGTGCACGCCCTCGATCAGGCCGTACCCGTCGGGGCGGCGCAGTCCGCGCACCGGCGGCAGCACCGGGTTGGAGCCGGTGGCGAGGACGAGTTCGTCCCACGGCTCGACCCGCCCGTCGGCCAGCCCCAGCGTGCGGGCGTCGACGTCGAGCGCGACCACCTCGCAGCCGGGCCGGGCCTGCGCCCCGCCGAGCGGCAGCGCGATCGACTCGGCGTCGTAGCGGCCGGCCAGCACCTCGGCGAGCAGCACCCGGTTGTAGGGGGCGCGCGCCTCGGCGCCGTACACCGTGACGGTGCCGGGTCCGCCGAGCGCGCCGTACCGCTCGGCGAAGCGGGCGCCCGCCATGCCGCCGCCGACGACGGCGATCCTCGGTTCGCCGGTCACCCTCGGTTCGCCGGTCATGCCGTCACCTCCTTTCCTTGCACGGGTTCCTGCACGTCCTTTCGCTGCACGGGTTCGACCCGCACCGCGCAGAGCTTGAACTCCGGCATCCGCGACACCGGGTCGAGCGCCGGGTTGGTGAGGCTGTTGGCCCGCCCGGCGCCCGCCCAGTGGAAGGGCATGAAGACGGTGTCCGCGCGGATGGTGTCGGTGATCCGGGCCGGGGCGACCGCCCGTCCGCGCCGGCTGACCACCGCCACCGGCTCGCCGTCCGCGATGCCGAGCCGTTCGGCCAGCCGCGGGTGCAGTTCGACGAACGGGCCGGGCGCGGCCGCGTTGAGCTCGGCGACCCGACGGGTCTGCGCGCCGCTCTGGTACTGGGCGAGCACCCGGCCGGTGGTCAGGTACAACGGGTACGCCTCGTCCGGCTCCTCGCCGCCGGGGCGGTGGGTGACCTCGGCGAACCGGGCCCGGCCGTCCGGGGTGGCGAAACGGTCCAGGAACAGCCGCGGCGTGCCAGGGTGGTCCGGCGTCGGGCAGGGCCAGAACACACCGTCCTCGGCGGCGATCCGCCGGTAGCCGATGCCCGCGTAGTCGGCGTCCCCGCCGGCCGAGGCACGGCCGAGCTCCGCGAAGGCCTCCTCCGGCTCCACCGGGAAGCCGGTCGGCACCCCGAGGCGTGCCGCCAGCTCGCGCAGCAGCCACAGCTCGCTGCGGACGCCGTCCGGCGGGTCGAGGGCCTTGCGGCGCAGGATCACCCGGCCCTCCAGGTTGGTGGTGGTGCCGTCCTCCTCGGCCCACTGGGTGACCGGCAGCACGACGTCCGCCAGCCGGGCCGTCTCGGAGAGCACCAGGTCGGCGACCACCAGCAGGTCCAGCGACCGCAGCCGGTCGACGACGTGGCCGGCGTTCGGCGCGGACACCGCCGGGTTGGAGCCCGCCAGCAGCAGCGCGCGGACGCCGTCGGGCCGTCCGAGGTCGTCCAGCAGCTCGTACGCCGATTTGCCGGGGCCGGGGATGCTCTCGGCCGGGACGCCCCACACCGCGGCGACGTGCTCGCGCGCCGCCGGGTCCTCGATCGAGCGGTAGCCGGGCAGTTGGTCGGCCTTCTGACCGTGTTCGCGCCCGCCCTGGCCGTTGCCCTGACCGGTCAGGCAGCCGTAACCGCTGTACGGGCGGCCGGAGTTGCCGGTGGCCAGGCACAGGTTGATCCAGGCGCCGACGGTGTCCGTCCCCTTGCTCTGCTGCTCGGGGCCGCGCGCGGTGAGCACCATGCCGGTCGCGGCATGTCCGAACATCCGTGCCGCTTCGCGGAGTTGGTGGGCGGGCACGCCGGTGATCCGCTCCACCCGGTCCGGCCAGTGCGCCATCGCCGACTCCCGGGCCGCCTCGAAGCCGTTGGTCCGCTGCTCGACGAACGCGCGGTCCACCATCCCGTCGGCGATCACCAGGTGGAGCAGGCCGAGGGCGAGCGCGAGGTCCCCGCCGGGCCGGGGTTGCAGGTGCAGGTCGGCCAGTTCGGCGGTGCGGGTGCGGCGCGGGTCGACCACGATCAACCTGCCGCCGTTCTCCCGCAGTTCGCGGAAGTAGCGGACGGCCGGGGGCATCGTCTCGGCCGGGTTGCCGCCGACCAGGATCAGGCAGCCGGTGTGCGGGATGTCGGCCAGCGGGAACGGCAGTCCGCGGTCCAGGCCGAAGGCCCTGCGGTGCGCGGCCGCCGCCGAGGACATGCAGAACCGGCCGTTATAGTCGATGTTGGCGGTACCCAGCACCACCCGGGCGAACTTGCCCAGCAGGTAGGCCTTTTCGTTGGTCAGTCCGCCGCCGCCGAACACGCCCACGGCGTCCGCGCCGTGCTCGGCCCGGGTCCGGGCCAGCCCGGCAGCCACCCGGTCCAGCGCCTCCGACCAGCTCGCCGAGCGCAGCGGAGCGCCCGGCCGGTCGCGCAGCAGCGGGCCGGTCAGCCGGACGTCGCGGGCCAGCAACACGGGCGCCGAGCGGCCCTTGCCGCACAGCGCACCACGGTTCACCGGGAAGTCCGGGCGCTCCAGCACCTCGACCGGGATGCCCGCGCCGTCCACGGCCGGTGCCAGCCGCATGCCGCACTGCAAGGAGCAGTACGGGCAGTGGGTGTCGGTGGCGGCGGTGGCGGTGCTCGTGGGGGCCGCCGTCGGGCTGGTCAACGTCATGGCCAGAAATGTCGCCGTCCGCTGTTTCGCCACCTTGTCACGTGTGTTGCGGGCGCGGTACACCTCCCTCACGCCCTTCGGCGCCCGGGGTGCGCGGCCGGACATCAGCCGTAACCGGAACGGCACTTTCGCTTACGCGCGGGTGACGGGCGGGCAATCCCCCCGTAACGTGCGCACCCCACCCTGGCCCGCATGGCAACCCTCACCGCCCAGCCCGGACCGCTCACCGGCTTCACCGTCGGCGTCACCGCGGCGCGCCGCCGCGAGGAACTCGTCGCGCTCCTCACCAGGCGCGGCGCACAGGTGGTCGAGGCCCCGGTGCTGCGCATCCTCCCGCTCGCCGACGACCTCGCCCTGCGCGAGGCCACCGACCGCTGCCTGGCCGCGCCGCTCGACTACGTGGTCGCCACCACCGGCGTCGGCTGGCGCGGCTGGATGAGCGCCGCGGAAGGCTGGGGCCGCGGCGCCGCACTCGCCGAGGCCTGCCGGGGCGCCGTCGTGCTCAGCCGCGGACCCAAGGCCACCGGCGCGGTGCGCGCCAGCGGGCTCGGCGAGGGCTACTCCCCCGACACCGAGGCCACCGACGAACTCCTCACCTGGCTGCTCGCCCGCCCGCTCGCCGGGCACCGGATCGCCGTCCAGGAGCACGGCATCCGCCTGGACGCCTTCGCGGCGGCCCTGCGCGAACGCGGCGCCGAGGTGATCTCCGTGCCCGTCTACCGCTGGGCGCCCCCGGAGGACCCGGGCGCCGTGCGCAAGCTGCTCGACCAGACCGTCCGCCGCCAGGTGCACGCCCTCACCTTCACCAGCGCGCCCGCGATCACCGCCCTGCTCGCCACGGCGGAGAACGAGGGACTGTACGAACCGCTGCTCGACGCCCTGCGCGCCGACGTCCTGCCGGTCTGCGTCGGCACCCTGTGCGCCCGGCCCCTGGTCGACCTGGGCCTGCCCGCCGTCTTCCCCGAACGCGGCCGACTCGGCTCCCTCGTCCGGCTGCTCGCGGACACCCTGCCCACCCTCGGCCGACGCGAACTCTCCCTATCCGGCCGGGTGTTGACCCTCCAGGGCAACGCCGCCCTGGTCGACGGCGAGAGCCGCCTGCTCAGCCCGCGCGGCGCCGCCGTGCTGCGCGCCCTCGCCGAACAGCCCGGCCGGGTGCTCAGCCGGGCCGAACTCCTGCGCGCCGCCTGGCCGGACGCCACCGCCGACGAACACGCCGTCGAAGCCGCCGTCGGCCGCCTGCGCGCCGCCCTCGGCCCGCACGCCACCCTGATCCGCACCGTCCCCAAGCGCGGCTACCGGCTGGCGGCCGGCTGATGCTGCTCGCCGTTGCGCACGGCAGTCGAGACGCGGCAGCATCCACCACAACACGCGCCCTGCTACGCCTCGTCCGCTCCCTCCGCCCCGAACTACCCCTCCACTGCTGCTTCCTGGACCTGGCGCGACCATCGCTCGCCGACACCCTGGCCCAACTGGCCCACCGGCAACCGATCCTGGTCCCCCTCCTCCTCGGCACCGGCTACCACATCCGCGTCGACCTCCCCGCCGCCCTCGCCACCGCCGGCCTGCCACCCGAGCGCCTCGCCCCCGCCCTAGGCCCGCACCCCCTGCTCGCCGACGCCCTCGCCGACCGCCTCACCGAAGCCGGCGCCCCGCCCGACGCCCCCGTCGTCCTCGCCGGCGCAGGCTCCTCCGACCCGGTTGCCCTCGCCGACACAGCGCGCATGGCCCACCTCCTCGCCACCCGCCTCGCCCGCCCCGTCACCCCCGCCCACCTCTCCGCCGCCACCCCCACCCCCCACCAGGCCGTCACCACCCTCCAATCCGCCGGCCACCCCCACGTCGCCCTCGCCACCTACCTCCTCTCCCCCGGCTTCTTCGCCCACCGCGCCACCACCACCCCCGCCACCTGGACCACCACCCCCCTGGGCGCCCACCCCGCCGTCGCCCGCCTGGTGCTGCGCCGCTACGACGAGGCACGTGCCGCGTCCCGCTTGCTCGCGGCCGCCTGAGCTTTCCCGCGTTCCAAAAGTGCTTTGCGCGTGCGAACGGCCTGCCCGATGATCACAGGATGGACCTCCCACTGCACGTGATCGAGCTCGACGGCGGCCTCACCCTGAGGCGCTTCAGGGGCGAGGCGGACTACCCGGAGTTCCTGCGACTGATCGAGGAATCCGCCGAACACGTACGGCCCTGGATGTCCTGGATCGCCGACCACACCCCGGCCGCAGCCGCCGAGTTCGTCGCCACCCGCGACGAAAAGTGGGAGCGCGGCGACAGCTACACCTACCTGATCGTCCAGGACGGCCGGATGGTCGGCGCCGCCAGCCTCTACCGGCGCGAGGAATCCGGGCCCGACGTCCGCGAGATCGGCTACTGGCTGCACCCCGGCGCCACCGGCCGCGGCCTCGTCACCCGGGCCACCCGCGCCATGACCGCCGAAGCCTTCCGACTCCCCGGCGTCAACCACGTCGAGATCTGGCACGACCCCGGCAACCACCGCAGCGCCGCCGTCCCCGCCCGCCTCGGCTTCACCGTCCACCTCCGCCGCCCCGCCGAACGCCTCACCCCGGCCGCCACGGGGGAAGAGCAGATCTGGCGCCTCTCCCGCGGCGCGAAGCCCACCCCGGCGGCCGACTGAGCTTGATCTTCACCCGCACCGCGCACGGATGAAGACCAAGGCATCACGACACCACGCTGCACAACTCCGCGCCTCGCCCAGCCCACCATTTCAACCGGTACGACATCCGCCTCAGCATGCGTCAGCAGATCGGCGACTACCTCGCCGCCACCTACCTCCCCGCCCCCACCGGCAACGACGACACCGTCTGGGTCGGCTCATGAACATGGGTTGTTCGCAGCGGCGGTGGACGCGTAAGAGTTCGTGGGTTTCAGTGAGAAAGAAGTCGACTGAATCGAGGCCTGTCGGGTTCTTGGATTTCACACGTTACTATCAAGGCAATTGGCAGCTGCCTCGCCACGCGCAGCCGCACGGCTGCCTGCTCGGGCGGAGTTCCCGAACGAGCAGGCGGCTCTGAAGCGTGTGCATGTCCCTGTGCGCGCTGCACCTTGGTGTCACATCGCAGGGGTCACGTTCCCATCGGAACCCATGACAGGCAAGATCACCCGAGTGTGTCGACTGGCCGGCTATCAATCAACGCGCAACTTGGGATTTACTGTGCAGAAATAAACGCGGCTACCCTGCTTCTCAAAATAGAACCTCCCCGAGTATTGACTCCGTGTCACTTCGCCATCGAATGAATCACTGTGAAGCCAGGCCTTGGCGCCCCCAATTTCGGCGGCGAGTACGCTCGGAATATCACACGAAATATTTTCCTCGCGCCACTTCCCGGTTGCGGTGATCGTCGCCATCGCGCCCGACTCAATCCAGGCGAGCCCATCCAGCGTCACGTCGGTAGGTCCGGGAACATCGGTCCGGGGATTCGTCTCCGTTTCGCCTCCGAGGGCCTGACCGACCCACTTTGCGGCCGACAGCTCGCCCAGCTGTGGGAAGCGGCGTTTCAGCGGCTCGACATCCTGGCGCACCTCGGTCGCTCGTGTCGATGTGACGGTCGGCCGTGCGATCGATTGACTCGAAGTGCAGGCCGAGACGCACGCGACCGCGACTAAGATCGAAGTGAAAATCGCGAGGCGCGGCCGATCTGAAACCTTCCATGCTATGTCGTCCACGAGTTCATCACCTCAGTTCTTCCCTTCTGCTGAAGAGCTCAACACCGTAGCGCTGGGAGCCTGCCCAGGGAAGGAGGGTCCAGGTGAGCTCCCAGCGCGCTCAATAGATGTGATCAATCGGACACTACTGCAGCAGTATCACCGATGCTCTACCCCTCCGTCCGGGCTGAACGTCCCTCCTGGCCTGCCTATCGTCCAGGAGACTGTCTTCTCGAGTCCGCCTCGTGTTGTGAACGGCTTGGCCCACCCGAGGGTGGCGAATCTGCCATTCACGTTGTCGGAAATCTTGCTTGTGATGTCTTTTGCCCCCTTGTTGAAGTCATACTGGTCCAGTGCGTGGATGGTAATCTTCATCGTGATCTGGTCCCCGTTCACGAAAACGCCGGCACTTCCCCAGATCCGGCGGTCACCCAAAGCCTTCTGCCAGTTCCCCGTTTCCGGATAATGTTTTGCGCGTCGCGCAGAGGTGTTGTCGCCAGTCATGCTGAACGAACTACGGCCAGTCCGATTGGCAATCCTCTCGGCCCATTCCCTGGCGGAATCTATCTCCTCGTCTACAAGCTTTCGAATCTGGGAATCATCGTCATACGCTTTTGCGTAGTTCACCCAGTAGTCAGACCCGGACCCGTCCATGTAGTG
Source organism: Kitasatospora sp. NPDC097643 (assembly GCF_040302625.1). NCBI lineage: Bacteria > Bacillati > Actinomycetota > Actinomycetes > Kitasatosporales > Streptomycetaceae > Kitasatospora > Kitasatospora sp. NPDC097643. Next base: position 2,884 of record NZ_JBEOSA010000010.1, on the reverse strand, counting down.
CATGTACGCATCACTTGCATCTGGCATCTGAGATGCATTTTTCTTGGCCTTGTCGCAGAGCCCGATCTTGAATCGACTGCACTGTTACGTTGCCATTCCCATGTTCCGCCATGCGTCGTAGTCTTTTTCGTCGTCTGCAGTGGTCTTGACCGACGGGTCGTACGGGAAATCATTCCCAAAATCAACCGAAGGCTCGGACGGGGCGCCGACATGGTACTTGTCATCTGGGTCCCCTAGATCAAGGAGAACCTGACTGTTCACCTTCTCTGCGCTGTTGCAGCCAATATTTCCAGGGCTCCTTTCGCAACGGAGGTCGGGGTCGTACAGGCCCGTTCCATCGGACCGGTTCACTGGGTTGTTGTGCGAATACGAGTAGGCAGCCCACTGCTGAGGATCGTTCTCCGCAAGCACCGGGTCGGGACTGAGGAAGCGGCCGGTGGTGGGTTGGTATTGGCGGGCGCCGAGGTTGGTGAAGCCGGTGAGGTCGTCCTTGAGGCCGCCCGCGAAGCCCTTGTCGCCGGACCAGGGGGTGGTGTTGGAGCCGGGGCCGCGGGGGGTGCCGAAGGGGTCGAGGGTGCGGCGGGATTCGGTGAGGGTGGTGCGGTCGATGGAGAGGTCGTTGGTGCCGTGGTGGTCGGAGAACTGGTAGGTGAGTTTGGTCGGGCCCTGGCGGACGAGGGTGATGCCGCCGGGGATGTTGTAGTAGCGGGTGCCGGTGCTGGTCTTGGTACCGGTGTCGTAGCTGAGTTCGTCGCCGCCGAGGTTGACGGTGACCTTGCCGGGGTTGCGGCGGATCAGCTGGTTGCCGTCGGCGTCGTAGAGGTAGCTGGTGGTGGCGCCGCCCTGGGTCAGGGTGGCGAGCTTGCCCTCGACGTCCCAGGTGAGGGTGGCGGAGTTGGCGGCGTCGACGGCGTTCCAGGTGGAGGTGGACCACTTGGACTTCCAGCCGGGCGCGTAGACGATGAAGTTGCCGTCGTCCTGCATGGTGGCCCAGGCGCCCGGGTGGTTCTGGGTGTTGGTCGACCAGGTGACCTGGCCGGTGCGCAGCGAGCTGAGCACCAGGTTGCCGTCGGCCTGCATGGTGAGCTGGGCGCCGTTGGAGCGGACGGACTCACCGGACTTGAGCGTGTATCCGGCGTTGAGGATCTTGATGCCGTTGGGGTTGTTGATCTTCGTGGTGTTGCCGGCCGCGTCGTACTCGTCGGTACCCTGCGCCGCGGCGGCCTACCCGGGATGAATTGCCGCTCACTCCATGACCGCTGGTGTACGACCACAATGCCACCTTCAGGAGACATGACCCTCGGTCATCCGGCTTGTCGGGCCGACCAATACCAACCCAAAGCGGTTGAAAAGCAATCAGATTGCTGATGCTGCCTATAAGGACCGCAGTACCACCGTCGGCGCTGGGAGTCGTTGCCGGACCGTGACGCGTGGGTCCGCTGATGCACGTGTTCGCATCGCGTCACCCATAGTTGATTCCCTTCGGGGCCATCTCCTGAAATCATGTCACCATGCTCTTCCGAATGCACCACGTTGCCACCGCTACCGCCACTGCCTTTGCGGCAGCAGCAGTCATTGCGGCGGCGGGGTGGGCCTATGAGACCTACTCGCCTGAGCCATCGAACCCTTCCATCAGTGCGAATTCGGAGTCATCAGTAGCAGTTTCCTCTTCACCGTTGGCCACCCCGGATGCTGCTGCAGTTGCCAGGCTGGTCAAGGCCCTTGGGCAGATCGATCTTGAACTGCGATATGGAAGCCCCGAGCTCAAGGCTCTAGATGTGTGCTACGACATTAGCCATGGCGCGTCGGAGGGGAAAGTTCACGATAATGCACGGTCATACTTCTCGCAGGGCGGGAGCATACCTCTGAATGACGACCAAGGGATCCGGATCGTTGCGGTAGTCCAGGAAAACATCTGCCCGTATACTCGGAAGTAAGTCTTTCGAGTCCGAGCAGCCTTCCCTTACTGGGCTGCGGGTGATGTCGGTGCCGGCTGAGGTCAGCCGTCCGTGGGCGCCGTCGTCGGCCGAGCGGATCTCCCAGGTGTTCCGGGAGGATCGCCGCAATTGTGCGGGCGTTCTGCCCCGAGGGGCTTGCAAGGCCGCAGGCCGGGCATGGCCTGGCCTGCGGCCTAAGGCGTGAATCAGGGTGCCTTAACCAGCGACTTCACTGGGGAGGGGGCATAGCTGAACCACAACTCGGCATTTCCGTTGTGGGACACGTATGCCATCCAGAAGTTGCATCGCTCATTTCCTCCCTTCCGTGCCGCGTCAATCCGGACACCATCACCTGCGTCCGTGAAGTATTCCTCCTTCCATGTTCCCTCGATTTCAGTGGGCTCATCCTTCCGGGCGTCCGTGGTGCCACCGCAGACACTCAACGGAACCTTCGCTACCCCGACTTTCCCGCCAGCCTTAAGCTCCAGAAAGACGGATCCGTTCCGCCAGGCCCCCTCCAAGTCGGGCGTCGCACGCTCGTTCATTACTCGCCACCCGACCGAAGCGGCAAGAGCCACCGCTAGTGCCGCAGCGGCCGAGATGAGAAGCTTTCCTCTGGGAGCCACAGATTTCCTTTCTTTCGATTGTGCATCATCTGCTGCGCGCGTTAAAGGTCGTCGTCATGGAAGTCGCCAGGCCTTGCGTACTGCCCGCCATCAACATAGAGACGAGCCTCATGGGTGACATAGTTCTCCACCCACAGCTTGATCAGCAGGCCGTTCCAGCCGAGCTCCTTGGCCGGTACAGCAGCCTGGGCCCGCAGCCCGATGCTCCTGCCCCTCTCGTTATTCGCTAGTGCTCTGACCGCATACGTTCGCCGGGTTGGTGATGGCAGGCCGGAACAGGTTGGATGTGGCGGACATCCAACGGGTTGGGGGCGTGGTGGC